>JAAESQ010001695.1 GCA_024229275.1 bacterium | reverse complement strand
TATCCACTCTCTGTTGGAGGCACTGTGAGCCTCGAGAACATCAACGGAAACGTGGAGTTTGAAGTGTGGGGCGCGCAGGAAGTCAGAGTTCTGGCAGTTAAAGAAGCCTCTAGCCAAAAGCGCCTTGATGGTCTCAAGGTCGAGGTGCAGGCCAGCGGTGACTCAATCGTGATCGATACCGAGTACCCAAGTTCGAGAAGTCGTGGCTGGTTTGGTGGCGACAAGGGCCACGCAAAGGTTACCTACACGATCACTGTTCCGACCAACGCCAGGTTGAGAGATGTCGAACTCGTCAACGGACGACTCGAAATCACTGGGGTTGAGGGTGGAGTCGAAGCATCTACAGTCAACGGCAGAATCGGCGCGAGCGCCCTGATGGGAACTGTAGAGCTTGAGACCGTGAATGGACGAATCGAGGCGGATTGTGGCAATTTGAGCCGTGGTGACCATGTGCGGCTTGAGTCGGTCAATGGCACCATCGAACTTTACCTCCCAGGTTCTGCGAGTGCTCGTCTCGACGTGGAAACCGTGAACGGATCAATCAAGAATGACTTCGGCATCGAGGTCAAGAAGGGGAAATGGGTTGGGCGCAGCATGTCCGGTGACATCGGCGGCGGTGACGTGCCGATCGACATCAGCACTGTGAACGGATCGATCCGCGTTTTTCAGCGTTAGATTCCAAACAAAACATTGCTATTCCAAGGCGCCCTTCCGAGGGCGCCTTTTGGCGTCCGTGCTTCCTGACTTGGAGACCCGCCAACCGAATTGTTTAGTTGTATTAAGGAAGGCTCACATCGGTACAAAGCCGAGCTAGAATCGGCGGGTTCTCATAAGGAGGCGTGAAATGAACCGAACCTCGAATACGAGTCCGCTCATGCTGGCAATGGTCGTATTGTGTGCATTTGTGGCTGGACAGGCCGCGAACGCCGAAGAGCCGATGCTGGTCAATGGTGGCTTTGAGAACTTAGAACCGGATGGTTCGGTCAAAGGCTGGCGTCTCGACGAATCATCTGCCGCAGCGAGCGTCGTCGAGGGTGTCGCGAAAGAGTTCAACTCCGGTGTCGGTAGCCTTCAGCTCTCGGTGCGAGGGCATGGGTCAGCCACTGTAGTGTCGGAAGCGATCAACCTGAAGGTTGGCCGCCTTTATCGACTCAGTGGTGTAATTCGTACGCGCGGCGTGGTTTCTGATCCGACGACAAAGTACCCGACTGCTGTGCCGACGTGTTTGACGATGGCATCGTTTCCTTTCACAAACCACTCGCCAACAGTCGGTGCCGATTCGGACTGGACACGAGTGGAGTCTCTTTTTATCGCCACTACTGCTGAAGACCGTGTTCGACTTCACCTGGGCTACAACGGTGCGGCGCGAGGAACAGCGTGGTTTGACGATGTGCGTGTCGAGCCGGTGGACGACATCACAGAATACATACCTCTTGAAACCGTTCGTTGGGCCGGCAACGGCTTTCGCTATGACGACAAGGGTTGGATTTTTGTTCACATCGAGGGAGAGCCGTACGAGCGTGGTTACCAGTACGGCTACCTTGTAGCAGACGAGATAAGCGCCTACATTGAAAAGCTTGCGGTGCAGCAGAATAGTGATGATCCGGTAGCCGGTTGGGACACAATACTCTTCGAGACGGACAATCTCTTCTTGCGTGGTTATGAACAAGAGTACCTGACAGAGATGAAGGGCATCGCAGACGGAGCAGCTCGGGCTGGAGCAGAATTCGACGAACGGCCGCTCGACCTCAAGGACATTGTTGCCATCAATTCAGTGATTGACCTTGGTCAATTGCATCGTGCAGCGAGTGTGACGCCTCATTCACTGACTGGGCAGGGCTTCCTCGAAGCAGAGGAAGAGATGGCAATCGAAGACAGCGAGCACAAGTGCTCGGCGTTCGTAGCTACCGGACCCGCGACCCGCGACGGAAGGGTGGTTTTCGGCCAGATCTTCATGTGGGGAGGATTCACCGGAGTTCATTGGAATGTCATTTGTGACATTGAACCGTCTACAGGCCATCGGTTGGTTTACCACACCTTTCCCGGTGGCATTCACTCAGGCGCTGACTTCTACATGAACTCAGCTGGAATCGTTATCGGTGAAACGACAGTCTCACAAACTCCGTACGAGCCGGATTCAACACCACAGTCGAATCGCATTCGCAAGGCGGCTCAGTATGCTTCGAGTATTGACGACGTAGAGCGCATCCTCTGGGATGGCAACAACGGCATGTATACCAACGATTGGCCGATTGCCGACGTCAAGACAGATGAAGTCGCGATTCTCCTTCTCGGGACTCACCGCAAGAAACTGTGGCGGACAAGCGAAGATCTGTCGCCTTTTGGTACGCCTGGATTCCTCTGGGCGAATAACAATAATCGCGACGTCGAAGTGCGCAAGGAGTACCTAGCTCAACCTGAAGACCGGCCGTTTGACCTGATGTTCACACCTTGGAATCGCGATGTGGCGTTCAACGAATTCTTCGCCAAACACAATGGCCAGATAGACGCTATCGCTGGTGTCAACCTGTGGGCTTCTTCGCCGATCAATAGGGCACATGCCTGCGACGGAAAGATCACGACTTCTGAGATGGTCGAGCAACTCGTATTTCTCGCACATCACGGGAAAACGACCCTACGCGAGAAATTTCCACAGGCCGGTTCGCGGCGCATGCCGGACCTCCCCGGAGCGGTACCTCACCTGACGCTCGGCTACTCGGTCGCAAGCCCGATCTTCATCGCCGAGAAGCTGAAGCAGGCGCGTGAGCAGCAGGCGCTTGAACCAAAGGAACGCCAGGAATATGAGCTTCAGTTGGACTCTGGTGACGGTTTCGAGATCGACAGCAAACGACTCTGGCGTCAGACCGTCTTCCCTGCAAGCGATGCTGAAGCCTGGTTTGTGAGTGGGTCGGCGTCCTACTGGAGAATGCTGAGGGAACTCGAGGTTGATACGGACGAGTCGATAGACGACCTGGAAGAGCTGGAAGAGAATGTGAGGGCGCTTGCCGCTCATTTGGCCGAATTGGCCAACCGGTACCTCTACGTCGTGTCCCGAGAGGATGACCTGGCGGCTGTTGACTCACACCGAGCCTACGATCGGTACGGGCCGTACCAGATTTCCAGAATTAAGGGGACAATCGCTCTGCATCAGTTGCGCCTCGCACTCGGAACGGAAACTTTTTTGAAAGCGATGAGAGAGGTTCATGATCGGTTTGCAAACCGTGAGATGACCACGCGACAATTCCTCGATACGGTTCGGGAAAGTACGCAGCAGTCGGTCGATGACATCGTATTGCCTTGGATCGAGAGAACCGGATTGCCAGACCTGAGACCGGAATTCGAGGTGCGTGAGAATCGTCAAGGCAGTTGGTTGGTCGAGGTGTCGGTCAGCCAGGGCGACCCTGCTTATCGTCTGATGACCTACGTCATGGTCGAAGTCGATGGTGTGGCGATGCTGCATCCAATGGAGTTGGACGGTACAGAAGCGACGATCGAGTTCGCAGTAGAGTCACGACCCGATCGCGTGGTCTTCAACGCTCTCAACGACGTCCCTGTGCAAAACGACAGCTTTTACACGTGGGCGAACTTCATCGATGATTTCCACAGCACCCTAATTGTGTTTGGCACCTCACAGCAGGACGAGGCGAATCATACCCTTGCGCGGCGATGGCAGCAGACCGTTGCTGATGCTTATGTCGAGATTCTGCCGCCTCTGGTCAAGGATGCCGAACTCACAAAAGAGCTGGCCGAGGATCACGATCTCATGGTCCTTGGCTCACTTGCAGATAACTCATTCCTGGGTAGCATAGCCACTGATCTTCCAGTGGAACTCGGAAAGAACCACTTTGTTTGGCAGGATGCCGTCTACGCCGATCCGGATGACGGTCTCTTCCTTGTGGTGCCGAATCCGTTCAATCCGCAAAAGGTGTTGTATCTAGTGTTGGCAAACTCAGCGATGCAACTGCATCGAATGACCTCGGAGTACCGCCGCGGACTTCCATCATGGGCGCTGATGCACAGTGACGAGTTGATCGACAGTGGAGTTCACATTCCTCAGGGGTTTGAGTATCAGCCAGAAAGTGAAGAGTAAAGAGTACAGAGTGAGAAGAGAGGCGAAAGAGGAGAGAAGGCAGAAGAGCGATGAGTGGGCCGAAGTCCTCGCAATCTTCTGTCGTCTAACCTCTCTCCTATCACTTCCTAGTTCAAAGGCCGAAAGCCTTTAACGTCAGTTATCGGTATGGTGAACTCCATCTCGCCTCCGCCAATACGTTGAGCGACTCGCAGTGAATTTGTTCGCACATTCACGAGTCTTGCTCTGATCTGCCGCCCATCTCTCATGATCAGTGTCACGTACTCGCCGGCATGCTCGACGAGTCGAGTTGGTGGAAGGGATCTGAGCTGGCGACGCGCTGAATGCGGAGGAGGTGCGGGCGATGACGGCTCTGGGGTTGGTGTCGCGGTTGGCATTGGAATCGGCGTCGGGGTTGGAGAGGGGATCGCAGTTGCGGCGGGTGCCGGTGTGTCCTCATCTGCAATTGGATCATTGAGAGAGGTTTCACTTTCTTGGTCTGAGGTGGCGTCGCCCCGTTCCAGGGCACGATAGCCACGGGGTGCTTCACTGCGGAATTCGGTGTGGTTGAGAGATGCTGATTGTTCTTCGAAGGCACGATCGGCGAGAAGGCCCGTGAGATTGATGGCTGCTACGCCGCCCACTGCAGTCGCGCCCGCGACTATCAGCACC
>JAAESQ010001694.1 GCA_024229275.1 bacterium | reverse complement strand
GATCCACTGTCCGACCCACGGACGGGCACAAGAGGAGATCCCATGGGCACCGGACTTTTCACGCATCACCTACCGCCTGGAGTGGCGCATCTGCGCCCTGTGCCAGATCATGACCCAGAAGGCCGCCGCCGAGATCCTGAAGATGCCAACCTCGACGCTGTCCAACCTGTTGCATCGGATCATTACGCGGGTGCGAAACGGACATAAAATCAGAGGGTTGGTCACTCTGGGCGCTGACGAGATCTCCTTCTGCAAAGGCCGCAAATTCGCTACCATCATCTATGATCTGGACCGCGCTCGCGTCCTGTGGGTCGGCTTGGGCAAGGGCCGCAAGACTATTGACCGGTTCTTCAACGAGTGCCTGAGCAAGGGGCAAAAGGCGCGCATCCGGTGGGCCAGTTGCGACATGAGCCTGGCCTATACCGAGGCCATTAAACATCACTGTCCCAATGCTACGCTCGTCATCGACCGCTTCCACGTCGTCAAGGCACTGAATGAGGCGGTCGACGAGGTTCGTAAGGAACAGTGGCGCGCCCTCGACACCAAGGGACGCAAGGCGATCAAGGGGCTGCGCTGGCTACTTGCCATGCACTCCGATAACCGAACCAAGGGGCATACCCGCTTTATCAACAGCCTGCGTAACGCTAATCGCCGCATCCACCGCGCCTGGGTACTCAAGGATGAGTTCGAGCACTTCTGGAATTACTGCTATCGCGGCTCAGCCAAGAAGTTCCTAAACCGCTGGATAACCGCCGCACTGCGAAGCCGCATTCCCTCGCTACGCAAGTTCGTCAATACACTGCGAAACCACTTCGATAATATTCTCGCTTTCATCGACAGGAATCTGACCAACGCCGTCGGGGAGGGCCTTAACCGGAT
>JAAESQ010001693.1 GCA_024229275.1 bacterium | reverse complement strand
TTGAATTCCCTACTCGCAGACGAACTCGCTCGACCGCATCGTGCGCAGATTTCTTCGGCCGGTAGCCAAACGATCCCGGTTCAAAGTCCGCTTCGAAGATCGGCTCCAGGATGAGCTTCAGCGCACCCTGAACCACTCTGTCGCGAATCGTGGGAATCGAGAGCATCCGGAGTCTTCCTCCGGTCTTCGGAACTCCCACGCGCCGCCCCCGTTGGGGCAAGTACGTGCCGGATACCAACTCCTCGCGCAGTTGCTCGAGGAACTCCGCGCGCCCCGCACTCTCCACGGATTCGAACGTCACCCCATCGACTCCAGGGGCTCCGTTGTTCTCCCTGGCGAGCTTGTACGCGGATTGCAACGTCTCCATCTTGCAGACGTGCACGTACAGTCCCCAGAAGCGCCATGACGGTTCAGCCTTCGCCTTGGCATATACTCTTCGTCTCAGGTCCTGCAGATCGATGGGCGCCTTTATCATCTCGCCCCTGCCTCCCATGTTGGCGAAGAAGTCATGAGCAGCAGGGCCCCTTGGCTCCACGGGCGTTACCCCGCTTCATCGCTGTCGGGTCGGAGGAGGCGCCCTTCCGAAGAAGGGCTGGCCTCCGTCCGCCGCTCAAACTGGACATGCAGTTTTCCAGCATCCAGCTTTCACGAGGGCACGTCAGTAACGAGATGAGATCGAAGGAATCAGCGATACAAGA
>JAAESQ010001692.1 GCA_024229275.1 bacterium | reverse complement strand
GCGCCATAGTAGTGACCATCAGGCTGACCTTCAATCTCGCGCTGGTGAGCCTTGATCGTCTCAAAGATGTTCATTCCGAAGTCCTCCTCAAGGAGGAAGGCTTCGACCTTTCCGATCCTGGGAGCCCGATCGGTGACCGCGAGTCGGCCCTGCGGTCGGTCTTCGATCAGTTCCCATACAAGTGGAAGCTCGGGGATATGGATGCCAAGAACCGAGTCAGTGATGGTTGGGCCTGGAGGGAGTTCGACTACGGGTTCCTTCTTTTCGGCGCATCCTACGAGCACAAGGAACATGAGAACGACAATCAATGGCAATCGTGAGAATTTCATCTATCACTCCGTTGCCAAGGGGATGGCGACAGCTTCAACGAGATCGATTTCGTGATCGACGGCACAGTGCATGCAACGCGCGTAAGGAAGCTGTCCCTCGTATCGGTACTGGAGTTCGTTGGCCCCGCAAGCACCGCAGATGAAATGACGGGCAAAAGCCCAATCCATAACGACATCTTTGTAAAACGCAGATTCCTTGTCGAGTTGCCATTGCAGATTTGACGCCTGATTCTCTCCAACCTGCACCGCTGCGTGAAATGTGAACTGGAGCCGGATCTTACCCTTGACCTGGATCAACCCACCACCGAAATCAACGTCAGAGACCAACTCGTAGGGCATCGAGATCATCTGGCCCTCAATCGGAAAGAGCATACGGCGCGATGTCAGGAGAAGCGGGCCTTGTTCGGAACTGAGTGCCAGAAATGGCAACTCGTCTTGGAGAAGACTCTCATCGAATGGCACTGTTTTCTCAGGTGGGAGAGGGTTGTTCTCGAGGTAGGCGAGAGCCTTCACTCTCCACTCTTCCCGGATCTGAAGAGACCGGGTGACAGCCTCTTCGAGGCTCTTTTCACGTTGCATTTTCGCGATATTCTCGCGCTCCCATTTTGCGTAGACCAGGCCGCAGCGGGGACACTCGAGCCCGCCCGCAGGTTGGAGAAAATCGCAGTTGGGGCAATTCATGGTGTGAGCCATCTGCTCCTCTGCCGAAAGCGGAATTGCCGTGCTGGGACGAATCTCAACGCGTACTCCGGCATCGGTGAGATTTTCGACCACTTGTGAGGCGTGGTTCTTGTCCAACGACTCGAAGATGCGTGGCTCGCGCTCACTCAGCAATCGCGAGAATTCTGACGGCATTCGGCCGGTTATGCGCGCCATGGTGTCACAGAAGCGAGCTCGTCCGGCTGCTGAAGCATCCTTCAAACCCAGGAGATGAATGTCAAACGAAAACGATGGCATGGTTGTCGTACTCCTTCGGATAAGTGGGATTATCCCAGAGCACGGCCGTTTTCGTCCAGAAGTAGAATTTCTAACTAAGTTGAATGACTGAGGCCGCCTTCTTCTGGTTCATCTCCGGCCGTAACCTGTCGCGAGATGCGCGTGTCGAGAATCTGTAGTCCGACGGCTCCCTTAACATCTTCGAGAATGCGATACAACGCCGGTATGAGAATGAGTGTAATGGCTGTGGCAAAGACAATGCCGAAACCTAGGCTAACTGCCATCGGAACCAGGAACTTGGCCTGCAGGCTCTTCTCCAGGATCATTGGCGCCAACCCAAGGAAGGTCGTTGCGGTCGTGAGCAGAATAGGACGAAAGCGGCGGGTCCCTGAGTCCCGGATAGCCTGTTCAATTGGAATGCCCTGTGCTCGTTCTCGATTGATCAGATCGATCATGATCAGGGAGTCGTTCACCACAACACCGGTGAGCGCCACCATTCCGAACATCGACAAGAGCGTCAGATCCAATCCCATGATGATATGTCCGCCGACCGCACCGATGAGACCGAATGGGATTGCGGACATGATAATCAGCGGTTGGCTGTAGGACCGGAACGGAATTGCCAACAGGGCAAAGATGACAAACTGAGCGATGACAAAGTTAGAGAGCATGCTTCCCATTGATTCGGATTGCTCACGTTGTTCTCCTTCGAAATCAAAACTGAGGCCGGGCAAGTCGCGTGCAAGGCTCGGCAGAACGTTCTGGCGGAGATCCATGTTGATCTCGTTGGCGTTGACCACTGCTTCGTCTACGTCGGCGCTGACAGTTACGACTCGCCTTCGATCTGTACGATCGATGCTGGCGTAGCCACGGCCTTCTTCAACCTCCGCCACTGTGGCAAACGGCACCTCCGCGCCTCCGGGCACGCGGATCCTCATGTGTTCAATATCTCCGATGCTCTTCCGTTCCGACTCGGGATATCGGACCATGACGCGAATGTCGTCTCGGCCACGTTGAACCCGCTGCACCTCTTCTCCGTAGAAGCCCGATCTCACCTGACGAGCAAGGTCCGACAGAGTCAGTCCAAGAGTTCGGCCGTTCGCGGTCAGCTTCAGTTTGAGTTCCTTCTTTCCGGGCATGAAGGAGTCACTGATGTCTTTGACTCCGGGGTACTCTGCGAGCAAGCCTTTGACTTGGTCAGCCGCTGCGAGGAGCGTCTCCCAGTCACGATGAGCGAGCTGGACGGAAACGGCATCACCTGCTGAGAAGAGGTTCGACTGGAAGGTCAAGGAGACCGCGCCGGGAACCTCTCCGGCAAGCTCACGCCAACGGCTGACAAGCTCGCCGGAGGTCACGCCGCGAATGTCTGCTCCAAGCAGCTCGATATTGACCTCTCCGATGTGGGCCGAGGCTCCACCTACGCTTTGTTTCCGGTTTGGACCGTGGGCACCAAAGGACGGCTGCTGTCCGACGGTCGCAGCAATGTGTTGAATGAGTTTCGGGGCATCCTCGGGGCGAGTCTCGGCGTACTCGTTCCCGATCATGAGTGCCGCGTTCTCGATTCGTTCAAGCACAGATGCGGTGACTTCAACCGGTGTACCCTGGGGCATCTCGAGATAGGAAATCATGTTGTCAGCGTCGATCGTAGGCATGAAGCTGAACTTGATCAGTCCTCCGCCAACCAAACCGAAAACAAAAAGAAGCAAGGCCATGGCGCTCGCGACTGTGAGGTAACGCCACTCAAGCGTGAGGTTGAGTGTCTTGCGATAGGGCCCATGGATCACCCACGCAAGGCCTCGCTGTACCTTCTCCTGCACTGCCTCGATTCGCGCGAGGCGGGGCTTGATGAAGCGCTTGAAGAGGGTGCTCTCGCCCGCAAGATGGGCCGGCAGGATGAACAGGGCTTCGATCAGAGACATCGCGAGCACGAGGATGACAACGATGGGAATCTGGCGCATGATCTTGCCCATGTTGCCGGCCACGAACAACAGAGGAGCGAAAGCTGCCACCGTCGTGAGAATCGCGAAGGTGACGGGGATGGCCATCTCGCGAACACCTCGGATGGCTGCGTCGATAGGTTTCATGCCTCGTTCGAGATACTCGTGAATGTTCTCACCGACCACGATTGCATCGTCGACAACAATGCCGAGTACAACGATGAAAGCGAAGAGCGAGATCATGTTGATTGAAATTCCGAAATGAGGGATGAGCCACAGGCCTCCCAAGAAGGAGATCGGGATACCCATGGTGGTCCATGCCGCAAGTCTCAAGTTGAGGAATAGGGTCAGGCATAAAAGCACCAGAGCGATGCCGAGAGCAGCGTTTCGCAGCAGTAGCCCGATGCGCTCTTTGAGGATGATTGAGTCATCCTCCCACGTCGCGATGTTGATGCCTTCTGGAAGCTGCGTGCGCAGTCGTTCGACATAGTCCTTTGCAAGCTTGGAAACCTCAAGCGCACCCTCGGCGCCGACTCGGTAGACCTTGACTTGGGAGGCTGGTTTACCGTCAAATCGAGAGGATGTCTCAGAGTCCTCAAAACCATCGATGACAGTCGCAACATCTGAGAGGTACAACTGGGTTCCGTCACGCCGAGTGAAAACGACAATGTCTTCGAACTCGCGGCCGGTGTAGAGCTGACCTTTTGTTCGCAACAGGATCTCGCCGCCCTCGGTCTTGACCGCGCCGCCTGGTAGGTCGAGTGAGGATCTGCCGACAGCGTCGGCCACTTGCTGAAAGCTCAATCCGTGGCGCCGCAGTGACTGTTCTGAGACTTCGATTGAGATCTCGTAGCGCCGAACACCGGCAACCTCGACCTGGGAAATGCCGTCGAGTTCAGTGAGTTCATCCCTGACCCTCTCGGCCAGCGCCTTGAGCGTCTTCTCGGGTGCATCCCCGTAGAGCTCGACCGTGATGACCTGGCGTTTGGTGTCGCTTTCAGACACAACGGGCTTTTCTGTTTCAGAGGGGAACGTCTCGATACGGTCGACTGCAGACTTGATTTCGTCAAGAACCTTGCGGTCGTCGGCATCCTCGTGAAGTTCGGCAACCACAGTGCCGACGCCTTCGGAAGCCGTCGATCGGATGCGCTTGATCCCTTCGATCGACGCTATTGCTTCTTCAACCCGAACGCAAACACCCTCCTCGGCCTCAGCCGGAGTGGCTCCGAGGTAGGGCACTGTGACGGTGATCCTGTCGGGATCGATTTCGGGAAAGACTTCAAGCGTAACTGTGAAGACCGAGAAAATGCCGGCGCCGAGGAGGACCATCATCAAGAGGTTGGCGGTAACGTGGTTCTCGGTAAACCAGGCCAGCGGACCTTGGCGAGAGCTCTTCATGCGGAACCACCTTCTTGGGTCGTGGAAGCGGTGGCTGAGTCCGTTTCAACAGTTCGTGCGGTCATGCCATCGGTGAAGGCATCAAGTGTACTGACCACGACCTGATCGCCGGGGGCCAAACCGTCCTGCACCAGGGCCTGCTCGCGGTCGGTGCGCGCCAGCTGGACTGACCGGACTTCCAAGACGCCATCGTCAAGAACCCATACCGTGTTTCCTTCGCGGATGGCGTGGCGTGGCACTGGGATTACGTTGTTCAGCGTACGGCCGGAAATCTCGACTTCGACAAAAGTTCCCGGCATGAGTGGAGGGCGCCCCTTTGTTCGAGAGAAAGGATTGGCGACCTCGACGACTACCGGGACCATACGAGAGTTGCTGTCAATCTCTGCTTCAAGGCGAGCAACGCGGCCCTCCCAGATGTGTCGTTTGCCAGCGAAGTCTGCGAAAACTGTGACAGCTGGTCCGCTTTCACTGCGTCCATTGCGCGGTATCGAGAACCACTCAAGTTCACGATCTTCGAGCGGTACTCGGACCTCGACAGTCTTGGTTCCGTAGACAGTAGCCAGAGTGTTTCCGATGCCGACGAACTGGCCGATGTCAACGTGTTTTGAAACGACGACACCGTCGAACGGGAGTGATGCCTGTGTGCGCTCGAGATTGAGTTGTGCGACGCGGAGATCTGCACGGGCGGCTTCAAGCTCCGCCTGTGATTGACGAACCTGGGGCTCTCGCACCACGAGACCTGACGAGGGTTCCTGCCCTGGGTTGAGTGCATCCCATTCTTGGCGAGCGACTTCCGCCTCTGCCTGTTCCCGCTCAAGGGTCACTTGAGTCCGCGCAACAGCAGCCTGTGCCCGGTCAACCGCGAACTCGTAGTCGCGGGCGTCAATCTCAATGAGAGTCTCCCCGGCTTCGAAGAAGCCACCCGCGACCAATCCGGGATGTGTTGCAACGACCTTACCGGCAACTTGAGGGATGAGGTTGACAGCAACCTTGGCCACGACTTCACCATGACCCGAGATGATGACGTGGAAGTCAGACTCTACGGTTGACATGACTTCGACCAAAGGGCCGAGATGTATCTGCTCGGAGCGTACTGGCGCCTTGCGAGAGGATGCGAGGAGAAATACGGCAGCGATTCCGACGAAGACGACTGCTATAGGAAGAATGAGTTTGAGATTGCGTTGAGACATCATGATACCTCTCGGTTCGTGTTTGTTTCTTGGATTTCGGCTTGGTCTTGCTGGGCCTGAGCTTCGGGATCGTCACGGGAGTCGTTCGGCGTCCAGTTGCCCCCGAGGGCGAGAAAGAGGTCGATACGTGTGTTCCAGAGGTCTGCCTTGGTCGTGATGAGGGCCTCTTCCGAAGAGCGAAGCCGGCGCTCAGTTTCGAGCACAGTCAGCAGGCCCTGAACTCCACGTTGGTATCTCTCTCGGGCCAATCGGTCGGCCGAACGTGCTTCACTGAGGCGGCGCACTGTGTGCTGCAGTCTTTCTTGATTGGCGTCGTCGCTGACAAGAGCGTCCTCGACCTCGCGTAGCGCGTTGAGCACCGCGCCTGCATATATGGCCGAAGCGGCCTCGGTACGCGCCCGCGCTGCACTGACCTCCGCCTTGCGAACTCCTCCTGTGAACAGAGGGCCGGCGATTGATGCGACGGCGTTGTACACAAGGCCGTCGATATCGATCAGATCGCCGATCGTGCTGGAGGTCGTTCCCGCCGACCCAGTCAGAGTCAGCGAAGGATAGAGGTCGGCCAGCGCGATTCCGATGCCGTAAGTAGAGGCGGCAAGTTGCATCTCAGCTTGGCGCAGGTCGGGACGCCGGTCCAACAGATCGATCGGGAGACCCATCGGAACGGGCTCGAGGTTTGGGAGTTCGGGCAACGTCCGTGGCGGACCGGGCTCTGCACCTGCGCGTCTTCCGACGAGAACGTCAAGTGCGTGGCGTGAGAGCTTGACCTGTGCTGCGAGCTGGACTTCGGTAGCTCGGGTCGCCGATAGATTTTCTCGCGCCAAGTAGAGATCGACCGCCTGGACGAGGCCACTGCGATAACGGCGCTCCACTGTGTCGAGGGTCTGCTCCCAGCTCGTAAGAATTTCGCGTGCAATGTCCAGGGCTCGCTCGGCGGTCGCGACCTGAACCCTGGCACGGACTACGTTGGCCACGACTGCATGGAGGACAGCATCGTGGGCCGCCTCCTCGGCGAGCAGCGAGGCCCATGCCGACTGTCGGGTGCGTTTCAGTTTGCCGAAGAGGTCGACCTGATAGGACACGTCGAGGCTGGTTGCGTAGTTCGTAGAATAGATCGGAACCCGGCCGATTTCCGGCAACACAAAGGAGTTCTTCTGGCGGCTTCCGGAGGCGCCATAGCCGACTTGTGGCCAGCGACTTGCGCCTGCCTGGCGTAGATACGCTTCCGCCTCGAGAACGCGTGCTGCAGCAGCTTGGAGATCAGTGTTGTGCGCCAGAGCATCGACCACGAGTTGGTTTGTCGGTTCGTCACCAAACTCCTCCCACCAGGGAGAAAGCGTGGCGGGGGAGGTGGTCAAGCCAGGATCGGTGTTCGAATTCACGTAGCCTTCGGCCTCGTGCGCTGCCGTGTTCGGCCGTTCGGCGTCGGGGCCCAGCGTGCATGCACTCAGCGCGAGGACGCTGGCGAATGTTATCGCCGCCGCCCAATGCTCCTGTCGCTTTGATCGTATTCTCATGTCATTGATCTCCATGAACTTCATCATGTTCTCTTGCGGAGTTTGGGCTCGCGCAGGCGTGCATGCCGCCTGCGGAAAAACGGACGATGTGGCGAATCTGATCTTCAAGCGTTATGGGGACTCCATGGCCACGGCGGGAATCTCGAAACAACCGTTCAGCGTGATGAAGTTGCACGAGCTGGCCGATCAGAGACATAAGGCACATCAGTCGGTCAGGGTCTGCCATCGCAGGTCCGACCTGCTTCATGGCATCGATCGAAACTGCCATGAACGGGCGGATGAACTCATCAACGATGATTTCCGGAGGGAGACGTGGATCGATCATCTCTCGGGCGAAGAAAGACGTGAACAAGCGTCCTCGGCTGGCGTCAATAATCGGCTCCATGAAGGCATTTGCGAAGGCCTCGAGGAACTCCTCAAGCGAGATATTGGGATTGGCGGTCATGGTCCGCTGAATAGCGCCGATTCGGCGTTCATTGATCTCCAGCAGGAGTGAGCGGAAGGTCTCTCTATACAGGGCGTCCTTGCCGCCGAAGTGATAGTTCACTGAGGCGACGTTGCAGTCAGCCTCGGTTGTGATGTCTCTCACCGAGGTTGCATCTAAACCATTCTTGGAGAAGAGCTTCTCGGCTGCTGCAAGAATCCGTTTCCGAGTTTCGGAGCTGGCCTGGCGATCATTTGATTCGGCGGTGGCTTCAGTCACATGGCCTCCAACACTTGTTTCAAACGTGCATTTTAAACAAATGTTTCAATTCGTCAAGAAAAGGATTGTGAAGAGGGGGTTACGACAGAGCGTCGCGGATGGCGTCTTCCAACTCCGGGATTCGGAACTCGTAGCCGGAATCGAGAAGGCCGGCCGGGTGGGCGCGTGTTGAGGCGAGGAGCAGGGAATCTGCCATTTCCCCGAGTTCCAGTCGGGCCGCGGAGGCGGGAAGCGTGAGGAGGGACGGTCTTCGCAGGACCTTGCCGAGGGTCTGGGCGAAGTGGCGGCAGCGGACGTGCTGCGGTGAAGTCAGGTTGAGTGGGCCTTTCACTTCAGGGTTCTGAAGTGAGTGATGAATCGAACCGATGACGTCGTCCATGGCAATCCAAGGCCACCACTGAAGTCCTCTTCCGATGGGGCCTCCAAAGCCAAGTCGAAACGGCAAGACCGCGGAACCTCATCGGCGGTGTCATAGGTAGGAAGGCTTCCCAAATGAGAGGCACGTGAAGTTTGAACCGCTAAGAACGCTAAGCTCACGAAGAAAACCCAAAGAAGATGAATGATTGGACGGTTCTTCGAACCGCCCTTTCTTTTCTTAGCGATCTTTGTGCTCTTCGTGGTTCAGATCTCACGCGCCCTAGTGCGGAGATGCTCGTCAGCACGAAAGAACGATCGATGACCATAAGTGGGCTTGCCGTGGACCCGTATAGCCGTCCGTCCTGTGTTGGTACCGTCTCATCCAACTTGACGTCGACTCTTGGCTGTATATCAGAGGCAGATGAGCAGCGTGGATCCAGTCCTCATCGTCATCCTCATCGTAATCGTCATCGTATTCCAAGAGCCGCCCGACGAACGATGACGATGAGGATGACGATGGTGATGACGATACGTTTCGCCCCGATAATGTTCCTGCTGTTCTACGAATCAATACCCTTCGCAACCACCTCGATGACGTCGATGGTCTTGGCTTCTTCGTCGCCGACTTCCTGTTGCGCGTCGCTCACCATCGAGAAGCAGAATGGGCATGCGACGCCGACATCGCAGGTTCCGCTTTCTTTGAGCTGACCGTACCGGGTCTGATTAATGCGCTCGCCGAGATTCTCCTCGAGCCACATCCGTCCACCGCCGGCGCCGCAGCACATTGCCTTCTCGGCACTCAGTTCGGCCTCGCGGACGTTGACGCCGGGGACAGCATTGAGTAGGAACCGGGGATCGGTGTACTGACCATTCGACCGGCCGAGATAGCACGGATCGTGGTACGCAAGATCGAGATCGACGGCGTTTGCCAGCTTCACTCGGCCCGAACGAACCAGATCGGCGACCAGTTCGGTGCCATGCACGACTTCGTAGTTGCCGCCGAAGTCGCCATACTCATTCTTGAGGGTATTCAGGCAGTGGGGACAGTTGGTGACGATCTTAGTGACGCCGTAGCCGTTCATGGTCTCGACGTTCTGCATGGCAAGGGTTTGGAAGAGATACTCGTTACCGAGCCTTCTTGCCGAGTCGCCAGTACAGAACTCTTCCTGGCCGAGGATCGCAAACTTGATTTCCGCTGCTTTGAGGACCTTCACCAACGACTGCGAAACGCGCTTTCCGTTGTCGTCGAACGAGCCCGCGCATCCAACCCAGAAGAGGTAGTCGATATCACCGCCGGCTTCTGAGGCGAGGGGAACGTCTAGTCCGTCTGCCCAGTCGGCGCGGGTCTCTGGTGCGATCTGCCAGGGATTGCCGTTGACTTCCATGCCGCGGAAGGCGCCTTGTGCCTCTTCGGGGAATTCGGCCTTTTCAAGTACGAGGTTCTGGCGCAATCCGACAATCTTGTCGACGTAGCTGATATCGAGAGGGCAGGCCTCTTCGCACCAACGGCATGTCGTGCACGCCCATATGACGTCAGGATCGACGACATCGGACACGAGCTGTACTTCGGACTTGCATCCTTTGGTGCCCGGCTCGGCGAGAAGGTCCTTCTGCTCCTTGTAGAGCTGGTCGCGGACGGTCTTCGTAAATAGCACCGGTTGCAGAGGCTTGTTGGTCAGAGTCGTTGGACAGTGTTCGCGACAGCGCCCGCATTCGGTGCAGGTGTACATGTCGAGCATCTGCTTCCAGGTGAAGTCAGTGACCGATGCAACGCCGAAGGTTGTGTCCTCATCGACGTTCTCGAGGTCCATGCTGGGAAGCTTGCCTGGCGCGTCAAGATTGGCAAAGTAGACGTTGAAGATGGAAGTGTAAACGTGGAAGTGCTTTGAGTAAGGTAGCTCGTTGGCAAAGTAATAGAGGACGAAGAGATGGAACCACCACGTCGCCGCATACAGCGTCTGCAGCGCAGCTGGACCAAAGCCGGAGAGTAGCCCTGCAACGGCGGCAGAGATAGGCAGATAGCTGCCGTCCATACCGTCTGCAATACGTGCACCTTCAGACACAAGGTCGGTGGCCATCAATGCGCCGATGAGAAAGAGAACCTGCCATGCGCCGAACGACTGAACAATGCGCTCGGGCTTCTGCACCAGTCGCCGCCAAACGGCAAAACCGATACCGACGAGCACCAGGAGTTCAAAGATGTCCTTCGAAAAGAGGTAGGCGTGACCGATCCGCGTGTGCAGCAGAGGCAGCTCCCAGCCGGCGAGCAGACCTTCCAGCACCATGGTGACAGTGCGGACGCTGACAACTAGGAAGCCGTAGAAGATGAGCAGGTGGTAGAACCCTGCAAATGGGTCGTTGAACATCTTCTTCTGACCGATGGCATACACAAGCACGTGCTTGATGCGTTCGCCCATGCGGTCGAAGCGATTGTCTTCGGCGCCGAGGGTGAGTGTTTGCAGTCGACGGCTAAGCGAAAAAACAACTCCGCCGATACCGACGATGGATACGAGCCAGAACCAGACAACACCAGAAATTCCGAGAAACGAACCGGCCGTAGCGTGATCCATCAATCCTCCTCGTTGACGTTGAGTGTATGAGGCATGCTGGGGCGAGTATAACAAACTGAATGGTCATTCAGACGAGGGAATCGCAAGTTGAGACTACTTCTTGGCGGCGACGGCTTTGACCAGCTTCTGCAAGAGAGATGAGGTCGGGAGATCGGTGTTGTTTGGATCGATCCAGGTCCAGCTAGGCCCAGTAGGGGAGGGTGGTTGAATCCGGACGACGGCGGGATGGACTGTGATGCGGCGGTGGGTGATCGAATGCCGAACGGGCGAAAGCTTGGTGATTGGGGAAGAAACCGGGAAAGGCGCCAATCCGTGCACGAACTCGTCGATCTCTTTTCCCTCTTCGACTGGAGTCCAAGGAGGAAGCCAAAGGCCTCGCAGAATCGGCCCGTAGTCGATGCGCTTGACAAGCCAGAGACCATCGGGGTCGATGCAGCATGCAGCGACCCAGCGGTGGTTCTCCACTGTGCGTTGTTTGCGCGGTGTTGGGTAGACCTCTTGCTGACCGTTCGACGCGGCGAGGCAGTCACTGGCCAGCGGGCAGGCTTGGCAATCAGGAGATCTGGGACGGCAGACGAGTGCGCCGAGTTCCATTAGGGCTTCATTGATTTGCCCGGGCGGATGGCCGAGCATGAGCTGCGCAACCCAGTCGCCTAGCTGTTCTCGCCCATCGGCGGATCGGGGGTCGCGGGCAAAGGCCAAGACACGAGCGGCGATCCGCATCACGTTGCCGTCGAGAACAGGAACGGCCTCGCCGAACGCAAGCGACGCGACAGCCGCAGCCGTGTAGGGCCCGATCCCAGGAAGGTGTTCGAGGTCTGCTGCCGAGCGCTGCAGCGACCCACTGCTCGAGGTAATTTCGCGAGTTAATCGATGCAGCAGGCGTGCGCGCCGGTAGTAGCCCAGACCGGACCAGGCGGAGAGGACATCTTCTTCGCTGGCGGCTGCGAGGGCCTCGAGAGTGGGGAACTGTTCGATGAAACGTATGTAGAGAGGCAGAACTCGATCGACCTGGGTCTGCTGCAGCATGAGTTCGCTGACAAGCACCCGATACGGATCACGAGGTTCAGCGCGCCAGGGAAGATCCCGGGCGTTGGCCACAAACCAAGTCAAGAGACGGTTGCCGATATCCACGGAGAGATTCTAGTGTAGATGTTGCGCCCAACAATCGTCAGCACTAATATTGATAGTGGTATCAGGCACAACAGTTTCCAAGAGTCTCGCGATTTGCCGACTACCATAGTTCTTGAAACGCCGTCGGTATGCCGCGAGCCATGAGCCAGTAGTTGAAGGAGATGGCGATGCTTTCAGAGAATCGAAAGATCCATCATGGTGCCATGTTGTCGATCCTATTTAGCCTCGTTGCTATATCCATTGCTCTCCCTGGGGAAGCACAGAATCCTCGCACTGGAGCATGCTGCCTTGTTGACAGCTGTCTCGATGTGACAGGAGAGCAGTGTGCCGAACTCGAGGGGTTTTACTTCGGTGACGGCAGCGAGTGCGCCCAGAATGTCTGTACAGAAATTGGCGCCTGTTGCTATGACGGAACAGCCTGCGAGGAGACTACCTTTCAAAGCTGCTATTTCGATGGAGGTGATTTTCAAGGAGCAGGTACTTCATGCGTTACAGCAAACTGCGACCCCCCAGCCACCGGGGTGTGCTGTGTAGACGGACAATGTTTGATTGAAACACAGCACAACTGTGCGGGAATGTCCGGCGTGTATGGGGGTGATGGAACCGATTGTGAGACTTCTCCCCCCTGTGAAACCGAGATTCCCGGAGCCTGTTGCTTCATGGGACCAACCGGCGGGTGGATGTGCGAACTGTACACCGAAGAAGAGTGCTTCAATATTGAAGGCTCCTTTGAGGGTGAAGGCACTATCTGTGAGGAAGTCGATTGCACCCCACCTCCCGTCGGAGCATGCTGTATCGATGAGATGTGTTCGACCCTCCCCGAACGAGACTGCACCAACGCTGACGGGATCTACTACGGAGATGGTTTTCAGTGTGGGCCTGAAATTTGCGCCTCCCCGCCAGTCGGCGCCTGCTGTGTTCTCGGTGACTGTGGCACAACGACAGCTGAAGATTGCGCTGCCAATCTTGGAGTATACGGAGGCAATGGGACGAGCTGTAATGATATTCAGTGTCCCACTGTCGGCGCCTGCTGTTTTGGCGACAGTGAATGTCTCAATTCAACTGCCCCGGTTGTATGTGAAGCACTCGGTGGTAGCTTTCAGGGTGACTTTTCGGTCTGTGAACAGCTCAGCTGCGATGGTGCCTGCTGTAAGACTGATGGGACCTGCAGCCAAGTTCCGCTCGACGACTGCATCGAGCCCGAAGGGAGTTTCTCGGGTCACGGAACAAGCTGCGATGTTGTGAACTGTCTGGGCGCCTGTTGCGCTGCTGATGGCGTTTCCTGCGACAATCTGACTGAAGATGACTGTGCCGGTCAGGCCGGCGTATTCAGGGGATATGACTCGACCTGTGAGGATCTTGATTGCCTCGGTGCGTGTTGTCTGACAAACGGTGAATGTGTCGACGGTACGTTGCAGGACTGTGATCCACTGCTCGGTATCTTTGCGGGCTATGGCACTAACTGTAATCAAGTGAGCTGCGATGTCCGCGGTGCCTGCTGCCTCGGGGCTGGTGGCTGCCAGTTGCTGGAGGAGAGCGCCTGCACCGAAGCCAACGGTCTATTCCAGGGTGACGGTAGCGACTGTGCCACGAGCCAATGTCCGGCGACCGGAGCTTGCTGTCTCCCGAACGGGTCGTGCTCAGAGTACACATCGGCCTACTGTGACCTGCATCAGGGCAACTTCCAGGGTGAAGGGACTACCTGTCCCAACGATGCTTGCCCAATTCCCACCGGTGTTTGTTGTTCCTACGGAGCCCTTTGCGACGTCGTGACCGCAGCCGAATGTTCGATGACGGAGACCTCTGTCTATCTAGGTGATGCAACCATATGTGAACCGGCTATTTGCGACTTTATGCCCCTCTTCGCAGACGGATTCGAAACTGGGGATGTCAGCCTCTGGTCGGCTACGAGCAAAGGGCCACAGGCCAGGGTCCTGGACTTCGCGAAAGAGTAGGTTACCGCTACGTCTGTGGATAGATTCCTTGGTGTCGCCTGCAATAGGGCGACACCAAGGGCCTGAAAGAGAATCCGGGAGACAAAGATCCGTTTCCTTAGATGCTGTTTGCTTTGAGGGACATTCTTTGCTTGGCAGCTCGATACACGAATACGAGGACATTGCAGAGCATATAGGTTGAAGCTGTGAGCAGAAGATATTTTGACAATGAGGAAAGATTGAGATCCAGCAAAGTCAACGCAATACCACCCATAATTATCACGTGAATGATATAGACACCATAGGAATAGATGCTCATTTCTAGGGTAATCTTCCGTTGCCAGTTGAAATAGTGCCTGAAGGTCATCACCAGTACATATACCATACAGAACAATGATACGTTCCAAGCGAGCGTGATAGAAATTGCATCACCAAATTTTGAGAATATGTAGTTGTCTGGGTTGAGCAACATGTTGAACAAGAAAATGAAGTAAACACTCACAGGTATCCAACTCGTAAAGTTGACAATGTAGTAGAACTTCTTGCTCCTGTTCTTTCTATCAAAGACCTTCAGGTTGAAACACAGAACTCCCAGGAGGTAGAACAGGAAGTATATGAAAATACGCTCATTTTGAAAATCGAGGACTATCGACTTAGTCCACCCCCTGAGTTCGAACACCCTCATCGCCAAGCCGTATATGAAACTCAATAAGAAGAAAGTGATAACAGCCGTATAGATCGATACTCTAGCGGTGGATATCTTGATCTTTGTAAGGAGCAAATAGAGTAGATGAAAAACGTACAGAACCGGCAGGAACCAGAGCCAATTCTGGCTGAATATCTCGTTTGTGAAGTGGAAGTAGTTGGCCCACGTGTCTTGTGGGAGATTTCGTGAATACAGGAAAACAACTTTGTATAGAGGTATCAATGTAAAAACAGCAAGAAGCCAAGGAATGATCAGCCTCTTAAACTTTGTTATTGCATATGCAGCTCCACTCTTGCCCTTGATTGATTGTGGAGTAAGATAGCCCGATATGAAGAACAGTGTTGACATGACGAAAATGTCAATGAAGAGATTGAATATGCCTGAGATGATATTGGTCGCGGGATCGTCCACTATCCAGAAGGAAGCGGCAATACCACTGCTCTCATAGACGAGTCCGCAGTGGAAGAGGACGACAAGGAAGATCAAAAAGGTTCGAAGATTATCCAGGAAACAGAGTCGTTGACCGTTACTCGCACTCTCATCGTGTGAAGTCATGTTCATTTCGTAGCCTCCTTAATTGTGAGTCAATCTCGATGTGTATGCTTCAGCTGAAGTACACAGACCCAGCCTGGCCTCATCGACGAGTCAAGTGTTGCTGTTGTTTCGCTGTCCGCTATAGCAGGAACGCTTACCGATTCAAGACGGTGGTCACCGCGTGAAGTCGGTGCGACCCTCGTACAAACTGACACTTGCCATCATTGCCATTACTGAGACCACCAAATGCCCCAGAATGAGGTGGGTCCAGGTTAAGAGCTCCATTGCCAGTACCACGTACAGCATTGCCAGAAGCACGATGACTACGACCAACACAGCCCAGCCTGCAAATGACGCCCTGAGGCGTCGTTGAGCCCGGGCCGCTGTCGCCTCTTGCGCCAATATTCCGATCTGCGTGTAGGCGAACAATTGCCCCCCCACGAAACCGACGATGTTGAGGCTCTCGTACTCAAACCTCCCTGTGACAAGGGCGCCCACGCCGATGACGAGCCCTGAAGCAACAATGCCGATGGCGAAAAGCACCACAGGTAGAAGCACCGTTGCTCCCACAATCTGCCGAGGTTTGAGAGGTCCTGAAAGGAGCAGGCGTGCTCGCCGCTCCTCGAAACGATAGGACTGGGTGATGAAACCTACGATCATGGGAGCCATGATGAGGAACACTCCTCGCAGACCGGAGGTCACGTGGTCCGGTGGACCGTCGTCGCCGACGGCAACAAACACCACGGTCAAGAGGGTCGCGACTCCCGTGGCGATTCCTAGGCCTCCAAGCAAGAACGGTCGAGAGTAGGCAAGTTCAGCTCGAAGTGCGTGCCACATGGTGTCCCTCCTTAAGTATCTGTACTGCGATCTCGTCGACGCTCATGCGTGCTACTTCCACCGCTTCAGCACCCAGTTCAGTGAGCTGATGCAGCGTGGTCGGGGCATCCTGGGTGATCACTTGGTGCTCCCCTCGGATGCGGCGGTGTTCGACCACTCCGGGCAACTCGATGTCTGCTTCCTGCAAACGGAACGACACTCGTCGCCAGCGTTCGCTCAACTCATCTCGGCCTGTGCGGAGCACGAGTTGACCATCGCGGAGAAAGGCCAGCTCGTCGGCGAGCCGACTGATGTCGGATAGTACGTGGGTGGAATACAAAACAGCGTGCTCTCCGTCTTCAGTGATTTCCCAGAGGACGTCCAATACCTCCGCCCGCACAATCGGATCTAGCCCTGCAGTTGGCTCGTCCAACAGAAGCAAGCGTGGTCCGTGCGCAAGAGCTGCTACAAGGGAGAGTTTGGTGCGGTTGCCTCGGGACAGGTCTTTCACTGCCTTTCCCAGGGTAAGGCCGAAACGCTCGGAAAGCTGGAAGGCGCGGTCGCGTGACCATCCGGGGATGAATTGGGCGAGGTAGTCCAAGTTCCGGCCGGCGGTCCAGCGCTGAAAGAACCCACTTTCTTCACCGACATAACCGACGTCTCCCCGGTATTCCGGCCGAGTCGGGTGAACAGGTGCTCCGAAGACTTGAATATCGCCCTCGTCGGG
>JAAESQ010001691.1 GCA_024229275.1 bacterium | reverse complement strand
CATCCAGATCACTCACCGCAACCTGTCCGAGCTTCACTTCCGTGCCTGGCGAGTCGATCTGCGTGAACTCATAGATGACGCGGAAGACTACAACCTGCTCCCGGCCTATCGTGAGATTCCGCAGATCATGTCGAGTCGTAATCCCGACGCCAGCTGGCAGGTCAAATTGCCGGAAACCGTCGATCTGCGCGATCACAAGACATTTGTCGATCCGCCCATGCAGCGTGCCGGTCTATGGGTCATCGCGGCATCTGTGCGGCGTGACTTCCGTCAGAGTACAAACCACATCCAAGCCGTCAATCTGATCCTCACCGATCTCGTCCTCGAAACGGCGTCTCTCGGCATGAAGCACGAGATTATTGTCCGCTCCGGCGAAACCGGTGAACGACTGTCCGGGATTCCTGTCACCCTCTACCGCTATGACTGGAACAGTGGTCACAAGCGGATCAAGACCTACACCAGTGATGACCACGGGAGCTTCATCATCGGCCGCCGCGTTATGCGCGACCGTCAGCACTTCCTCTATGCCGAACGCGACGACGACATTGCCCTCGACCGCAGCTACTTGAGCCGCCTCCATGAAAGCTCTGAAGACAT
>JAAESQ010001690.1 GCA_024229275.1 bacterium | reverse complement strand
CTACGCGGTCCCGTAGTCCGCGAGAACTCGGTACAGGCTGAAATCATTGGGCTCTTCTCCCACTGCTAGAGTTCCCCAATGACGTCCACATTTGCCCTCGCAGCTGCCGTATTCGGATCATTCTTCAGGGGCAAGCGTGCGCTCGTCCTCGAGAATCTGGCCCTGCGACAGCAACTCGCTGTCTACAAGCGAGTGCAAAAGCGCCCGCGGCTCCGATCAACCGATCGAGCGTTCTGGGTGTGGCTCTCCAAGCTCTGGGACGGTTGGAAGACGCCCCTCATCCTCGTCAGACCCGAGACCGTGATTCGATGGCACCGCCAGGGCTTCAAACTCTACTGGCGCCGGGAGTCGAGAACCAGCAAGATCGGCCGACCCACAATTCCACGACAGCACATCGACTTCATCCGCCGCGTAAGCGCCGATAATCCGAGCTGGGGCGAAGATAAGATCTTTGAAGAGCTCGATCTCAAGTTCGGCATCAAGCACTCAACCAGTACGATTCGTAAGTACATGGTGCGGCCACGACCCCGCGATGAT
>JAAESQ010001689.1 GCA_024229275.1 bacterium | reverse complement strand
GGCATCATCGGTGACATCATGAACAGGCATCGCGTATACCTTGAGGAACTGCTCTACCATCAACGTCGCGCGAGAGGGGAATCAGTCAACCGGAAAAATGGCTGAGCGAGGAATGCAAACAGGTGGTCGTGCCGTTCTTTCAAGAGGATTAAGCTATGGGTTGCTCTTCTGCTGAACGTATGTCGTTTCATTCGGTAGTGACCGCTTACCTGGCGGTCCTTCTTGTTCTGAGTGCGCTGGTCGGGCTTGCGCGGTCGCTCGCTCGTTTCTCGGCCGAGGCTTTGCCGGATCAATACCTGGCGCACTCAGTCCTCATGAACGCGGCCATGATGTGGGCGTTTGGCCTCGTTTCGTTGATCTTGGTGCTCGCTGTGCGAACGAAGTCAAGAACGAAGAGGAGCACTCCAGAGATCACTGGACTCCTCTTCACCTACTTCCTCTTTTGGGGATTTAATACTGCCATGGGCTTTAGGGTGATGCGCGAGTTCATGGACGGCAAGACCGAACCAGTATTTAGCGAGGTTCTGCAGTGGGCTCCAGGGTTTCTGATTGTGGGCGCACTCGGATGGTGGCTCATAGCAAAACTTGACCTTCGTCGAGTATACGTACGCTGTGCAGTAGTGGGCGTGCCTCTCGCTCTCGCAGTGCTCGGTTTGCGGATCTACTCGTCCTATGTGAATCCATCGACCAAACAGTATCTGGAGATTGAAGCATCTGCTCATCAACGCCCTCATGTGTTCTTAGTCTTGGTTGATACCCTGCGTGCGGACCATCTCCAAACCTACGGATACTCGAAGCCCACCAGTCCGAACGTTGAGAGGTTTGCGGCAGATGCGATCGTTTATGAACGCGCATTTTCTCAAGCACCCTGGACACGTCCATCGTGCGGATCACTTCTAACCGCGCGGTTTCCGCACGAAATCGGACTTGATGGTATTTTTAATCCACTTGCGGACGACGCGCACATATTGCCACAGTTCATGCGTGCCGAGGGATATCGCACCGCGGGTATTGTCGCGAACATTCAGCTGAGTCCCCAGTTCGGCTTTGACAAAGGCTTTGATCTGCTCGATATCGGAACCACGTACCTGCATTGGACCGGACTACATAAGGCGCTGAGTCGCCTTGGTCTGACCGACTATAGGGATATCTATCCTCGTTACAACGCTTCTCAACTCACTAACCGTGCCCTCGACTGGATCGATGAACAGCTCGATGAAGACGACTCCTCACCACTTTTCATGTATCTCCACTACACTGACCCGCACGCTCCGTATCGACCTCCACAAGCACACGATCGCTGGCGGGAGTTTGCCGGGGAGCAAGCTCGAGAAATTGAAGAACCTCCGTTTTCACCGACTTGGGAAGGGCACCTCACCGGAGTCCGGGCGGAAGCGTTGGTGGCACGGTACGATGCTGAAATCGCCTATTTTGATTCCCAGTTCAAGCGTTTTGTCGATGAATTGAAGCGACTTGGCATTTACGAGCAGTCTCTCATTATATTCACCGCGGATCATGGTGAGGAGTTTGCAGAGCACGGAGGGTGGGCACACGGTCACTCACTCTATAATGAGCTATTGCATGTGCCGCTGATCTTCAAATACCCAAATGGACTTTACGCCGAAAATCGCCCCCGTGTCGAAACCATCGTCGCCCTAGTGGACGTGATCCCAACTATCCGGGATGTTCTTGGCGCAGCCTGGCCTGAGAAAGGGTTTCGTGGGCGCAGCCTCTTGCAATTGCCTGTTGATGGGCAGGGAGGAGCAGTATTCGCCAGAAACGCATCCCCATCACTGCGAGCATTCTATCGTGGCGAAGATAAGCTGATTCAAAGAGTTGATCCTCAAGGAGAGGTCGTCGGGGAGGAGTACTACTCGTTGGTAAGAAATTTCGCAGAAACTGGTGAAGGAACCTCAACTGACGAGCATGTGGAACGACGGCTTGACGAGATGAGGAAGATCATCGCGAGTATCGACGCACTTGCCATTCAGTCAGAAGAAGTCGATGTTGATGAAAGCACCCTTGAGGAACTCAGGGCGCTGGGTTACATTCAGTAGTCGGTGGGCCATGCCTGCGCGTTCTCGTGCGCGAAAGGCAGATAGTTAGGAGGGCGCCCCCGAGTAAGGTGGCGCGGATCAGGAGGTAGGCGCTTAGCACGGCGGTTGCCTCGACGCCGATCCTCGCAAAGAGGACGATCGAGGTCAACTCTGAAGTTCCTGCCCCTCCCACGGTGATCGGGATGTACCCGATGAAAGAGCCCATCACTGGAATGGTTGCTGCCGCAGCGAAGTCGATCGTATGGCCGAAGGCGTAGAAAGCGCCCTGGTAGATGAAGGCTTGCAGGAGCCATTTGATCAGTGTCAGTGAGATGTTGAGGGTGACTGCACCAGGGCGTCGCGCGAAGGTCTTTAGGTTTTCAAGCAAGTTATTGAAGCCATCTTGTACTCGGCTTGCTAGGTTTCCCATGCGCCGAGACATGCGGCGCAGCATCAACGCCAGCGCCAACCCGAGCAGCAGTAGCAGCGGTGGTGCGAGCAGCCAACCCACCCCAAACTTGAGCGGGGTGTAGCGGTCAATGCCGTACATTGCAACCAGTACCATCCAGCCAAGGCTGATTGTCTTGTCAAGAAGGTACGAGGCGCTGCTCTTGGAAATCGGGATACCATGGCGACGCAACAGGATGACCTGGGTCGCGTCGCCGAGCTGACCAGGCAGAAGGAGCGCCGTGGCCCAGCTGACAAGGTAGGCTGAGAGAAACGTCCCAAGTCTTGCGGTTGTGAGACACCCAAGAAGTAGCCATCCTTTGATCCCGCCTAGCAGTAACCAGACGGCCAGAAGTCCGACGATTGCCAGGGCATAGGCGGGGTTGACCCGACGGAAGGCGTCGATGATGTTCTCGAGTCTGACTACCAACAGTAGAATCGTCAGCAGGCCGATGGCGACACCAAAGCGCCACCACCCGAGCCAACGCGGCGTTTCAGCCTCGGAGCGAGGGTGCGGTTCCTTGACCTTGAACCGTTCTGTCATCGTTGCCAGTGCCGTATTTCTCGAGGCTTCTCTTCAGGGACGTGGCGGCGCTGTCTCGGTGCCCCTTGCCGGCAAAGCTGGCGTAGAGTCTGAACGCTGATCACGAGCGCTCCTTGCCGGCGATCCCTGTGGGATTCATGTGCTGACCTCGTCCAAATCGATCTCAAGCGGCTTGTGTGCCTCCATGGACTCCACGGCCTTGAGTGTCGCCAGAACCGACAAGGCCGATGAGGCAAGCGGCAACTCCGGCTCCGAGCCCTGCCATGCAGAGCACAAGGCCCTCATCTGGTCCTTGTGGCCGCGATCCTGCAGGCGCCGGATCGTGCGCTTGGTACCGCTTCGGCTGAGGGTGAGTCGCTTGAAATCCTCGAGCACCGCAACGCCGCCCTCGGCATAGACCTCCACCTGCTCTCGCGACAGAGCTGGGTCACCGTTTGACAGGTAGATCACGGTTGCGATCGAGCCATCAGCAAAGCTTAACGAGATATGCACGTTGTCGGCATTGATGAGGCCTGTCGATTCGCCGTTCACGGCGCGGGTGGCCACCTCCACTGGCGGAGAACCGGTCAGCCAATGACAGAAGTCGATGAAGTGTACCGCCTCACCGAGAATGACCCCCCCTCCCTGGGCTGGGTCGTGCAGCCAGTGCTCCGGCGGGCGGTATCCCACGTTGGCACGGAAGGTGATCGCCATAGGCTGCGATCGAGCGGTGAAGAACCTCTTGAGGCGCATTGCTAAAGGTGCAAACCGACGGTTGAAGCCAACTTGCACCGTCAACGATGTGCGCTGCGCCGTCGCGACGATCCGGCGCAGTTCATCCAGGCTCATCGCCATGGGTTTTTCGACGAAAACGTGTTTGCCAGCCTCCAGCGCGGCAACAGTCAGGGGAGCATGGGTGTCGTGCCGTGTCAGGATCACGACTCCGTTTGTACCTTCGTCACTGAGCAGTTCCTGCGGGTCGGAAGCGCAGAGGTTGAAGCGGTACTGTCTGCCGAGGGCCTGGGCGCGAACACCGCTTGCCGAGCAGATGCCGCGCAGTGCCAGCCCTGGCGTTTTGGCCAGGATTGGCACCACGAAATTGGTAGCGTGGCTCCCAGCACCTATGACCCCAACCCCCAGCTCGCTTCCTCCAGTCGGTCGCGATGCGCCAAGTTCGATGCGCCGAGTCGGTTTAGTCTCGCTGGGTGGATATTTGAGCAGGATTGCGAGGGATGACTCTCTATTCCTGCCCGTCACCAGGTCAAACGCCTGTGCGGCCTCAGCGATGGGGAACTCGTGAGAGATCATGCTCTCTAAGTCAAGGTCACCCGCGGCGATCAGGTTCACGAATGCCTGCATGTTACGGTTCTCGGTCCAGCGCACATAGCCGACTGGGTAATCGAGACCTCCCTCCTCATACGAGGGATCTCCAGTGCCCGGGCCGTATGCGAAGGATGTTCTGAGCTCGAGTTCCTTGAAAAGGAATGTCTCGCGCGGTGCTGTCATTTCCGTGCGGCCGACTACCACGACTCGGCCCTTGAGTCGAGCGAGTTCGCCGGCCAAGCTGACCGGATCGCTATTGGGCGTTGCGGCGGTGATGATTACGGAGTCGGCACCGTGGCCGTGTGAAAAGGCCGTCACCTGCTCGACAAGGTTGTCCGCGCTACGCAACGCTCCACTGCACAGGACGTGTTCATCGGCAAAGTCGAGGCGTTCCTGACTTACATCGATGCCGAAGACTCGGCAGCCCGCCGCCTTGAGTAGTTGCACCGTTAGTATGCCGACGAGTCCCAAGCCAATCACGACTACGTTCTCACCCAGCCGAACATCGGCCACCCGCAGGCTCTGCATGGCGATGGATCCAAGTGTGGTAAAGGCAGCGTGTCGTTCAGACACGCCCTCTGGAACCTCTACAACCAGGTTGCGAGGCACGCTCACCACCTCGGCATGATTGGCGAAGCCGGCACCGCCGCAAGCCACGGCCTGGCCGGGATTGAGGTCGCTGACACCCTCACCGACCTCGATTACTCTGCCGGCGCAACAGTAACCCAGGGGAATGGGCATCTCGATTGTCTTGCTGACTGCGCTGTAGGCCGCGAGCACTCCGTCCGTTCGCACCACCTTGAGGACTTTCTTTACTTGCTCTGGGCGAGCCCGTGCCTTCTGCAGCATGTTCATCTTGCCCAGCTTCACCGTGCCACCTTCGGTGCCTGAGGAAATCAGAGAATAGGTGTTGCCAACCACCACGAACCCTGGTCGAATAGCCGGTGCAGGGACATCCTCCACTGTGAGGTCCCCAGTCTTGAAGCTCTGCAGAATCTGTTTCATCAACCTCTTCTTTCTGTCCTGGCGGGCGGCGCCGGCCGAGCAACGCTTATGAAGCCCTTGTTTAGGAGTTCGTGCTCAGTGTACTGCGAAAGCTCGTCGCGTATCTCCGGTGTCAGCAGCGCCGAGCCCTCATTGCCAGTGGGTATCCAGTCGAGGACCTCAAAATGTCGTTCAAAAGCCCCCCTATACTGGTGTTCTCGCCACCCATTGACCCACGACGGAATGTCGGGGAACCGATTGTCACGGAGATGATCCCAGGGTGGTACGGTTGCTGAAGGCTCAGATTCCGGATACTTCCACGCAATGTGGTGACCGCCCGAGATGCTTGTGAAGCTGTGGGTGTAGATATAGGTTACCGCCTCGGGCTTCATCACGCGCCGAAGCTCATCGAGTGCAGCGTCCACATTCGGTAGATGTTCGAACACTTCGTGCGAAACCACCAGGTCGAAGGTTGCGTCGGGAAAATCAAGATCGACAACGCTCATAGCCCGGGCGTCGATGCCCTCGAACAGAAGCTGGAAGGGACAGACGCGCTTGAGTTCGGTGTAGTAGGGACGCGCATACATGCTGTCCCAGACCAGTGTGCGCAGCGCGCGTTCGAGTCCGTTTGTACGAAGCATGCTCCAGTATTTGCTGAGCGAGAACCCAGGCTTGACCCACTCTGTATCTATACCTGTAACTTGGGCGCCGCAACTATGCAGTAAGAGCGTCAACCATGTCATTTTACCGCACCCGACATCAAGAACACGCAGGCCATCAAGATTGAATGACAGTCGGTCGAGATCCTCACACAAGCGGCGGAAGAATGCGAAATGCTCGCGAGCAAAATCACGGTTGTGTGCATTGCCGTACCGAACCATCGACAGATAGAGAATGAAACGTCTTATCAGGCCTGTCCGGGCGATTCTGCTCAAGGAACCTCCACCGAGAGTGGTTGGGCTCACTTGAGTAACATCCTGCCAGGGGCATGTCAAGCCGAATGAAGGCTTGAAGCTCGACCTCGCTTGCTCGCCGCGCCTTGATCCTCTACGATCCCAACACTGGCGTTGAGTTTGCTTTTTTCGAAGGGGTTAGAAGAGACAATGTGTGGAATCTGTGGATACACTGGTCCTGAGACCTCTGGTCTACTCGATCAAATGATGGAAGCGATTCGCCACCGAGGACCTGATTCGGGAGGCAGTTTCGTCGATCGTGGTATTCACCTGGGCAATCGACGCTTGCGCATTCTCGATCTTGATGGCGGCGATCAACCGATTTCAAACGAAGACGGCACCATAACGCTGGTCTACAACGGCGAGATTTACAATCACCGCGAATTGCGCAGCAAACTCGAGGCACGCGGCCACCGTTTTGACACTGATACCGACACTGAGATTATCGTGCACCTCTATGAAGAGTATGGTGCTTCCTGCGCCGAGCATCTCAACGGCATGTTTGCATTTGCTTTGTGGGACGCGCCTCGACGACGATTACTCATCGTTCGTGACCCGGTGGGGATCAAGCCGCTTGTCTACTCCTGGAAAAACGGAGTCCTCGTTTTCGCCTCAGAGGCCAAGAGCGTGTTGCAGCACCCAGCAGTCAGCGCAGACCTCGATCCCGATGCTTTACACCAGCTACTCAACGTGCGTTTCGTGCCGGGACCGGCCACCCTCTTTCGAGGCATTTCGCAACTTCCGCCTGGTTGCCTGCTGCTACTCGAGAACGGGGAATTGCATCAGCATCGTTATCACAGATGGGACTTTCCAGGTGATACCAAAACCACAATGGAGGATGCAGCAGATGGATTTCTCCATTGCCTCGAGCGAGCAGTGGAACGGCAAATGGTGGCCGACGTGCCGCTCGGAATCTTCCTGTCCGGTGGCCTCGATTCAAGCTCGATTCTTACTGCCGCTACGGCCAGCCAAGGGAGTGAGGGCCTCAGGACCTTCAGTTTGGGTTTCAACGAACCCACCGATGAACTCGCCGATGCTCGCCTCATGGCTTCTCATGTCGGCTCCGAGCACTACGAAACAACCCTCTCGGCCCAACCCTTGGAACTCTTCCCACGAATCGTCTACCACGCTGAGTGTCCCAAGGTGAACGCCGCTCAGGGCTACTATCTCTCCCGTTTCGCTCGACAACATGTGACCGTGGCGCTTTCAGGGCTGGGCGGCGATGAACTCTTCTATGGCTACCAGATCTACCGCTGCCTATGGCCGGGACGACTTCTCACCGGCAGCCCGCTGGCAGGCTTCTTTAGCGCTGGCTCTGGGGTTGCCGACGGGGTTGCTACGGCGTTCGACCGTTTGGCTGGACCTCGTGGCGACAACCCGCGACGGGTGTTCGAACTACTTGCCTCGGGCGATGATCCACTGCGTTACTACGTGACCTTGCGTAACGGCTGGGATCTCAGGCTAGGCGCAGCGAACGGTATCTACACAGAGAGCTGGCTGAAACAAATTTCCTTGACCACTCGCGAAGCATTTGCTCCCTACTTCGATCGTCCCGACTTGCCTCTTGCGGAGCAAGTACAGTGGGCTGAGTTCCGCGCCAAGATGGTTGACGACTTCCTGGCCAACGAAGACCGTATGTCAATGGCCAACTCTCTTGAAGTCAGGGTTCCGCTCCTCGATCTCGAAATGGTGAACTACGCCTTTTCTTTGCCATATTGCTTGAAGCACAGAGCAGGGGGACTCAAACCGATTATGAAACGTGCGATGGCACCCCTGCTACCGCCAGCGATCATGAACAAGAAGAAGTGGGGTTTCACCTTCGATTCATACGAGCAGTTTCGCAAAGACCTACAGCTGCTTTGCCACAGAGAACTCGACCGTTCTTTCATCGAAAGCCAGGGTATTTTTAGACACTCGTTCATTGACGAGATCCTGCAGAGTAGGCCGTCACCCAGGATGCGCTGGCACTATTTCGTGCTGTGGATGATTCTTGGACTCAAGTTTTGGCAGGAGATCTTCCTCGAGGGACGATCGTGGCAGGAGATCGAGGAGAGAATTCGGCGATGAATGGTGTTGGCACGTGTTTCTCAGAATCTGATATTGAGCGATACCGAGACGTTTTTCGGGCGACCATGGACTACATCAAGGGTAGCGACTATGCGGGTTACAACAAGCATGATGGACTCAACAGTCCGATTCTGCATGCGTTGTTTGGTGGTTCAAAGTGGACACGCATCATCGCCATTCAGGCGGTCATGCGTAGCCCGTGGAACGTACGGCCACTGCTCGGAGTTCCTCGCACTCGAAACCCTAAGGGCCTGGGCCTCATTGCTAATGCCCTGCTTGATGTCCATGCCGCAGAGGGTCGGAGTGAAGATCTCGCTGAAGCTCAAGAACTGGTTGAGGATCTTCTGTCTCGTGCGGCCACAGGTTTCCCGGGCCTGAGCTGGGGTTATCAGTATCCTTGGCAGGATCTCGGATTCTTTGCACCCCGCCACTATCCAAACCGAGTGGTGACGAGTTGGATTGGATTTGCGTTTGTCGAAGCCGTATGGCAGACCGATTCTGCTGAGTATTTGGTGGCTCTGCGGAAGATTGCCGAATTTCTGAGCCGAGCCCCAAACGTGTTGCAGGACGATGCCGAAATGAAATGTGTGAGCTATGTGCCGGATCCGTCTGTGACGTGGGCGGTGATGGATGTTCCCGCCTTGGCTGGAGCCTTCCTCGCTGAAGCGGGAAACGTGCTCGGCTGTGCAGAGTATCTCGCTGAGGCGCGGCGCTTGCTCAACTGGGTCGCGGATAAGCAAACCCCGTATGGTGCCTGGTACTACACGCATCCCGCTAGCGATTCGCGAATCACCCATGACAACTATCACACTGCGATCATTCTCGACTGTTTCGATCGCTACCGCCTCGCTTCCTCTGACGACGCTTTCGGAGCAGTCTACAAAGAAGGCCTTCATTACTACCGTGAGCACCATTTCTGTGCCGATGGAGCGCCGCGGTGGATGAACGACAAGGAGTACCCCTACGACATTCACGGAGCGGCCTCGGGAATCCTCTGTTTCGTACGAGCGGCCTCAACTGAACCACAGTACGGCGAGATGGCCAAGCTTGTTCTCGACTGGACACTGGATAACATGTATGACCCGCGAGGGTTCTTCTATTACCAGAAGACTCGTTGGATGACAAAGAGATTTTGCCTGCTGCGATGGTGCAATGGCTGGATGTGCCGTGCGCTGTCCGCGGTGCTTCGCTACGGGTCCGAAAACGGTTCCTCTGTGGAGTCACCATGACACTCTCTGTCTGTCTGTTAACGCTGATCTTCACCTACGTCATTGCCTCTGATGTCTGTTTTCTAGTCGTTTCACGGATTCTTTCGAGGACGAGCGAGGCCATTTCCGAGCGACTTTTCTGGATGAGTCGTGGAGTAGGGCCAGCGACCATCTCGGTGCTGATATACGTCATGTTTCTCTTCTTCCCGAACCAGACGAGACTCGTCTACGTGGCTGCGGTGATGGTTGTTTTCGGTAGTGCTGCTGTGTTTGGGCGGGCAGAGTTGCCCCGTCTTGTGGCGGCATACCGAAAAGCCGGAGCCTTACTGGTCCAAGGACTTCGTCGAACAATCAGCTCGCCGCCTCTAGTGGCGACGCTGCTTCTTGTACTAGCAGCACTTGTCCTTGGTGTGGTGTACCCGATCGTCGAGCATGACGGCCTCTCCGCCGCAATTGAAGCCAGGATCATGGTTCGCGATATGAGCATGGCCAACTACTTGGCCGTGAAGGAATTCGATCCTCAAACCGGCTACCATATGGCCAACTTTCGTACGCCGTTTCTACAGACACTTTATGTTTGGTTCGGCCTGGTTGCTGGCGCCGAACAGATGGACATACTGGCGCGAACGGTGTCGCCGGTTTTCGGGATACATTGCCTCGCTCTTCTCGGTGTGCTCGTTTTTCGCCGATACTCCTCACACGCTGCCATCTGGGCCGTATTCATCGCAGCGTGTACCCCGATCTTTTTCTACATGGGCTACAACAACGGAATCGATACCGCCAGGTTATTTTTGTCCTTGGCGGCATTGACCTGCATATCCGAGCTTGTCGAGTGCAGGGGCAGGAGCTGGCGGTTAGCACTGGTCACAGGTGGGTTTTGCGGGTTTGCCCTGTTTGGACACTTACTGGCCGCTCCTGCTCTGGGTGGTGGTGCTTTAGTCTACTTGGTGGTCCGTCCGATTCTGTCAATGCGTAAGCTGGCGGCAGGTCTCCTTGTGATATTCAGTGCTGTGATCATCGGTGCTCAGTTCCACTTCCTAACCAGCCCGCGACTGGTCGAACGACTCGGAAGAGAGGTGGGTCTGAAGCGCCGGACTGAGCAACGGAAGTCAACTGTTGAGCGACCTCCGGCAGTGAAGGTTGGACGAGAAACGGTGGCGGCGAAGAAACCGCCATACAAGGACTCCAGAAAGGCTGTTCCTGATGTTCGTGGGCAAGGCACGAGTCAGGTTAGCCAGTTCATCTTCGGCAGAATGCAGTTCTTGACCGGAGTGGAGTACTTTGGTGGAATCGCCTATCTTTTTTTAGCGGCGATTGTTCTCACAATTCGACATTCGAAGAGTTCGCTTGAGAATGTGTTTTTGGCGGCGGCCGCAGTAACTACAGTCGTTGTTCTGTCTGGTGTTCGAACCCTTTCATGGTCTAACCCTCGCTATGTCGCTTCGATTCTTCTGATCGCTGCCTACTTTGTTGGGCCACTTCTTGCCGTTGTCGAAGGGTTTTTCAAGCGCTGCGCGCCTCGGGTTCAGAGACTAATCCCATGGTTCCTGGTGTTGTCTCTCGCGTTTCCGGCGATTCTGGTGACCTCGATCCGGGGCGCCAAAGTGGAGATCACCAATCCGGGGAGCTTCTATGCTGACTTACGCTCGCTCAAGTGGGTACGAACCTTGAGAGACGATCCAGGGAGTGCCCTAGCAACTTTCTGGAGAGATTACTTTGGTATCCGTAGGACCATCCAACACCTCGCCTCCGACGATGTCACCAAACTCTGTAACTCTCACGACTTTTTTGCAGGGGTTTTCTATATCAAAAAGAATCTGCCTGCAGACGCCAAAACCTTCCTCTTTCGTGATGCCAGATTCTTCTACTACAGTAAGCATCGAGGTGTCGTTTGGTATAGCCCAGAGCATGACAAGGCGGCTCTCGGTCGTGCTCGCACACACGAAAAGCTCCATGAGTACTTGTGCGGGCAAGGGTTCACGCATGTTCTGCTTGATACATATTCAACCACTCAGGCCTGTTTTCACTACCGCCCATTTGGAAAGGTGCTGGAAAACTGTGAGATGTCCGAGATCGTATTCGAGTACGGAACCGCTCGCGTCTTCGAGCTGAAGGGCTGCGGTGCTGTTGACCAGTAGCTCCATGAGTTGCCCGCGATAGACGTGTAGCGACGAAGTGGAGTCTTGGTGCTTCTCGCTCTTCTTACTCGGAGTGGCTGCAATCAAGCAGTTTTAGAGGGTTGCCGTAGGTTGCGGCAGGAATCCCTTAAACCGTGCCACCAGCGAGGAGTGGTCGATCGCCCTAGCTCACTCTTTGGGTGGCTGGTGCGGGCCCAAGAAGCTGCGAAGGTGAAGCCTTAGATCCACGATACGGGAACGGTACAGCAAGTATGCGAGAGCACCTGGAGAGTTGACGAAGCCCATCACCAAGAAGTGTTGAGCTGACCGTCGTAGAATCCAGAGAAATCTCAGGAAGCTGCAAAAATAGGGATAGAAGCGTTGCTTTTCTGTGAATGGTCGTGCCTTGGAAATGAGACGATTCATGAGCCACCGAGGTGGTTTCACCAGACAGAGGAGATAGAGTGTCGCATTTGCCAACGTCGGCGCAAGCCTCTGGTAGCTATGCGAGGCGTCTTTCAATTCCACTCCCATCTCGTCGAGTTGACATTCCAGTACTGTGTTGGGCATGACGGTGAGGGAGAAGAGATTTAGGTGGAAGGGTCGTGGCAAGTCGTGGACCAGCTGTAGTGTGTCGCGAACGTCGGCGCCAGTCTCGATCGGATTGTCGACTATGATGTCGTAGTCGGGTGGCATCATGTGTCGGTCGAATCGATTGATGATCTCCGCCGCTCTCATCACTTTCTTGCGGGGTGATGGCCTTTTGTAGAACTCCAGGATTCGGTCACTGCCCGACTGAATGCCCATCCGCACCCGCATCAAGCCGGCGTTCACTAGCAACTCGAGCTTGCGCTCATGTATGTAGTTTGGAATAACACCCGTGACAGTGAACGGGATCCCGATCTCTTGTTTATACTGCTGGCAAAACTCCTCAATAGTCTCAGTGGGAAGCGCCATGAAGCTGTCGTCATCGAATATGATGGAGCGAATGTGGGGATGACGCTTGATAACCTGACGGAGTTCCTTCATCAGGGATGAGGGCGCTGTGTAGCGGATCTTGCGGTATCCTGGGTTGTTCTTGACGTATCTTGTATTGCCGCAATATGTGCAGCTAAATGGGCACCCTATCGACCAGATCGTATGGTACGAAAGGCCATTGAATCTCAAATAGTGACGCAGCGTCATCGGTACGAAGCCCGAATCGTGCTCGAAGATCATCTCTTCAGGGACTGCGTACTCCGGTGCGGGGAGCCTGTCCATTTCAGCGCTGGAAAAAAGAGGAAGAGAAGTGTTCCTCACGACATCGTGTTCGCGGCGAAACCAAAAATTCGGGGTCTGGAAGTAGTCTCGCTCATGACGGTACGCGTCAAGAAACTGCTCAAACGCGGATTCACCTTCACCAATGCAGACCGCATCGGCATGCTCGATTGCGGAATCCGGAGCCATCATGCTGTGGGCGCCTCCCCAAATGATGAAGGTCTGAGGACTTTTGATGCGCAGAAAAGAGATGATCTCTTCGACTGCTTTGGCCCTCATCGTCACCGAAGAGAAGCCAACGATGTCCGCACCAGTGAGTTGATCAGCGACATCTTCGGAGAAACGGTTTATGGAACCCCATGGTTCAGACGGGAAGACGCGTTCATAAAGCACATTCCGGCCAGGGATGACGTAGCGGGAAGATGTCTCTGGATGATACCCTTTGACATGAGCGGCCATTCTCCGGAAACCGCTTGAGGCGATCCCGTCTTCAACGTTGACAAGTATGAGTTTCATGCGTGGTTTCGACTCCCTGAGGTTGCACGGCTACGAATCCCTTAAGCGTGAGGATCAAGCTGAATGGCCTACTCGGAGGCTTCGGTTACGAACTCGTCACGGCGGAAGCTTCCAAGAACCAGGAGGCGGTGGCGAGTACTCCAAGCGGCCGCAGAGCTTGCATGAATGGCAGGTCTCATCGAGATGCCTTCATGCTTCAATCGCAGATCGGCGTCAGGTATCTTCACCACGGAAGATTTTAGCACTCGATCAAAACGTACAGCTTCTGCGATTGACCGCATTGGTTCTGGGACGGTGAGGATCTGTATGCTTCAATCAACCCGAGTGCGGTCGCAAGAACCAGGATTGCTCAGCAACTCAGCTGACGTGGTCTTGGCCAGAATGAGGGCGCGGTTCCTGGATGCGTACCGCAATGGCGTCTGCTATGGTGTTTTCGGCAGCAACATTCTTCACAAGCAGAGGTAGCACGGAAGTCAGATGCGAATACTCGTTGACATCACCCACCCCGCCCATGCTCACTTCTTTGCTCGTGCAATCGAGATTTGGCGCCAGCGGTCTCACGAGGTTTTCATTACGACGCGCAGAAAGGACATCGTTGTTGATCTGTTGAGCGCTCTTGGGCTGGAATATGTCGAGCTGGGTGTTGCAAGGGAAGGCCTTTTTGGGTTAGGTATGGAACTCCCGATTCGTACCGCCCGATTGTGCCAGCAGGTGGCGCGGTGGAAGCCCGACGTGATGGCTGCTATCGGTGGTGTGTTCATCGCGCAGGCCGGATGGATCTGCCGGGTACCATCGGTGGTCTTTTACGATACGGAGAACGCCCGGCTCTCGAATCTGTTGACCTATCCCTTCTGTACGGTGGTGGCGACACCTCGTTGCTACGAAGGTAGGGTGCCGAGGTCCAAGCACGTGACCTACGCCGGCTATCACGAGCTTGCCTACACTCACCCGGATCGGTTTCAGCCTGACGACACAATTCTGGAGCGATTCGGCATCGAGCCAAACAGTCCCTTCATCATTATGCGGCTGGTCTCCTGGGGGGCTGCGCACGATGTGACTGATCACGGCTTGACGAGTCTCGAGGAGGCGGTTCGAACCCTCGAGCGGTTCGGGCGGGTCATGATCAGTTCTGAGCGGCGCCTGCCAGCAGTGCTCGAGCCACTGCGGATTACGGCGTCTCTGGAGCACGTTCATCACCTGCTTGCCTTCGCACGGTTGTTCATCGGGGAGAGTGCGACCATGGCCAGCGAGAGCGCGACCCTCGGCACTCCCGCCGTTTTCGTCTCCACCTCGGTCCGCGGGTATACCAACGAACAGGAGAGGAAGTACGGCTTGACCTACACTTTCAATGATCCTCGCTCTGGCCAGGCCGACGCCCTCACCAAAGCAATAGAGATACTCTCCAATCCGGACTGCAAACGAGAATGGGCGGAGAAGCGTCAGCGGATGCTGGACGATTCCATCGACGTAACAGCGTACATCACAGATTTGGTGGAGTCATGCGGCCGGCGTTGAAATCACTGCGGCCGAGTGCCTCGCGGGATTTGACCTATTCGTAGACGACTGGAAGCAGAAGAGCTTGCACCTGGCCTTGGTTGTGAGTGCTTTCCTTGGCCTCGCGCTTCATGCGCACCTGCCGGTTCTCCAGCTATTGCCAACCACTAGGAGGTGTTGTCTGGTACCATTCCACGGTCCACCGGGACCCTTGAAGTATGGCGAATCCTCATGATATCAACGACCTCGGCATCAACCACGTCCTGGTCGGCAGCAGCTTGGAATCCGGGCCAGGGTCCGCTTGTACCTGCAAGGAAGGTATGGCGATCATATTTGAGCTAGATGGGCTGGGGGCTCCAGAGTGTCCGCCGGAGCGCTACGATTCCACTTCATTTGTGGCTCGATCCGCCAAGCGGAGCCAAGTCATGCATTCAGTAGCACAGCTCCAGACGCGATGCTACGAATTCGCGTGGTCCGAAGCATAGGAAAGCTAAATGAACAAACTTCGTTTTCTGTGGGCCTACTTTCAATCTGAACGAAACTACTACAGACGGGAACGATACGTCGACGGCAGACCGTTTGTGTTCAGTGTTGAGACCACGAGTGTCTGCAACCTCAAGTGCTCTATGTGCCCCCACAAGGATATGACTCGTAACTACGAGATGATGGACTATGAGGTTTTTTGCAGGGTGATTCGTGAGGTAGAAGACTACAACGGCCTAATCTGGCTCCACAATCTGGGTGAGCCGCTGGCACACCCTCGAATTATGGAGATGATCCGTTTCGTCAAGGATCGGGGGCTCCGGTGTGGGCTTTCGACCAACGCAACACTTCTCGACGATGAACGCTCTGACCAGCTCCTTTCTTCAGGCCTCGACAAGATCATCTTGTGCATGGACGGCATCACCAAAGAGAGCTACGAGAGGCTTCGAGTCGGGGCGAGGTTTGAGAGCGTCGTCACAAACATAGAGCGTTTTCTGAGGCTCAGAAAAGAGCGCAAGCTCACGAAACCGCAGGCCGTAGTGCAGCTGATCTACATGAAGCAGACCGAGCCTCAAGTGAGGGAGTTTCACGCCCGCTGGCGTCCGCTTGCAGACAGGGTTCTCCTCAAGCGCTTCAGCACTTGGGCTGATCAGGTGGAGTCCATCAGCCAGCTCTCGACCGAGAAGCATCGCTACGAGCTGGCGCACATCAAACCCGGAGTTAGGTATCCATGTGCCTATCTTTGGCGCAACCTCGTGGTGACCGCTAGTGGCGATGTCATCCCCTGTTGCATGGATTATGACGCCCGAATGGTCATGGGTAATGTCATGCAGAATACACTTGCCGAGATTTGGCGAGGGGAGAAGTATTTGCGTTTGCGCAGAGATCACATCGAGGGCCGTTTCACTTCGACGTGTGAGTCCTGCAAAGAGTGGGTTGGCGGACCAAGCTGCAGGGCTTACCCATTGGGACGCCCGCTCCTTTACAAGCTGTGGAATCTTCTCAAGAAGGTCTGATAAGGGACATAGGCGAGATGGTTACTATGCTTGGTTTGGTTCGTATGCTTCTTCAACGGATAGCGCCTGGGTGTCATCCTTTGAGGCGGGCGTCGGTCGAGAGACTCTTGATGTGGTACGTCGACAGGAGGCGCCCAGAGGTCATGAACGTGGTGCATGGCTTTCACCTGCGCATACCGCGAGGACACCGCTCGCCGGTCGTGTTGGCTCTCCATCTGGACGGTGAATACGAGAAGGAGGAGTCTCGCCTCATCAGCGAACTCATAAACCCGGGAGACCTGGTATTCGACATTGGCGCCAACATCGGCTACACGACATGCCTCATGGCACAGGCGGTGGTCGGTGCTAGTGGCGGCGAAGTTCATGCATTCGAACCTGAGCCAAAGAACTTTGAGATCCTCCAGCAGAATGTGGTCCTGAACGAGTTCGACTGCGTTATCTTGAATCGTCTCGGCCTGGCGAGCAGTTCGGGTTCGGCATCGATCTATCTCTCCGAGCAGAACCAGGCCGATCACACCCTGGTCCATATGCCTGGCCGCGAGGCAATCCCGGTCGAGACCGTGACCTTTGACGACTACTACGCCGCTCACTGCGCCGGGCGTCGTGTGCGATTGGTCAAGATCGACGTTCAGGGCTTCGAGTACGAGGTGCTCCACGGCATGCGGGAGTCCTTGCACGACGGGAGGATTGATACGGTTCTTCTGGAGCTGTGGCCGGCGCGGATGAAACGAACCGGGACTGCGACTGTCCGTTTTCTCGAGCTGATCACCCAGTTACTTTACGAGGCAACGATCATCTCCGACACTGGGGGCGGCAAATTCGGGGATGTGAAGGCGATTCGAGTGGCGCCTGAAATGACCGAGGAGGACCCCCATCTCTCTTTCAACATCCTCCTTCAGAGGCGGCTCTGATCCATGGCTCGAAGCGATGTGCTGCGGATTACTGCAGGTAACCCAGCGCTCGCATCTTGTCGATCGCTTCGCGAGACGCCTTCTCGAGCTTCTCTGCTGAGGTCTCGAGTGTCGTGAGCTTTGCGGCGCGAAGGGCGACAAGGCGATCTGTGACGGCTGGCTCCTGGGTCAGGAGGTCATTGGACTCATCAGGATCCGTGTCGATCCGAAACAGGAGCCGCTCGTCACCTTTCTGAATGAGTTTCCACTGAGAGGTTCGAACCACCCACCAGTCCTTCCAGAAGGTGAATGCCGCCTGGGCATCGCCGTCACGCAAGCTCGACCCGTCGTGCACTATGCTTTGGTCGATACCGGTGACATCGACGATCGTCGGGAAGATATCGATCGCCTGTGCCGGCGTAGCCACTCGCAGCCCTCGTTTTTGTCCGGGATACTTCACTATCAGCGGGACATGGATCTCGGGCTCGAACAGGGAGAGGCCATGGGTCCAGAGTCCGTGCTCTCCCAGGCTCTCTCCATGATCCGAACTCAGAATGACCAGGGAGTCATCGAAGAGCCCTTCGGAGTCAAGAAACACGAACAGCTCCCCAAGGGACTGGTCGAGATAGGTGATCTCGGCATCATAGAGGTTTATGAGATGGAGTCGGTCGAGATCTGTGAAGTCGCTTGCTTCCGCTTGCGAACGAGGAAAGAGAGAGGTGTTTCGGATATCGCCGGTGTACTCGCTTCCACTCTCCCAGCTCAGCTCTTCCATATCGTCCGCATATGGCGGCATGTAGGGATCGTGTGGGTCAAGATAGTGAAGCCAAAGGAAGAAAGGTTTGTGGGAGGACCTGTTGCGCAACCAGCGTCGCGCCTGAGCAGTTATCACGTCGGCCGGTGTTTTGGATTTCCAGTGTTGCTGAAAGATATGGCTCCGATCGAGTACACCGTTCCGATAGAAAGTGTCAAACCCTCTCATCAATCCATGCGCCTCGCGATCGAACTCAAAGAGGGCGTTTTCTACGATCGCGGTGGTCTCGTACCCAGCTTTCCGTAGCGTCTCGGCGAGCGTAGCATCTTCTGGCCGGAGTTGCTTTCCCTGGATGTGCCTGGATGTCATGATCTGAAGGATCGAGGGAATGGTGTGTGGTGCTTGCGCGATGGCGTTATCGAATAGGGTGGCACCGTCTGCGAAGGAGTCGATTGCCGGCGATATCTCCTTGGAGTAGCCATAGGTTCCGAGATGATCTGCGCGTAATGTGTCGACAAGAACCAACACTACGTTGGGACGTTCTGTGGGTGGTTCGCCGCAGCCGATGCTGAGACCGAGGAGAATTCCAAAAAAGACAACATGGCTAGAGGGGCTCATCATTCTCTCTTTCAACGGTTAGCTCGGAAGGGTCGTTCTGGTGGGAAAGCCTAGTCAACTGCCGAAGCCTGGTCGGGCTCAATAGCAGATGAGCAAATATTGGCGCCATCACGAAAGCAAGCAACATATGAACCGCTCGAATCAAGCCCCCACCTATCAACCCGTCGGTGAAGTCCATCCCGGTGACAGAGTAGAGGTAGGCCATAACGATTTCCTGCACGCCAATGTTGTTTGGAGTCAGAGAAAAGAGGCCGAATATCGCGACGAAAACCCCAATTGCGAGGGCGGAGAGCAGCTCCAGCTCGAACCCGAAAGCGCGAAACGCGATCATGCAGATGATCGCTGACAGAAAATGCTCAACGATAACAATGCAACCGAACGCCAGAGTTCTCCATCGCCGGCCTCGAAGCTCCTTGAGCCCTTGCGCAGCGTCCTTCAGTAGCTTCCAGATCTTCCCCTGGTAGGTGAGGCGAGGCAAAGGTAAGGTCAGTGGCATTGCCGCCAACAGGACGAGAGCACTACAAAGGAGCACCAGCAGGGGGGAACTCACGCCGTCCATCCGCCACATGAGTAACAGAACCAGCAATCCGAGAATACCCGAGGAAAGAGCGGATATGGCGACTTTCGCTGCCATGACCACGGAGAATCGCGAGTACGACAGCTTTTTCTTCTTCAAGTAGACGGCTTTCGCAAAGAGACCTGGGTGCGCAGGTGCGGAGTAGTTCAACATTGTCGAAATGAAGGTCAAACCGATCCACTCTACAGGAGATAGCCTGACACCGAGAGTGCTCACAACAAGACAAAAACCGAATCCGGTAACCACGAAGAATACCAGTAGGCTCATGCTCAGGGTGACTAACTCAAGCATATCCACTTCGGCTATGAGCGCAAGCTTGTCCCAGCAAAGGGCAACATAAGCTGCGCCCGCCAGTACGAGGATGGAGATCGCCAAAGGGCGTAGCAATCGGATTCTGGTCGTGGTGAGATCGGGCACTAGTCTAGACTCTTCCCAGCACGCTTCCAGCTCATTTGGGGGAGCCCGTTCTTCCGGCCACCTGGAACGCTGCTACCCGCTCGAGACATTCGACGAATGCTTGGCCACTGCACTTCCAGGAGAATTGCTGTGCGAATTGAAACGCGTTTCGGCCCATCTCCCTACGCTCCTGATCGTGTTCCAGGAACCAGCAGATCCTGTCGGCTACCTCTTCAACATCAAGCGCTTCGCCGACGAGAAAACCGGTTTTCCCATCGATTACGGTTTCACGAGTCCCTCCGCCTGACACCGCCACGCTTGGTGTGTAGCAACTACCGGCCTCCAGCACCGTGAGCCCAAAGGGCACGTTCTTCTCAAGGAATACATAAACATCACCCGCGGCGAAGTAGTGCGCGACATCGTGAAAGTCGGGAACGAAGCCAGTGAAGGTAACATAATCCTCAAGCCCAAGACGGTGCCGTAGGTTGATGAGGTCTGGTTCGATCGGTCCGTCTCCAACGATGATGCCTCTTGTTTCCGGGAGCCTATCTACCACCAGTCGCATCGCCTTCAGGAACACATCCAGGTTCTTGCGAACGATGAGCTTGTTGACTGTGACAACCAGTTTCTCGTTGGATCCAAGGTTGTGCCTCTCGCGAACCCATTCGGGACGAGCCTCGCGAGAGAGGTCTGTGTCGATGCCGGGGCATACGAGTTCAACAGGCGGTCCCTTGTAGAGTTGTCTGCACCATTCTGCGTAGTCCTGGGAGATGGCTAGCAACCGATCACAGGCGCGCGCCGCGAACCGGTCAATCAAACGATAGGGTGCAGCGACCATGGGCACCAGGTACCCCAGAGGCTTGTTGGCCGCAATGGTCTCCGACAGTAGGTCGTAGGCGAATCGTGGCGGTTGTAAGCAGTAGTAGGCCGTCGGTAGGCGATGACGCAAGATGTGGCGGGAGAGCCACATGGCCGGCGCCACAGGTGGGCACCAGAAACAGAGTACGTCAATCTCCTTTGGGAGAAGAGGCAGGAGCCAAGGGGAAAGTGCTGTGTCCAAGAAGCTGTCAATGAGATGATTGCCGGTCAGCGCAGAGGCCAACCTTGGAACTCGTATTTCAACCCTGGAGTGGAGACGGGAGCGGCAACGTTCGTGAAATCTGCGAGTCAGAATAACGACGTCATGGCCCTCGTCGGCTGCGTAACGGGTGAACTCGAGAAGCAGATGCTCGGCACCGCTGAAGGTTTTGAATCGTGGAAAGAAGATCGCAATCCGCATTCGGCTATTGTACGTGCGTCTTTGGGAAAAGTGTTTCACGCTGCTTGTGAATCTAAGCTACCACTCAGCGCGTTGCGCTAGGAGGATACAAGCGCAACAATCGGCCCAGAAACGGACATTCTTGGTGATCGGGGAACAGAGACATGAGGGTGACCCGCGCCCTGTCTTTGGAAATGTGTAGGCCAATTTCAAACCGGACGCGGGTAGGGCACCCGCGTCCGGTGGAAATGATTTGGCGCGAGGAACTCGCGCGAGTCAGTTCTCGTTCGCCAGCCTGGTATCCATGGCAGCCTCGAGCCGGTTGAGTCGTTCACTGAAATCTTGGTTCTGGTCAACGAGCCTCTTGTTCTCGCTGGCCAGTTCCTGGACTGCCAACCAGAGGGCCATCTGTACCTCTTGCCCGTTCAGTTCCTGCTCCAAGCCGCGGCCGAAGATCTTGTGGAAGTCCTCTGCAATCAGACCGACTCGGTTCCTGGGTCCACCGATGAAGTCGTAGGAATGGACTGCAATTTGGCTGACTACTTTCAGAATATCGTCGATCTTGATGGTTGTCAGATTTTCCTTTAAGAGAATCGACGAACTCGTCGAAAACGAAGTAGATCCAGCATCTATCCAGGAACGCGGCGTGCTGGTACAGCTCCCGCCGTTCGCGATTACTAGATCGTGGTCAGCAGCGCTACTGCAGTTGATGCCCACGTCGCTGTCATTGAGGTCGAGACTCATGCCTACGGCGGTTTGGCTCGAAAGTGAAGCGTTGAGCCCCCTCAAACGCCAGAGGCCCGCGTTTACTAGATGTTGGGCGGCGCCTCCACCGCTGTCCTGATCCTGCAATATCATCGAACCACTTTGGCCGCGAACAACGAAGTTGGCTGCCGCAGTGGTCCCGTTGTCGATGTCCAGGTCATAGTCTGGACTGGCTGTCCCGAATCCTATGTCACCATCGCTGTCGATGTAAATGCTGTCTGTGGGAGCATTCGGCCTGATTCTGAACACCAGCTTCGACCCATTGGTGACGTCGCGGACGAAGAAGTTGGTTTCGTTGCCGGCTATGTCCCAGCTCTGGGCTGTCCAACCGCTTGAGCCGTCTTGGTCGAGGCGAACGGTCGGTGTGTCTCCATCGACAATGTGTAGTTCGACGTAGGGGATTGAAGTGCCGAGACCCACTCGGCCGTAGTCCTCGACATAGAGCGAATGGGTAGGCGCCCCGGTCTCGATCCTAAAGGGCGTTCTTCCGTTCGTTCCGTCTTCAATGGCAAAGTAGCTGGCGCCGCCGCTGGTAGTGTCGTTGATTCGGATACGCCAGTCACCGCTCGGGAATGAGCCGGCGCTGGTGTCCTCAAAGTAGAGCCGCAGGTTGTTCTCCTTCAGCTTGAATGTGTCGTAGCCAAACAACTCGCCGTTAGCGCAGTCAAATCCCACGCAGAGGCTCCCTGTCACGATGACATCGTCGTAGTGCAGCACATCCATGATCTTAAGGTCGAATCCACTTGCGTTTACTGAAGCATCTGCGGGTTCTTCATTGGCAGGAAGCACGAAAGCACCGTTCAGAATCAACAGGCTTCCAGACCTGATCATTCCGGACCTCGGGAGCTTCTCCTGCGCACGCAGCTTGCTAATGATTTCGGTATCCCCGGATTTCCTAGCGGCCTTCAGGGCGTTGATCGTTTCGGGATCCAAATGCGGAATCAGCTTGATCTCGTAGTTGTAGAGGCCATCAGGCAAGGTGTCTTCTCGCTGACCGAAAACGCTGAATGTCGGCTCCGTTCCCGCCTTGAACTTCCTTTGATAGAACACACCCTCGGGGCCGGACACAGAGAGGACGAGATCGCCGTCGCCAGTGGATACGCTGAAAAGCACCTGAGTCGGCTCCACCACAACGGTGGGGACGATTCTGTTGGGCTGATCTGACGCCGCGGCCATGATTGGCGCCACTATCGCGACAAGAGCAAGCGTCAGGATTCTGTGGATTGCGACGTGTCTCATTCTCCAACCTCCAATAATATGGTTGATAGATAACATCATGAATTTCGGTATAGAGCGGACACCATTGTTTTGCGCGAAGTCAATCCTGTTCGTCTTGATGTTGTGTGCTAAGAAAGAACATAGACCTTGGTGCGGCCAGAGTCAAGGTGGCTGGCCTGCAGAACAGTCGTTCAGCAATCGGATCAAGCCGTTCCAATCACGCAGTTCTGTATCTGAGAGAGCAGACTGAGTTCACTCTACTCGTAGCGCAGGTTGGTTGTCCGAAAAGGAACCCCCGCGGGTTAAGGAGGTGCTCTTCCTCAGGCATGGAATCTCGTAGGATCGATCAATAGCGCAAGAATGGGTGCGAGCCCTTTCTCAGGCTCGCACCCATGGATTACCCTTACGTGCCAACGGCAGCAGGCAGGAGCTGCTCTCCTACTGATTCTTCTCCAACAGAAGAGCCTCGAGTTCGATGATTCGTTCGTTGAGCTGTTGGACCGCCATCCAGAGTGCCAACTGCACCTCGTGGCCGCTAAGTTCCTGGTCTGATCCCCGACCAAAGATCTGATGGAATTCCTCCGCGACCAGTCCGATTCTATCCTGAGGTCCATCGACAAAGTCGTAGGAGTAGACTGCGACCTGACCGATCTTATTGAGAATGCCGGCCACATTGATTGCTGTCAGATTCTCTTTGAAGAATCGTGAAGAGCTTGTCGAGAAGCTTGTTGAACCGGCGTCAATCCAGGAACGGGGTGTACCTGTGCAGGCAGCACCGCTGGCGATGACCAGGTCGTGATCAGCCGCAGAATTGCAGTTGATGCCTACGTCACTATCGGTGAGGTCAAGAGTCATACCTACTGCGGTTTGGCCCGAAAGCGATGCGTCCAACCCCCTTAAACGCCAGAATCCAGCGTTTACCAGGTGTTGAGCTGCGCCACCGCCGCCGTCCTGATCTTGGAGAATCATTGAGCCGCTTTGACCACGGACAACGAAATTGGCTGCAGAACTGGTGCCGTTATCAATATCCAAATCGTAATCTGGACTGGATGTGCCGATTCCTACATCGCCGTCAGCGGCAATATCGATCGAACTCGTCGGTGCTCCCGGGCGGATTCGGAACGGCAGAGTCGATCCACTGGTCACGTCACGCACAAAGAAGTTCGTCTCATTTCCTGCCACATCCCAGGTCTGGGGAGCGAAACCCGACGAACCGTCTTGCTGGAGGCGAAGAGTAGGAGTATCTCCATCTACAGTGTGGATCTCGACTGAGGGCGTGGAAGTGCCCATTCCTACGCGACCGCCATCATCGACAAATAGTGAATGGGAAGGCGCTCCGGCCTCGAGAGTAAATACCCTGCGGCCGCCGGTGGAGTCCTCAACACCGAGATAGCTCGCGCCACCATTGGCGGAGTCGTTGGCAACGATTCTCCAATCGTTTCGTGGAAAGCTGGCTGCAGTACTGGTGTCGTCGAAGAAGATGCGCAGGTTGTTTTCTTTGAGCACGATGGTGTCGAACCCAAACGACATGTTGCAGGTGCAGTCAAAACCGACACACAGGCTTCCATCGACGATGAGATCATCGTAGTAGCAGATATCAGCCGCGCTGATCGGGATGTCGTTTGCCGAGAGTGTATCTTCCGGATCGGCTGTGAGTTCCCTCTCGGCTCGATTCAGAATCGTGCCGGCCTCGACGGTGAAGTTACCTGAAGTGATGACTGCAAAACGAGGAATAGCACCTTCAGCCTTCAACTCCTCGATTTCTGACATATCACCAGTCTCGCGGGCCATCTTGATGGCGGTCTCTATCTCCGGCGTGATCTCCGGAATCAAACGCAGCTCGTAGGTGTACGCTCCGTTTGCCAGAACACCACCGTCGGCAGAATGGGCGCTCAGGGTCGGAGCATCACCGCGTGCGAACTCCTGTTGAAAGCTGAAGCCGTTTGGGCCGGCGATCGAAAGAACGTATCTCGCGTCAGGCGGGGCGAGTTGCATCTCCACACTATTTGGATCGATGCCTACCCCAATAGTCGCCTCGTTTGTCAGCTGCGCCGTGCCGGGTGCTGCAGTCAAGCACACGGCAACTGCTGAAAAAAGGAACACCACTCCAAAACAACTTCTCCGTTTCATACGATCTCCTCCATTTCCAAACGTTTGCTGAGGCTAGGGTCTGTTCCGAGGATCTACGATCCAGGCCTGACAGACTTCATGGTCACCTTGCGCTGCTCTTGCTTCGCGGTTGAGTTACAATCTCGACTATAAGTTGAGCATTGCTGATTGTCAATACCGAAACGATTCATTTTGGTCGCGCAGGAGATTCTTGAAGAACGAAGAGCACACAAGAAAATGGGTGCGAGCCTCTCTTCAGGCTCGCACCCATCGATTTCGACCCTGTCATGCCGACAGCAGAAGCTGTTGTCTTACTGGTCCTTCGCCAACAGAGAAGCCTCGAGTTCACCGAGTCGCTCGGTGAGCTGCAGGTTCTGACTGGTAAGCTGTTGAACGGCCATCCAGAGTGCCAACTGCACCTCGTGGCCGCTAAGTTCCTTGTTTGATCCCCGACCGAAGACCTGATGGAAGTCCTCCGCCATCAGGCCGATTCGGTCCCGAGGTCCATCGATGAAATCGTAGGAGTAGACTGCAACCTGGCCGATCTTGGCGAGAATATCGATCCCGCTGATCGCTGTCAGGTTCTCCTTGAAGAATCGCGAAGAGCTTGTCGAAAAGCTCGTTGAACCGGCATCAATCCAGGAACGGGGCGTACCTGTGCAGGCGCCACCGCTGGCAATGACTAGGTTGTGATCGGCCGCAGAATTGCAGTTGATGCCCACGTAGCCGTCGGTGAGGTCGAGGGTCATGCCTGCGGCGGTCTCGCCATAAGCATTATCTAGCCCTCTTAAACGCCAGATCCCACTGTTGACGAGGTTCTGAGCTGAGGCTCCGTCGTCGAGATCCTTCAAGATCATTGCTCCACTCTGCCCTTGAACGATGAAATTGGCGGCTGAACCGGTGCCATTGTCAATATCTAGGTCGAAATCCGGCGAAGCCGTTCCGATTCCAACATCGCCGTCTGCAGCGATATCTATCGAGCTTGACGGTGCGCTCGGACGAATCCGGAACGGGAGCGTTGAACCGTTGGTGGCGTCGCGGACGAAGAAGTTGGTTTCGTTGCTGGCAACATCCCAGGTCTGAGGTGTGAAGCCAGACGATCCGTCCTGCTCAAGGCGGAGAGTCGGCGTGTCGCCATCCTTGACGTGCAGCTCTACGACCGGAGTCGAAGTTCCGAAACCGATCCGTCCGCCATCATCAACGTAGAGTGAGTGGGATGGTGCACCGGCTTCGATGGTGAACGGTGTGCGGCCGCCGTCGATGTCGTCGATCGAGAATTTGTTGGCGCCGCCGTTGGACGAATCGTTTGCGGTGATCTGCCAGTCTCTGCTCGGGAACGATGAGGTTGAACTGGTGTCTACAAACCTGATACGAAGGTTGTTTTCCTTGAGTCGGATGGTGTCGAAGCCGAAACTTTCGCCGTTAACGCAGTCCTGCCCAGCGCAGATGCTGCCGTCGACGATGAGATCATCGAGGATGACCTGATCCATGATGTGAACATCGATGCCCTCAGTAGAGACTCCATCGCCCGAGGCGACTGAGACTTCCTTGACATCTCCGCTGACCATCTGACCCTGTGCGATAGTGAAACCACCAGAGGAGGCAACGGCTTGCTCAGGGATGATCCCTTCGCTCTGCAGCCGCTCAACGCCCGAAAGATCACCCGTCTCGCGTGCGAGTCTGAGTACTGCACGGCTGTCGTCGTCGAGAGCGGGAACGACCCTAATTTCGTAGGTGTAAGCACCGTCTGCCAAGAAGCCGGCGTCGCTGAGGAGCTGGCTCAGGCTGGGTGTAGAGCCCGGACTATACGCTTGCTCGATGTAAAAACCATCCACGCCAGAAACTGACATGACGTAGCCGACGTCGGCAGCTGCGAGTCGAGCTGGTGATTCCTGCGCTGTGGCCGGCAAAGCGATGGCGCAGATAGCGATTGCTGAACACAACAGTTGAACACCGTAGCGAGATCTCGAATTCATGCTGATTCCCCTTCCCAAAAAAAACGCGGTCCGTGCGAACGCTACTATTAAGAGTTTACTAGGTATTTCAAAGAAAACAAATAGTTGCGTCGCGTCGATTCATAGGACTGTTTCTGAGTCACGGTCTCAATAATAGTACTAGAATGTTTTTTTGTCAATCCCCAAGTCAGTTCTTTCTTCGGTGAAGCAGAATAGAGCGATTGCTATAGTTTCTGAGTCGCTGGGTCCCATGCCGTGGAGAACACAGTATTGAATCGCGACTATTCCAGGCCGGAACGGAAAAGCGCCACCCAAGGGGGTGGCGCCGTGTCGATCACGAGTGATCGTGCTGTGCGAATTACCCTAGCTCCAACGTCTCAGTTGCCAGACTCCGAGTGTGCCCAGAATTGCGATCAGAATCGCGATGCCCAACGGTGTATTGGTCGGAATGGCTGCCTGGGCCTGCAAGATGGCCGATGCGGATCCGCTGTTGCCCGCCGAAGAGGTGAGGTCTTCGGTGGTGTTGACGTAGCGCCCGCTAGCGGTGATCGTGATGTCTATCTGCACGATGCATGTCGAGCCGGCCGCCACTGTTCCACCAGTGAACGAGATCGAAGTCGCTCCAGCCGGCGCTGTGATTGCGCCTCCTGCACACGAGGTGAATGGGTTGGGTACTGCTGCGACTTCCATACCTGCCGGGAAGGTGTCGGTGAAATCGAGCCCGGTCGCATCGACAGCGCTTCCGGTGTTATCGATGGTAAACGTGATGGTTGCGATCTCCCCGACCCCCATGAACTCAACGTCGAATTCTTTGGTAAACGTCGGCGGGAGGTACACGGTCAAGGTGTCGGTTGCCGGACCGCTGTTGCCGAGCGATGAAGTGAGGTCACCCGATACGTTGTCGAGATCGCCGGATTGGCCTCCAACGACGTCAACAGTGACGGTGCAGGTGGCTCCGGCCGCTACCGTGCCGCCAGTGTAGGAAACGGTGTCGGAGTCTGGCGTCGCTGTCAGAGTTCCTCCTGTGCAGGTTGTGGCCGCGTTGGACGGAGTGGCGACGTAGATCCCGAATGGGAAGGTGTCGGTGAAGTCCAGGGCAGTCGCATCGATCACGCCGCCGGAATTGTCGATGGTGAAAGTCAGTGTACTGATGCCATCAAGGGCGACCTGATCTGGTGCGAAGACCTTACTGAAGATCGGTACCTCAACCACTGTCAAGGTATCTGTGGCCGGGCCACTGTTGCCTGAAGACGAAGTCAAGTCTCCGCAAGTGTTGACCAAATCGCCAACAGCCCCACCGATCACGTCGACTACAACGGTGCAAACCGTCGATGCGGCAACGGTACCTCCGCTATAGGACACAACACCGGAGCCTGCCACTGCGATGACAGTCCCTCCGGTGCAGGTGGACCCCGCATTCGATGGAGTCGCGATGGTCATCCCCGCGGGGAAATTGTCAGTGAAGTCCAGTGCAGTTGCGTCGAGTACGCTACCGGTGTTGTCTATTGTGAATGTCAAAACGCTGGTTCCGTTGAACGGAACCGGGTTTGGCGCGAATACTTTGCTGAATCCCGGCACGGGGACCACGACAAGG
>JAAESQ010001688.1 GCA_024229275.1 bacterium | reverse complement strand
CTGCTTGAAGAGCGGGACATGCCGGACCTCCTTTCTCGGAAAGCAAGGCAAGCATGCCTCGAGGACTGGGCGCAGCAAACTAGTGCTGATGAGGGATGGTTTGATCGCTATAGCGCCGTCCGTCTTCAAAGGGCACTAAAGGTGGTAGGAACGTTCTCTCGCTTGGTACTCTCTGGGCGGGAGGAGTATAGACCTTGGCTAGTACAGGTAGTGCAACGATTAGATACGGAGCTGAAAACGTGTCAAGCTCCGGATTGTTTGACCTCAACTCTGATAAACTTGTGCGATTCTGGAGGTGTCGATGCTAGGTAGTTTTGGATTTCCTGAGCTTCTCATCATTCTCGTGATTGTCGTGGTGCTGTTTGGAGTCAGAAAGCTTCCTCTCCTCGGCAAGGGCCTTGGTGAGGGTATCCGAAACTTCAAGGACTCGATACGCCCGTCAGACGATTCGGCACCCAGCGACGGTGAGACCGACGGTGAAACTGGCAAAAGCTCAGACTAGGATTCGTGTCGGTTGTCAGATTCCTCGGAGTAACTCGGCGACCACAAATTGCTGAAGCGCATGAGCCCCACCAATTCACCCAACGGATCTGGGTCTTCTTCTACTTGAGTTCTACGCGATTTCCGATTGCTAGGGGTCTCCATCCACGGGTGACCTTCGCGGTGGCGTAGCCATCTTCCACCGTCAGAATTCCGACTTCGCCGAGTAGAATCCTTGGCATCCCGGCCACGTGATTCTCCCTAAAAACAGTTGCAAACTGGCCCGGGTACGCACCGTCTGCAGCGCTGAGATCGAGAACCACGAGATCGTGTGAGCCGATCTCAATGATGTCGTCCTTGGAGTAGACCAAGTAACCCACGGGTTTGCCATTCGGATCGTCACATCGTTCGGATTCGGCAGGTGCTATCACCAGAGGAACGGGAATGGGTCGATACGGAGCGAGAACCGCGCCGACCTCGACCGTGTCGCATGCAGCGGTAATTTCTACAATACTGCTGTGTTCCTGAGCGCAGAGAACCTTGGCTTGGCCGACTTGGCGGAACACGGTACCCATCGAAGAATTTGAAACGGGGTGTTTCAGGTTACGGTCCCGGTGCAACAGAAAGAACCTATCGCCAGCGCTGACACCTTCTGCGATACCGCCGTCGATGTAGATGATATCGCCTTCGGAGAACTGGGACTGTGTTGCAAGTTTCTCGGCCGACATCATCGTGAATGGGAATGCGGATTCATCTGCTTCTATCCGAGCAAAACAGTAAACATCGGCCGAACTTCCAAGCGGAAATGGTGCGGCGAACTCTTCTGTG
>JAAESQ010001687.1 GCA_024229275.1 bacterium | reverse complement strand
TGCTGATCTCCATCACGACGAAAACGTAGACGGTCGTGAACAGCGCCGTGTACTGCGTCATGAAGTCGCAGGCGAAGAGCTCGTGGCTGTGGTTCTTGATGAAGGTGCGCCACTTCTGCCCATCATCGCGGGGTCGTGGCCGCACCATGTACTTACGAATCGTACTGGTTGAGTGCTTGATGCCGAACTTGAGATCGAGCTCTTCAAAGATCTTATCTTCGCCCCAGCTCGGATTATCGACGCTTACGCGGCGGATGAAGTCGATGTGCTGGCGTGGAATTGTGGGTCGGCCGATCTTCCTGGTTCTCGACTCCCGGCGCCAGTAGAGTTTGAAGCCCTGCCGGTGCCATCGAATCACGGTCTCGCGGTCGACACTGTCACCTGCTTCGGGTCTGACGAGGATGAGGGGCGTCTTCCAACCGTCCCAAGCGTGCGCTCATACTGCACCCCCTATTCAAGTGTCCGGAAACAAAGAACTTTGATCATCCGACGACATGCGACGCGGGCTCTTCCGCTGC
>JAAESQ010001686.1 GCA_024229275.1 bacterium | reverse complement strand
GTCCGCCCCGTCCGTCCCGTTCGCCCCTTATTCTTCGTGTCTCCTTTGCGCTCTTAGCGGTTCAAAATCTCACGCGCCTTTCGGCTTGAGGCACTTATCAATTGCTCAACACGAGCGATGACAAGTTCGAGGGCTGCCTTGTTGTGTCCACCCTGGGGAATGATGACGTCGGCCCATTCTTTCGATGGCTCAACGAACTCGCGGTGCATCGCGCGAACGGTTTGCTCATACTGCCGCAGCACATCCTCGATGGGGCGCCCCCTTTCTTCCAGATCTCTGCGAATCCGCCGAATGAGCCGGAGATCTGCCTCGGTATCGACAAATATCTTGAGGTCCAACAATTCTCGGATTTCTGGTAGGGCAAGAATGAGGATCCCCTCAACGATGACTACTGGTCTCGCTTCAACAGGCCTCATCGCAGTCATTCGGCGATGGCGCACGAAGTCGTAGATCGGAACTGCGATATCTACGTCGGCTTTGAGCTTGCGAATATGGGTTGCGAGTAGCTCCGAATCCAACGCCGACGGATGGTCGAAGTTGTGGGCCAGAAGGTGGGCTTCACTTGTCCACTCGATATCACGGTAGTAGCTGTCAGCAGCGAGAAATGCTAAACACTCAGCTCCAACTGCAGCTATTACAGCTTCGGCTACTGTTGTCTTGCCGGATCCAGTGCCGCCGGCGATGCCGAGGACTACAGGCTTCATGAATGCTTGCCCTCCTTTGCGCTCTTCGTGAGCTTAGTGGTTCAAATCCTCACGCGCGTCTCGACTGCGTTGGCTCCCCGCCGTGTTCTGCCGTATAGCCGTTCGTCCCGTTCGTCCCGTATAGCCGTCTTGCCTTCCCAGGTTCAAATTCTCACGTGCGGCCAATTTGGGCAGCCCATGCCTGAGCGTAACGCCCGTCCGCTTGCAGCAGCTCTTCATGCGAGCCGGATTCTGCGATCTGGCCACTGTCCATGACATGAATGACATCGGCACTTCGAGCTGTCGTCAGGCGATGGGTGATGACGATTACCGTCCTTCCCTGGGCAAGTTTGCGGAACCGTTTGATCCAGTCGATCTCAGACCACGAGTCAAGCGCACTGGTAGGCTCGTCGAGGAGCACGATCTGGGCCTCGCGCAGGAAGGCGCGCGACAGGGCGACTCTCTGCCACTCGCCGACGCTGAGTTCGGCACCGCCGACAAACCAGGTCCCAAGCAGGGTGTCGAGGCCGTGGGGGAGGCTTTCAACCACGCGACTTCCACCGGCCTGTTCGAGTGCGCGACGAATCTCATCATCCCCATGTTCGCGGCCGAGATCGCCAAGTTCGATGTTGGATCGAACAGTTTCGCTGTAGTGCACCGGCTCCTGAAAGAGAACGGTGATCGACCGACGCAGATCCTCTCTTCTCACATTACGTACGTCTTTTCCAGCCACCTCGACCGCGCCGATTTCCGGATCGTAGAGCCGGCACAGGAGCTTGAACAACGTACTCTTGCCAGCGCCGTTGACGCCGAGAAGTGCGACCATAGATCCACCCTCGACCTCGAGATTGAAATCGTCGAACACTCGTCGATCCGAACTCGGGTAGGCGAACGCCACGTTCTTGAAGCAGACTGCAGGTCCCACCCCCAATGAAAGTCTCTCCGGTATTTCAGGATCCACAATCTCCGGCTCGACCTCCAGGAACTC
>JAAESQ010001685.1 GCA_024229275.1 bacterium | reverse complement strand
CGGAAGTTTCTTAATCACCTCAGGGGCAGGCATGAAATCCACAAGGGCCCCGAAAGGGATAAGCAAACCCGAAAACTCGACACCATGTCTTCGAGTCCACGGAGTCGACTCATCGTCGAGTCGATGAGTGATGTTGTACAACGTGCTGAAACACTTCATCGCCAAAGGCCAAAAGGACTGAGGTAGACCGGCGTGCTCAAGCAATGTTCTCGAACCATCGAGAACAGTTCTGACCAGCCTTTCGGCTATGCCATTATTGCCTTTGATTCCTGTGGGAGACGCCTCAAAGAGGATCCCTAGCTCGCCAAAGGCAGCCCGCAACTCAGGAGCGGGATCGGAATGCAACAGCTTAATCTGCGAACTCGGACCCATAAAGTCTCGAGCCGAAGCCGTCACATCCGCAGTAGACTTAGTCATCACCGGGTATCCGAAGATCCAACCCGTGGCTAAGTCTTTTATGACGAGAGCCTCTTCCTCGCCACGCACACCACGCGAGAGAATATCTTGCGCAATGATGTGATCACAAGT
>JAAESQ010001684.1 GCA_024229275.1 bacterium | reverse complement strand
TAAATACTGCAGATTTCAACGGGAGACCCTTCGGCTCCGCTCAGGTGACAGTTATTGAGGTTTGGTGTCTTTCCATGAGTTTCCGCCGCGAACGCGGAGTAGCAGTGCTCTGGATGACATAACTGAGAGTTTTGCAAGAGGCTCACGTGGCACCCAAAACAGCCGTGATTCTCCCGGTTGCCCTGGTATCCTGGCCGACGTGTCGTTGGACGTTGGACGTGCCGGAAGAGCAGTATCCCTGGCGGTAGATGCCGGCCGGCAGGCCGGTCTTGACGTGGCTGATGCCCGGATCCTCCGGCAGCAGAGCTCGATACATGTCGAGCTACCTCGGGCTGGAGTGATGGCTCGGGTCGAGGAATCGGAGCGTGCTGGAGTGGCCTTCCGCCAAGTGAAGGTTGCTCGGGTCTGGGCATCGCGAGGGGCACCGGTCGTACCTCTGGTGCGGTCGGAACTGCAACCCTTCATCTTTCCCGGAGGCGCTGTGACCTTGTGGCAACGCCTGCACTCCTGCAGCCCGGTCGATCTCGAGAAGCTCGGTCGGACAACGAGGGAACTGCACGAGACTACCCGCGGTTCGTCATTTGCGGGCCTACCGCGGCACGATCCCTTCATCGATACCCACAGATCGATCGATTGGCCGGCGGACTGGCTCGCCAACAAAGACCGAGCCGAGCTCAAAGAGCTCGTCGATCTGCTCGAAGAGCGTTGGCAGAATGAGGCGGCGGATGATCCGCTTGGAACGGTGATCGTGCACGGGGATGTGCATGGCGGCAACGCCATAGCAACAGATCGAGGTCTGTTTCTGGTTGACCTGGAGGACGCCGGAGTGGGTTCGGCAAGCTGGGATCTCGTGCCCTTAGCGGTCGGTGTCTCACGGTACGGTGACGCCGAAGCTGATCTTGAACGGTTTATTCGAGGCTTCGGTGATGATCCGCGTGGATGGACGAATTTCAAGCTCATGTGCGAGATCTACGAGCTTGCTGTGACATCGTGGACGGTTCGCTGCAGCGAGATCTCCTCGGCCATGGCCTCGGAAGCAGCGGTCCGGGTGAACGGCCTTCTTGGTCGCAGCAACGTTGAGTGGTCGATGAGCTAGTTGTCAGATGCATTGCTCGATTTGCATCCGGCAACCAGCACCGTTTGTGGACTGATCCCATGGTTCTTTAGTCGCCGTCGGCTGTGACCTTCACGTTGTAACGGTTTCCGGGCTCCTCCAGGATGACTACGCCTGGTGCAGATTTCCTGAGGAGGGCCATCAGGCTGCCAAGGCCATCCGCCGGCTCGAAATAGTTGCCGGGAGCATTTGTTGCCGGGAGGTGCATCGCCACGATGGTTGCGGCACCGAGTGCCTCTCTATAGGCGATCGCATCTTCGGGATCGAGCAGGTGCCAGTACGGAACAAAAGCGACCTCCAGCCGATCAGCGGCGAAGTGAAATCTCTCCAGCTCTTTTACGGAGACTTCCGTGTCCCCCATGTGCAGCACCCGACTGCCGTCCATGTCGACGACGAATCCGAGGTTCGGAACGGGAGGATCCCGATGACCGTGGTGCAAAGAGGTGACATCCATATCGAGGCCCCCCGCCGTCACATGAAGTCGCTGGCCTGGCCGTGGTGCAACGCCGTGAACCCTGTCGGCGATCGCGTCGAAGTCCTTGAACTGTTGCCGCATCCGTTGCACGGCGTTGGGAGTCGTCACGATCTCTGCATCGGCGTTTGCGAGGAGATGGTGGCCGACCGCCTCGGCGTGAAAGTGATCGCCGTGATGGTGGGTCGCCAGCAAAAGATCGACGCGATCGAATGGCGGGAGGGCGAGTTCGCGCTGCCTCTGTTCGTCCTTTGTCGGTGCGACATATCCCTTGAGCCCGCGGTGCACACCGTCAATCAAGACGACATGGTCTCCCTTCATGAGCAGGAAGCCCTCGTTCCCCAGGGCCGTGATCTCTAGCTCAGCGGCTGGTCCTGAGCTACACAGCACAAGGGCGGCGAGAAGAGCAAAAGTGATACTGGGTTTCGATATCCTCATTCAAAAATGATAGCGGAGTTGCTAGGTGTGATGCGAAGCCTACACCGTATGCAATGTGACAGTGCGATGTGTGGCGCCCAATGTGTGTTTCTGATTCCACAGGCGCGTGAGTTCTTGAACAGGAGGCAACGGAGAGAACGGAGATCAGAAATCCTCCTCTGTTCTCTCTGCTTCCTCCGCGTGCTCCTGTTCAAATCTGTCTTCGTGCGATCTTCTCTATTCGACCCAGCCAATTCGACTCTGCTACAAGCTGACCTCCGTCTGGTTGAGGCAGGCCGTCATTCTTGAACACGAGGGCGCAGAGAGCGCAGAGGGGGATTCCTGCCGAGTTGTCAGTTTGTCTTGGGCCAGGCTCCGAAAAGATTGGCACTCCAAAACCAACTACACTTAACGGACTGAAAGGAACCGGCATGAACGACACAGGCTCTTGCAGGTCCCCGGGTGAACACAAGGACCGGAAGACGGGACTGATCCTGTTCGGAATCCTGGTGATTCTCATCGGTTGTCTTTGTCTGCTGTTGGTCCCGCTCATGATGATCAGCCTTGCGGTGACGAAATCTGCTCCGGGAGTGACAGCGCCGGACACCGGATCGATCGTCACTGCCTTGGTCATCTATGCCGTCATGGGGATCTCATTCATCTGGCTCGGAGTAGGTTCGATCATGGCCCGAAGGTGGGCAAGGACGCTTCTGCTGATCATGTCGTGGCTGTGGCTTGCCGTCGGAGTGACCAGTTTGTGCGTGATGGTATTTATTCTCCCCCAGGCTCTGGCCCAGCCACAGCCCAGCATCGAATCGATACCCCAGGCTGCTCAAACGATTGCCCTTTTCTTTGCTTTCACATTTCTGACGATCTTCTTCATTGTTCTTCCCGGAATCCTGGTGTTTTTCTACCGCAGTCGCCATGTCAAGGCGACCTGCGAGGCAAACGACCCCCGGATTCCATGGACAGATGCCTGCCCGCCGGCGGTTCTCAGTTTTTCGCTGCTGATGGCGTTCGGGGCGGTCGGGATGCTCTTCATGCCCGTCATCTACAATCCGGTGTTCCCCCTTTTCGGGATTCTGCTCACTGGGTTGCCCGCCGGCGCGCTCTGGGCGGTTGCCGTTGTTGTCTGGCTCTATGCCGCGTGGGGGCTCTACAAGCTCAAGGTTGAGGCATTGTGGGTGACCGGCGGTGTGCTCGGTTTTCAGACATTGTCGGCAACCGTCACATTTCTTCGGATCGAACCGATTGAAATGATGCGGAAGATGGGATACCCAGAGCAACAGCTCGAACAGATTCAACAAATGGGCATGTTTCAGGGGCACTGGTTTTTGGTCACAACGATTGGCAGTATCGTCGTGCTCTTCGGATCCCTCGTATATGTGCGGAGGTATTTCAATACACCGCAGAAGGAACTTGCAACCGAGCGATAATGAAGACAAGAAGCCCTGGGATGCCGGGGACCTTCCCTCCGGCTCATACCTCAAAGATCGAAAAAAACGTAGGCCTTGGCACTGCAGCTCATCATCGGGTGTCGGGGTGAGCGCTGCTACTCTTGTTCGAAGGAAGGACACAATGAAAAATGCTCTTGGGGTGACGTTCGGCGTTCTGTTGGCTATGACCGGCGTTGCTACGGCAGGTGAGGAAGACAGCGGGGCGACCGCGGGTTTGCCGCTCACCGGTCAGGAAGCGGTGGACTTTCTCCGCGTCGCCGAGGTGGTCGGCGAGCCCGAGAACTTCGACACGTTAGCGATCACAGACCCCCTTCGGATTCACCTGTCGGATGGCACCCGGACCCTGCGAGCAGTCTTCAAGGACGAAGACAAACTCTATCCGAGTTTTCGCTATGGCGATGGACGCGAGGTCGAACGGGCGAAGGATTCATACAAACACGAGATCGCAGCGTCCGAACTCGATCTTTTGATGGACCTCGATCTGGTGCCGCCGTGTGTCGAGCGAAAGATGTTCTCCCGCACGGGGTCATTGTGTCTTTGGGTGGAAGGCGCTAGGACCGAAGACGAGCGCCGGAAGCAGGGGCTCGAGCCTCCTGATCCCGAACGTTTCAATAACGACATGCGTGAAGCGCGTCTCTTTCAGCAGTTCATCGCTGACCTGGATTTCTCCAACATCCGCAATCTGATCGTCGATGACGATTTCAGAGTCCACAAGATCGATTCGTCAATGGCCTTCTACCCGGATCCAGGCCTCATCGGGGAGCTTCAGCCGAGCACATACTCACGCCGTCTGCTGAACGCTCTCGAGTCCCTCGATCGCGATGAAGTGAACGAGAAGCTCAAACCATGGCTCCTCAAAACGCAGAGCAAGGGCCTGTGGGCGCGCCGCGACAAAATCCTCAAACGGGCAAAGAATCTGGTCGCCGAGCACGGCGAGGACAAGGTTCTTTATTGACTTTTTGCTTTGAGCCTCTGCAATTACCAACTGCGGTGCCTGGACCGACGGTTTTGGCGATTCTCAACGTTCGGATACCTTGTCAAAGAATGCCACTTCGTCGGCCTCGCCACCGTGAGGTTAACTGAAATTTGTGCTCAACTTACTCTCGCCGGAACGGGCCGAATAGACGCCACCAAAGCAAATAGATCGTGAGGATGGTCCAAAGAAACAGTCCCCAGAATTGCCACTCAAAGAAGTTGAACTCAGGCACAGGTAACGGTGGATCGGATTGAGGTCCGACAGACAGCATTGGGTTGGGGCCAACATCAAAGTCTTCTTCCGGCAGTACGTCGAAGATATAGCTGTGGCTAAATTCGGCACCGTGGAACTGTGGTCTGCAGTCTTCGACCAGAATGCGGCCCAGTGTTCCGATGTCATCGCTTCCATCGATCTGCAACTCTTTGGGAACCGTGATTTCAACAGTTTGCGGGCAATTGCCGTAGTGAAAGGATCGATTCACCATTACTGGGTCCCCGGGTTCAACGTCTTCGGCCTCATAGTTGAAGACTAGTCGCCAGATCCCAGAATCACTCGTAATCTTGTAGGTCAGATTGGTCCCGTCATCGGCAATGACCTCAACAGTGAGCGCAGCCTCCAAAGACATGGCTGGAACCAAGATGAGAAAAGCAATGATTGCCACCACTCCTATACGGGTCATGGTGCACTTCCTTGTCTGAAGTCAGATAACAGTAATGATTACTATGGCACCATCTTCATTATTGGGCAATCAAAGTTCGTCGGCTCTGGCATCGCAACGAGGGCGCAGAGGGGGATTCCTGCCGAGTTGTCACACTGTCGCGAGCCAGCAACCCATACGCAGACGAGCTTCACTCGGAACGGAGAGCGGTGACAGGATCGACCGATGTGGCTCGGCGGGCCGGCATGAACGCGGCCAACGCTGAGGCCGCCACGAGCACTCCTCCACCGATGATCAGAGTGAGGGGATCGTTTGGTTCCACGCCTTGCAGCAGACTGCGCACAAGTCGGGTGACGCCGAGGGAGATAGCAATGCCTATCCCCAGGCCAAAGCCTACAGGGACCAACGCGCGACGGACGATGAGAAGACCGATGTCGATGCGCCGCGCCCCGATCGACATTCGAACGCCAATCTCCTTTGTCTTCCGACTTACTGTCAGGGCCGTGACGCTGAATATCCCAACGGCGGCCAGGAGAAGCCCCAGAACTGCAAGTGCCGAGAACATCTCGGCGCTCATGCGATGGGTGTAGAGGAAGCCGCGAACGATCTCGGGGTAGGTCACGACATTTATGATCGCGAGGTGCGCTTCGTAGTCTCTCAGCCAACGGTGCAGAACTGGTACGGCCTCCGCGGGGTTGCCCCTTGTGGAGACCAGTAGGGCGCTTCCTGTCGGATAGCTGTGTTGCGGATAGGAGAAGTAGACTGTCGGTTCAGGCTCGGTGAGGTAGTCCTGGGTCTTTGTATCTTCCACAACTCCGACAATCTCGAAAATCCGATCCTCAGCCCCGTCCATGCCAGGCCACCAGAGTCGGCGTCCGACGGCATCCGCGTCGCCGAAATAGCGGCGTGCGAGAAGCTCGTTAACTATCGCCACATCACGGGAGTCAGTTTCGTCTTCTTCCACAAACGCGCGCCCTCGTAGGACATCGATCCCCAGCGCCTCGAAAAAACCAGGGATGACCTTCGAGTAGACCAGAGGCACGGGCTCGCTCTGCCCATCGAGCCTCAGCTCGGCCGATCGGTGCCCGGATAGGAGTGGATAGTCGGCCACGGTGGCCGCTTGGACCCAAGGTTCCTCGCTGAGCTGGCGGGTGAGTTCGCGGAAGAAGTGGTCTCGTTCGCCCGGCTCCAAGGTGGTGGAGCTGGTCGAGATGTGGGTCACCATCAGATGCTCGTATGAGAAACCGGGGTGGAGATCGCCCACGAAGACGAGGGTCCGCACGACGAGCCCAGCAACTACCAGGAGCACCACAGAGAGAACGACTTGGGCCGCAACCAGCGTGCCATGCACGCCCGGCAAGCTCCACTTCCAGAGTCGACGTGGAAGACCAGCGGCCATCTCTGCATCGGCTCTTAGCGTGGTAGCCAAGTTGCGTCGCGAGGAGCGTAGCGCTGGCAGGAATCCGGCCACGAGACCGGTGAGTAGCGAGACACCTAGTGCAAACAACACTACGCGCCAGTCGATGGCCGCCTCGCGAGACACGTTGGCGCCCCAAACGCTCGGCCGGGCGAAATACGAGCCCAATCGTGCGCTGAGAGGAGCTGCCAACGCAAGGGAGATCCCCCCGGCGAGACCTGACAGGATGATGTTCTCAGTCAGTGTTTGTCCGAGAAGCCGAGCTGGAGACGCGCCGAGCGCCGAACGAAGACAGATTTCTCGCTGGCGACCGAGTCCCATGGACAGGAGCAGGTTCGCAACGTTCGCGCAGGCCAGCAGCAGAAGCAAGCCAGCTGTCAGCATCATCAGTCGAACTGTGGGAGTTTCGGCAAGGCGGGACGATGGGTCGATCCATGTGGCTGCCTCGAGCCGGACGCGTCTGGGCCCGGTCTGTCGCGGATACGTCTCATCGAGTCCTTCAGCGATCGAAGCCAGTTCGGATTGTCCTCGCTCCCTCCGTTCCCCCGGGCTCAATCGCCCATAGACCCGGACGAGAGGCGCTTCGCGATTCTGGGCGGCAGCGTCCCAGCCCTTGTAGCGATCGCGGAAAGGTGCGAAGGGGATCCAAACATCGGGTCGAGAGCCAGAGACCGTACCAAGGAAATCTGGGGAAGCAACGCCCACGACTGTGAATGGTCGGAAGTTGAGGTAGATCGTGCGGCCGACGACCGTTTCGTCTCCCGCGAAGCTTCGCTGCCACCAAGCGTGCGAGATCACGGCGGCCGGATCCGCGCCGGGCTGATCGTCCTCGACCACTAGCCCACGGCCAACGCTGGTTCTGATCCCGAGTACGGAGAAGTAGCTGCCCGATACCGCCTCAAGAAACGCCACCTCGGTCATGGTCTCGAGACGTACGCTGGCGGCGTAGAACGGCTGCGTCGCAGCCATTTCTTCGAAGGCGCCGTTGGCAGCGGAGTAGTCGACGTAATCGAGGTACGAGACATCCTGGTAGGGTTCGTCCTCCGCAAAACCGAACACGCGCACCAGCCCATCGTCCTGCACGCCTGGGAATGGCTGGTAGAACCCGTTGACATACACGAACACGGCGATGCTGACCGAGAGTCCGAGGGTCATGATGGCCGTAGCCGCAATCGGATACGACGGCCGGCGGATGAGGACGCGAATTGACAGAAGCAGGTCATGCAGCATTTTCGGTTGCTCCGAAGTGAAAGAAGTCGACCATGCCTGTTATACGCAAATGGAGTGCCAGTAGGATGAAGCCCGGAGAGACCCGGAAGACGACTTCTAGGGCGGAAACCTGTATCGCCGATCCGTCAGTTTGTTCGAATCCGAGAAGCGAATGTCCGCATGCGACCAGACTGCTCGTCGGTGGGTGAGCAAGAAACGTCATCCCGAGCTTACTGCTCGATTGGAGTAGCCTTCTTTATGAGTCTCAGAGTGCACGAAGAGCACCAAGGGAACACGAAGGGGAATAGAAGGAGCGGTTTTGCGAACCGCATAGCATTCAATACCCGCGTCAGTCGTCTTCCAACCTTCGAATTCATGACTCACCAAGAACGAGATGGATTCGAGTTTTTGAACAGGAGGACGCAGATATAGCAGAGATAAGAAATCCTTCACTATTTGCACCTGTTTTGATTCTCGATCATGGACGCCTTCCTCGGAGGGATTGCCCACACCTGACCAGCAGAATCCGAGGTGAGCAGAGTCCTACTCTAGTCTTCCTCTGCTTCCTCCGCGTGCTCCTGTTCAAATCTGTTTTCATGCGATCGTCTCTATTCGACCCAGCCAATTCGACTTTGCTACAAGCTCAACTTCGTCTGGTTGAGGCGGGCCTTCATTCTTGAACAGTAAGGAGCAGAGAGCGCAGAGGCGGAATCCGGCCGACTTGTCACACCTGTCGCGGACCTGGCTCCCATGGGGCTGGGCGAAGTAGCTGGGATGGCACCCTAGAAACCAATCGAATACAGGAACCGTCTTAGAGAGAGTGCGGATGGCAAGTTACGTCCGGAGTGGTGGAGGGTTGAATCCATGAGTTTACGCACTGTCGTCGCCGTGTCTATTTTGTTCCTGACGCTGGTTCTGGGTGTGCCGGAGGTGAAGGCCGACGATGAGGCGATTACCAATGAGGAAAAGATCTGGGGGCTGATGCAGGTCTGGGCGGAGGCGAAATTCAACTTTCCATTTTTCGACCAGGTCCCGAACCTCGACTGGGACGCCAGCGTGCAGGAGTACATCCCTAGGATCATCGCCGCCAAAGATACCGAGAATTACTTTGATGTATTGATGGAGTTTGCTGCGCAATTGAAAGACGGTCATACCGCGGTCATCCCTCCGTGGAGATTGGTTAGACCTGGCTGGGATCAACCTCCGGTAGAGGTGCATGTGATCGGCGATCGGTTCTTCGTCGCACGGGTTGGAGTCTCAGATCAGATCAAGAATCAGAGGATTTATCCCGGTCTCGAGATTCTGGAGATTGGGAATGGAATCCCCATAATGACCTACTTCAACGACACTGTTCTCAGACTCGGCTCGCGAGGCACCAAACAAGCTGATGAGGCGATAGGTCTTATCACCCTTCTCCACGGACCCGAAGATAGCGTGGTTTCGCTGAAGATAAAGGATATGGACGGCACCGTGCGGAGTATTGCGTTGACGCGAAGGTCTCTCCAAGACGACGGCAGGATCTTCCAGTGGCGACTTCTCGAGTGGTATGGGGCTGATCCATCAGTCGAGGTAAGGAACCTGGCCGACGGCATCACGCACATCCGTGTTTTGAATTTCATGAAAACAGAAGGTAGGGGTCAGTTCCGGGAGGTTTTCGAACGCCTCGATCTTCGCTCCACAAAGGGGATCATTCTGGACATTCGTTTCAACCCGGGAGGTGACAGTTCCAATGCGGATGATGTGGTGAGCTACTTTGTTGACGAACCAACCAAGGCCACGATGTGGAAGAGCAGAAGATATGTACCAGCCTACCGATCCTGGGACAGAGAGCCGGAGTGGGAGCAGTCGGATCCCGCAATAATCCAGCCTCGTGAAGGGACAAGGTACCAGGGGCCGTTGGTGGTGTTGACCGGGCCCTCGACCTATAGCTCCGCGGAAGATTTCCTGGTGCCTCTCTCATACTCCGGGCGAGCCGTGCTGGTGGGAGGTACTACGGCCGGTAGTACAGGGAATCCGATTTACGTGAACCTCCCCCGTGGTGGGAGATTTCGGGTGGTCTCGAAGCGCGACCTCTCCCCCAACGGGACGGAATTCGTGGGCTACGGTATCTCGCCCGATGTAGTAGTCGAACCAACACCGCAAGATCTTTTCGAGGGACGAGATCCTGTACTTGAGGCGGGCATCGAAGAGATCAGGAACTGGGTGTCCCACCGCTGATGTTGGTCCGCCGAGTCCTTGACCAGCCCGGGCGGCTGTTTTTAAACCACAAAGGGCACAATGATCGCTAAGGGAGCGCGAGAAGAAGTCTCGCTCGGCCTTGTCGTCCGAGACCGAGAGAAACGGCCGACCCTCGTCGAGGAGAAACACGAACACCCGGGCGCCCGGCACCTTTTTGCTATGCGTGGCGCCCGTGTCTCTTTGGAATCAGGCATCTCCAAACATCGTCATGATTGTCGGTGACTGGCACCTATAAGGTGCCTGCTGCTGACCTGCGTAGGCCGGTTGATCAGCAAGACAGTGGTATCGAGAGCCACACAGTCAACTTGTTCTGGTTGTCTCGGATCTTGATCCAGCCTACCTCTTGTAAAGGCACTTCGTCACACGGATCTATGATGCAGACCAGGGCGAACCCGTTACTGATCCTAGTGATGTGCAGCTCGTTCGGCATCGCCTGCGACTGGCCTGTCGTGGAAGATGCGAGTGATCGGTGTTCTGATGTCGCATCGGCGGCCTCGTAGAGCATTCTTGACCTATCTATCAACAGGTAGAAAAGATCGACAAAGATCGTCTGCTCTTCGCCCTCGATCGGGCGGTTGAAATAGACCTCACGTATCGGCTTCGGCTCCCAGAGGCCAGATGAGCTGATGATAGCTGTTACCTCGCTGATCTTGATCCATGCTCTAGAGTCGAGCTTTGGGTCAACGATTATCTGCCGGAAATCGCCTGTTGCTCGGACAATCGGGAACCTCAAGCTCGCGGTCGAGGCGGTGCCTTCCGATAGGTATCCCATCCATAAATAACCGCTTAGTGGAGAAACGTCCTGCAACGACAGTGTTCCGGCTGCAGCGTTATCCGGTGCGTGAAGCGGAAGCTGTGAGTACTCCGGCACGAAGCGGAGCTCACCGTCGTCAAAGATCGAATTACCTGGACCACCATTTGGCTTGCTGGCTGTATATGATCCCGGAATCGTTATTGTGAGCACGCCGATCGTGTCTATCAGCACGTCATCCTTGATCTCGGTGGCATCAGGGTAGAATCGTTCGTAAGGTGCATCCGCCCCTGCTGAAAGAGCGGTGAACAGTACTACCAAGAAGAAATGCGCCCCATATTTTAGAGCTGGCATCATAAACCTCCACCGGACTGTTCTATCGAAGAACCCGACAGGTGTCATAGTCAGCCTTCGTACCATTCGTAGCTCTGCCGGGACACCTCAAGGTACCACGGAGCTGGAGTGGTCGTTGGAACAGAGAAAGCCTTCGGTGCCACGGCTAACTTTGTGACATTGCGAAGAGAAGTTGTCTAACTATATGAGGTTAGGTGTAATTCAACGCCTGCGCAGGGTGCAATGTGACAGTGTAATGGTTGGCACCCAAAGTGCCTCTGATCCGACAGGCGCGTGAGTTGTGAACCGCAAAGATCGCCAAGGACGTTAGGGGGGGCGCGAAGAAGGGTAGGGGGCGGTTCTTCGAACTGCGTAGCACCAGATAGCCGCGTCGGTCGTCTTCTGTCCTCAGATTTCGTGTCTCACCAAGAAGAGACGGATGTGAGCTTTTTGAACAGGAGGGCGCAGAGGGGGATTCCTGTCGAGTTATCACGTCGTCTCGGGCTCTGGCTCTTGAACGCTCATCTGGTAGCATTAGGTGCTGTCTAGTCTTGTCCCGGACTACATCGAAACGACTTCGACTTGGGACGAAGCCGCGCTCTTTTCAGCCTACCCTTAGTCTCTGGATGACGAAGGAGGTCATGTGCTCACTTCAATTTGTTGGTCGGTCTTATTTAGTTTCGTCGGAGTTCTTGCTGGTGCTAGCTCGACTCAGTCGCTCCCGGCTGAACCGGTATCGCACAAGGCTGAGGTTCAAGCCCGTGGCCACCTGACCATGCTCGCCTTTCCCACCCAGACGAGCAATTGGGTTCGCCCCAAGGTTGCAGTGTTGCTAGAGAGTGGACTGACCCTCGCCGAACTCCACGACCCTGAAGCGTACGAGGGCAAGGACTTGGAGCTCATCCGAGGTTTTGCCGAATCACTCGGAGTGGAGCTGCGGATTCAGGCGATCACGACCAACTACGGCGATCTCGTCCGCGCGGTTGCAGACGGGCGTGGCGACCTTGCAGCGAGCTCCGTCACCATAACGCCTGAACGCCAGAAAATCGTCGCTTTCTCCGATCCGGTGGCTTCGATGTGGGCAGTGGTAGCTGGACCCCTCGATAGCACAGTGAGCAAGTTAGAAGATCTGGCAGGAAAGAGAGTTCAGGGTATGAAGGGTTCGAGTCAAGTCGATGAGTTTCGCCGGGTCGCTCCAAAAGACGTCGAACTCCTATACGGTGACTACACACTCGAAAACTATGCTGCGGTCCTCGAAGGGAATGCTGACTTCTTGCTTAAGGATTCGAGTGCCGAAGTCGGTGATCCAGACGTTGAACCGTATCCAGAGGTCAGGGTTCTGATCCGCCTGGATGAAGCGCATTTTGGGATTGTTTTTCCTAAAGGAAGTGATTTGTGCTTGCATTTCAATCGATACCTGCGCCAAGTAGGCAGTTCTGATCCGAGTCGTTCGTGAGTGTTCGCGCCTTGGGTGCCACGTGAGCCTCCTGCAAAACTCTCAACTTTGTCATTCAGGCGCGTGAGTTTTCTGAACCGCAAAGATCGCCAAGGACGCTAAGGGGGCGCGAAGAAGGGAAGAGGGG
>JAAESQ010001683.1 GCA_024229275.1 bacterium | reverse complement strand
CCAGAAAACGATGGCGAAAATCATGGGGCGTCACGTCAACACGGTGAAAACCGCCTTCAAGACGCTTCGGGATCGAAACTGGATCGAGATACGGCAGGTCGGTGAGCGTGGCACCGTGAACGCCTATATCATCAATGATCGGGTGGCTTGGACCGGAAAGCGCGATGGCATCCGCTACAGTCTGTTCAGCGCAGCGGTCGTTCTGTCGGATGAGGAACAGCCGGATCGCGATCAGCTCGGCCAACAAGAGCCGCTGCGCCGTGTCCCCAGTCTGCTGCGGGACGAACAACAGCTTCCGTCAGGGGACGGCCTGCCACCGCCTTCCGAACCAACCCTTCCCGGCATGGAACCCGACTTGCCTGCCACAAAGATTGGGGAAGATGATGCGTAACATAGCGGAACGTTCCTTATCGTTCCCCTTGGAACGTGGCGGAACGCTATGAGCTACACTCTCAATGAAGCCGCAAAGGCTACGGGAAAAAGCAAAACCACCATTCATCGTGCGCTGAAATCCGGAAAGGTTTCAGCCGTTAAGCGAGACAATGGAGCCTATGCCATTGAACCGGCGGAACTGCATCGGGTGTTCCCGCCTGTTCCAGCGGAACGGAACGAGGAACGTTCCAGTCGGAACGATGAGGAACACCTGCGTAACGATCAAGGAACGCTCCGCATCCAACTGGAAGCCATTGAAAAAGAGCGTGAGCGCGAGCGCCAGCAGTTGCAGGAAACCATAACGGATCTTCGGGAAGATCGGGACCGGTGGCGGCAGCAGGCAACGGCTCTCCTAGAGGACAAGCGACCGCGCGGGTTCTGGAAAAAGCTGTTCGGCAATTAAGCGGACAAAGCAGACCTTTCCCTTTCGAGAACAATGACCGCTCTGATGACTAAAAACCACAAATAACGTAGAAGAGTGGCCTTGAAAGAAACCATTCGTATGGTATGTTTATCGAAAATCGACGGAGATGTTGAAATGAACGCCATGCTTGCTGCCTACACGGCTCTGGGAGCCGCCATTATCCTAGAGGTCAGCGGTTCGACCCTGCTGAAATTGTCCCAACAGTTTACGAAGCTGTGGCCATCTCTCGGGATGCTGGTCTGCTTTATCCTGTCCCTTTACTGTCTTTCTCTTGCGTTGAAGATGGTGCCTCTTGGTGTGGCCTACGCCGTTTGGGCTGGTCTCGGCATCGTCCTGACGGCGGTGGTCAGTGTCGTCGTGTTTAAGATGGCTCTGGATTTCTGGGCGGTAACGGGAATTGCTATGATCGTCGGCGGTGTGCTTGTCATGAACTTGCTGTCTGGTAGCGTCTCACATTGAGATGCCAGAAGCACATAAACGCGTCAAAGACCCACAAGCCGTTAGACGCCGCCTCATGGATGAAGCCAAAAAGCTCGCCATTGAAAGCGGCATCTCGGCAATAACAGTTCAAGCCGTTGCGTCTGCTGCCGGTGTCACTAAAGGCGGCTTCCTTCATCACTTCCCGAGCAAGCAGGCCTTGATTGATGCGATCTTCGAGGAAGTCTTAGACCAACTGGCTTCTGAGATTGGGGCTCGGGCCTCGAAGGATCGTGTTGCGCATGGAGCGTTCACCCGTGCCTATATTGATCTGGCCTTTGGTGGTGAAGAACCGGCCATGGATCAGACATGGATCGCTCTTTCGCTCCTCATGCTGGATGATCCGGCTCTTCGGATGAAATGGACAGAGTGGCTGAATGACCAACTCTCTGACTACGGTGAAGATCAAGGCAACGTCGAACTAAGCATTGCTCGGTTTGCCGTAGACGGAGCTTGGCTGGCCCAACACTTCGGGGTGGCGATCCCGGAGCGGAAGAGTATGCACGAAGCTCTGACGAAGAGTACCTTTTCCGCTGGCAAACGAGGATAGCTCGCGACCCACTTTCCGAAAGCGGTCGTTCGTGCGACGCGCAGCATTCTGTATTCTGGGCTCGAAGCGGGCATTCGCTGCGTTACAGCACCGACTTGCAAAACTGTTGCTTCATTGACCAAGCAGGCCACTTTCCATCTTGTTTGTCGCCTAGGTTTGCGTATATACATAAACAATGGTAATGATTGTCTGGGATGAGCCGAAACGGCAGATCAACCTTGCGCGTCACGGGTTGGATTTTGCCGATCTGGATGAATGGTTCTTCCTCGATGCCGTGACGGTTCCCGCCAAGGAAAACCGTCACATGGCGATAGGGCGCTTGAACGATGGGACCATCGCCGTGGTCTTTGCCCTTCTGGGAACGGAAGGTGTCTCGGTGATCTCCATGCGCCCTGCCAGCCGCAAGGAAAGGAGCCTGCTATGACCGACAAGAAGCACAAGCCGATCTCCGATGCCGAGGAAGCGCGGATTCAGAAGATGATCGCCAGCGACCCGGATGCCCCCGAAGCCACCGATGAACAGATATCCGAAGCCAAGCCCTTTACCGAAGCCTTTCCGGCCCTGGCCGACAAGATGCGGAAAAATGTTGGGGGGCGGCCACGATCTGCGAACCCGAAGGTGCCGGTTTCGATCCGACTAGATCAAGAAGTAGTCACAAAGCTCAAGGCAACAGGCCCTGGCTGGCAAAGCCGGGTGAACGAGATGCTGCGGCGCGAAGTCCTGACTGATCGTTAATCACAGAAGCGCCCGACCGCCCCCCATAAGGCGGGGAGGGCGCGGGCGATCCGCGACAGCCTATAGGCTGTGCCCACGGTCCCGATCGCGCTCGGCGATGCTGTCCCGCTCCTTTTCGATCTCCTGCTGACGTTCCAGCTCGCGTTCTCGTGCCGCGTCCAGCTCGGCTTGTCGTTCCTCGGCCTCGCGGCCCTCGCGCAGTGCTGCCGCACGGTCGGCCAGGGCCTCCCGATCAACCCCCGCCGCCGCCTCGCGCAGCCGCGCCGCGAACGCCT
>JAAESQ010001682.1 GCA_024229275.1 bacterium | reverse complement strand
TTCAAGTACTCAGCCAACCCTTTGAGAACTTTGAGAAGGGTTCGGTCCATCCGAAGTCCGGTCTGGGTTCTGTCTGGCACGGGCCTTGCCTCGGTCACGGCGCCTCCACCATCCTTTGATATGTTGTCATAGTACCATGACAACATGAGCAGAGACACTCTCGTTGAGAGATTTGAAGCCGGGACCATCGACAACTCGAAATTCAGTCATACCGAGCATGTGTACGTGGTCTGGTCGCTCATCCACACTCACGGACCACTCGAGGCCATCTGCCGTTTCGAAACCAGCCTGCAGAGAATCACATCCGAGGCCGGTCACCCCGAGAAGTACAACGCAACCATCACCTACGCCTTGGGTTTCCTCACAGCAGAACGCATCGCAGAAGACCAGTCACTCACCTGGGACGACTTCGCACACAACAACCCCGACCTCCTGACTTGGCCAAACGAACAACTCGCCCGGCTCTACCCAGACGGGTCCATGCTCACCGAGCGGGCCCGACGAATGTTCATTCTCCCCGGAGGCAACCCCCGCCCATAGCCGGCATAGCGGCGTTCAACGCTCGATCACGACGCCTATACCGCCATGCGCTCATATGTCGCTCTCCTGCTGTATTCGTGGGTGGTTTGGAGAGGCTTGACGCGGTTGCACCCAGTCTGCTCCTAGGTTTCGCGCTGTCTTACGGCCCGAAACCAGAGGGAGCAGAACAGGGTGCAGAACAACAGAGTATGGCAACGGGCGTGTGGGTTGACGCGCACCGTTGTCGAAGGCGTCCATGTCGACGAAGCCGCCGACGCGATAATCGTGTCAGTACGACCCAACAGCAGGGCACGCAGCCGTTGCGGACAGTGCGGCCGTCGATCACCCGGCTATGACCGAGGGACTGGTCGGCGACGCTGGCGAGCCCTCGACGCTGGCACCACTCGGGTGTTCATTGAAGCCGACGCTCCACGGATTCGATGTCGAACGCACGGCCATACCGTTGCGCAGGTCCCGTGGGCAAGACACGGCGCTGGGCACACCCGCGACTTCGATGCAATGGCGGCCTGGCTGACTGTCCGGACTTCCAAAAGCGCCACCTGCCAGTTGCTGGGGGTGGCGTGGCGGACCATCGGTTCGATCATCACCCGGGTTAACAACGACGTTGAAGCCAACATTGATCGTTTGGCGGGTCTGCGTCGGATCGGAATCGATGAGATCTCCTACAAACGCTCTCACCGTTACCTGATCGTCGTTGTCGACCACGATACCGGCCGCCTGGTGTGGGCTGGACCCGGTCGCAGCCAGGCCGCCCTCAACGTGTTCTTCGACGAACTCGGAGAGCAAAGAGCAGCCGAGATCACCCATGTTTCTGCTGACATGGCCGACTGGATCGCCAAAACTGTCGCAGCTCGCGCCCCGAACGCCATCCGATGCGCCGACCCGTTCCATGTCGTGGCCTGGGCGATCGAAGCACTCGACATCGAACGACGCCGAGCCTGGAACCAAGCCGCTGGTCGTCGAGTCCCAGCCAGCACCGGCCGGCGGGGACGAACCACCGGCGACTCCCGGATGATCGCCAGGTCACGTTACGCACTGTGGAAGAACCCCGACGACCTCAACGGGCGGCAACGTCACCAACTCGACTGGATC
>JAAESQ010001681.1 GCA_024229275.1 bacterium | reverse complement strand
TGGCCGGCCTCGCGATAATGGTTCCAGTCTCTGAGTTAGCCTTTTACGAAGGCGACTGGAGACGAGATGAAGCGGAAGCGATTTACCGAAGAGCAGATGATTGGGATTTTGAAGGAAGCAGAGCAGGCGGGGAACATCCGCGAGGTTTGCCGGCAGAACAACATCACAGAGCAGACGTTCTATCGGTGGCGGAACAAGTTTGGCGGGATGGAGGTTTCGGAGGCGAAGAAGCTGCGCGAGCTTGAGCGTGAGAACAGCGAGCTCAAGAAGATGGTCGCAGACCTCTCGCTCGACATTCGGATGCTGAAGGACCTGAACTCAAAAAAATGGTAAGCCTGGCGGAACAGCGACGCGGTGCAGAACACCTCGAGGCCGAGCACGACGTGAGCGAGCGCCGGGCCTGCCAGGTGATCGGGATCGCGCGCAGCACCAAGCGTCGTCCGTCAGGCCGCATCGAAGAAGCGAAGCTGGTTCGTCGAGTTCACGAGCTCACGGAACAGTATCCACGCTTTGGCTACCGCAAGATCTTTGCGCGGCTTCGCGGGGAAGGTTTCGCATTGGGTCGAGAACGTCTTCGCTTGATCCGAAAGCGAGAGGGTCTCCAGGTACCCAAGAAGCAGCGGAAGCGCCGTCGCCTGGGCAAGAGCACTGCTGATGTTGATCGTGCTCTCTATCCGAATCACGTATGGAGCTACGACTTCGTTGCGGATCAAACGATCGACGGACGACGGCTTCGCTTCCTGACGGTGATCGACGAGTTTACGCGCGAAGCAATCTGGATCGAGTGCGCTCGGTACCTAAACTCGCACGACGTCGTCCGCGTTCTCAACCAGCTGGTCGAAATTCGCGGGCACCCTGCAATCATCAAGAGCGACAATGGCCCGGAGTTCGTAGCGGACCGCATTCAAGAGTGGATCGAAGACCGCCCCACGGACACGTACTTCATCAAGCCCGGGAGCCCCTGGCAGAACGGCCACAACGAATCGTTCAACGGAGTTCTTCGCGACGGTTGCTTGAACCGCTGGGCTTTCATGTCGGTTCGAGAGGCACGGTTGATCGTCGAGAGTTGGCGCAACGAATACAACGAAGAGCGACCCCATGGTGCGCTCGATCAAATCACTCCCGCCGCTTACGCGACGAGGGTTGCACGGGAACACGGGCAAGCTGCTTGATGATCAAGCCAAAACCCTAACCTTGAGACTGGATGCGTTCCGTAAGGCTTGCCAGC
>JAAESQ010001680.1 GCA_024229275.1 bacterium | reverse complement strand
GCTTCGCTGCGATCGACGTTGCAGTCCGGGTGAATTCGGAAGTCGATAGGGGAGATCATCAAGCCCCTTCGACGAGAGTGTTTCGAGGACAAGCAACCCACCCTCCATGTCCGCCACATAGATTAGCCCGTCCCGTATAACTGCCTTCTCCGCAGAACCTAGCGTGTCGTATTCGGTGATCTTGACCGGGTCATAAGGATCAGACACGTCGTACACAAAAACCCCGTATTTGCCATGGATCATGTAGGCCACTGGGCCATTCAATAGAACCTCGCTGCCATTACCCTCCAATGACGGCGCGAATCCAAGCTCCTGGGGATTTTCCGGATCGGATATATCCAATATGAGAAGACCGAGATCCGCGATGTACGCCAGGTTTTCCTGCGGCGTTACATCCCACGCCCAGTCGCTTTCGAACATGCTGAGAACAGTCATGTTGGTCGGGTCAGAGACATCTAGGAAGACTGTCCCACTTGCTGACTGTGCGACTGCCGCCAGGTCCCCTTGAAGGCCCACACCCGTAGTACCGGAACGAGAGCCATAACCATCCAGGTCGATCCAACCGCACTCAAACGGTTGAGCTGGATCGGAAAAATCCACCGCTGCCAGGCCCATCTCATCGGGCATGAAGGCGAGGTTCCCGGATATCTCGAGATCAAAATAGGTGGCGTGAGCTTGCGGAAAGAAGCCGACGTTGCTCGGTTGCTCGGGATCTGAAATGTCGAGGATTTCCAATCCCATGGGATCAGTAAATGTGGTAACCAACGCGAGATCACCGACGATCGAAACATTGTAGGCATATCCTTCGATGTCAAACTGAGCAACCTGCCTAGGGGTGGACGGATCGGAGACCTCAACAACGTGCAAGCCGCTCGGCCCCGAGGCGAGATAGGCATAGTCACCAGAAACCGCCACATCTTCGACCCGGCCGGCAGAGGCGAAAACACTGAGATGCGCAGGATTGAAGGTATCGGAAATGTCCATGACTCGGAGCTTCGACGGTTTGTCGACCACGTACGCTCGGCCCTCAAACGCCATGACCTTCACTGCGTGACCTTTGAATTCAACGGCACTCAGTTCTTGCGGGACAGTGGGAACCGATACGTCAATAACTCGCAGACCCTTGTATCCATCGCCGACGAACGCAACCCCGTCCTCCACGGCGACGTCCAAAGCCCAACCAAGGGTCTCGTGAGACGACAGAATCTCCGGCATCCAAGGGCGAGAGATATCGACTGTTACCAGTCCGCCCCACCCATCGGCAAGGTACGCGGTCCGCCCATCGATATCGACACCAAAGGCGCAGCCGTTGGTCATCAGGGATCCGAGTTCAATAGGATCGAAGAGATCAGAGATATCAACTAAGAAAAGGCCGGCCGTCACCGAAGCAAGCGCCGCGATGTTGCCCGACACGGCCACGTCCATGACGTAGTTTTGAGGGAAAGCCCATCCGGTTTCTACTGGGCGCCAGGGTTTTCTGACGTCGACAACTCGTAAACCGTAGTGTCCATCCGCGACGTAGAGCACTGTCCCCACGACGACAACTGCTTCGGCAAAGCCCGGCGAATCCCAACTTCCGACAACCTCTGGTTGAGCTGGATCAGCGACGTCAACCACGTAAATGCCAGCTTCGCCGGCCGCCACGTAGGCGAACCGCCCGCTGACCACCACATCTCTCAGAAAACTGGGTAGCGCCGGGGTTCCGCCGACTTCTGTCAGAGATCCGGATTGCGAAACCTGCATCACCATCAGACGTGGTCCCACGGTGACGTAAGCGATGGATTCCTGAACTGCCACGCCCTGGATCGGCCCGCCGACCTGTCCGACTACGTCCAAAACTGCGGCGTTCTTCTGGTGGTTGCCGGAGACGGACGTCTGATGGCTATCGGGTGTCTTCGTCTTCTCCATCGGACCACCGAGAGTCACCGATGTCGATAACAGGAGTGCAAGAAGCATGGGAATCAGCCCGGCGAGGTTCCGGTCCATCATTTCATCCTCCTGGACTTCCAAGTATCGGTACCCGTGTTTCAACTGTAAACCAGTTTTTGCGAAGCGAAATGTAGGTACCCGGCACCTACACCGGCACCCACAATGACGCATTTCCGCAAGAATTCCTGTAACTTCCATGGATATACCATGTTGCATTGATTTTCTACGCGAGATCGCATGAAACCCCTGCCGCAGAACGGCATACCCTCACCCAATCTCATCTCTTTCGGAGCCAGTCCCGAGAAAACGTGATAACTCGACAGGAATCCCCCTCTGCGCCCTCTACTCCCTCCTATTCATGAATGAAGGCTTGCCTCAACCAGACGAGATTAAGCTTGTGGCAGAGTCGAATTGGCTGGGTCGATTGGAGACGATCGCACGAAGACAGATTTGAACAGGAGCACACGGAGGAAGCAGAGGAAGACAAAAGTAGGACTCTGCTCACCTCGGATTCTGCTGATCAGGGGCCGGCAATCCCTCCGAGGAAGGCGCCCGGGAGAGAACATCTAAACAGAAGCAAACAGAGAGGGATTTCTTATCTCTGCTATCTCTGCGTCCTCCTGTTCAAGAGCTCAAATCCGTTGACTTCTGCCTTGATGCACTCAAGATTCCAAACTAAAATATTCTTATGGAAAGAGTTGTTCACAAGGCACAATCCTTCGAAGAAGCCGCAAAGTGGGACATCCGCCAGCAGGTTTCCATGACGCCTCAAG
>JAAESQ010001679.1 GCA_024229275.1 bacterium | reverse complement strand
GCTCGTCACTCACACCCCCTTCCTCACACCTTTCTTTTTACCCCTCTTAATAATAACAGGCCCGCACTAAGTGCGTAAGCCATTTGGTGCAGGTGGCGGCTTTGTTAGCGCTGCGTCATGAGATACGTGCCTACGTTGTGGAGGACCGATGCGGGATCGACGAGAGGTTGGCGCTCTGGCCAGAGTCTTGCTCGCCGAGGCGGGAGCGACAACAACATCATAGTCCACCAATGAATACTCGCGTGGTTGGTCAGCATGACCCCGTGAACGGCGCGTCTTCGCGCCGAACAGGAGGGTGTGGTGGGTGGGATTCGCAAAAGTTGTCAGCCTCGGCCAACTGCGAAAGCGTTGAAGCCCATGTCGCCGGGGCTCGCCCCGGCGTGGCATGAGGGGCCAGATTCGGCCAACGCTAAACTCGGAATGCGCATCGAAAGGCCCAGCAACGCGCACGGGCACAAGACACAGACAGTCTATCAAGTGAACGACACGCAACACCAGCCTGAGCAAGCACGCTCCCAATCAGCAGATATACCACGTGCAG
>JAAESQ010001678.1 GCA_024229275.1 bacterium | reverse complement strand
CTTCGGTCACCGTTCAGAAGAAAAGGTGCCGGACCTGGATATTCGTGTTTCTTCTCTGCGAGACATTCCCGTCTGTTGGGCACCCCTTGACCGGTGCGCGAGTCAATCATCACTGTTCGTTGACCAGCTTCCCCAACTCCCCCACCCCATCAGCCGACAAGATCACGTGTCCCTGAATCCTGCTCTCGCAGTCTCCATCCACTATTCTTCCGACCGGCAAGCATGTTGGAGGGTCCCCGCTCAACCGCTGAACCAACCGTTCAGCCGCCCCATGCCCCGCTTGGCCGCTGAACCGACCGGAACCCGCACACTGAATATATGCAAACTCTCGAAGACCGCATCCTGTTGCACTTGCAGGACGGGAAGCGGATTCCCGTTGACCCGCAGGAGATCTACCTTCTCGAGGCCGAAGGCGGCGAGACCCTGATACGGATGCGGCATGCCCAGCCCCTCACAGACGTCGGCCAGCTCAGTGAGTTCATCGATGCCTTCGAGCCCCTCGGCTTCGCCCAGGTCCACCGAAGTTGGGCGGTCAATCTCCGCCGAGTGCGGGAGATCCGGCCGGCCCCCGACGGTGGCTGGGAGGTCAAGCTCGACCCACCGGTCAACCGAGTCCTGCCCGTCAGCCGCCGCCGCATCTCAGCCCTCTGGGAGCGCTTCGGCGAGTAGAGACATCTGCATCGATCATAAATAGGTGCCGGGCACCCGAGTATTCATGTTTCGGTCGCCCTCGCCCTACTCCGTCTTGCTGCCACGCGCAGGTTTCGGAAGGGGACCACCTGCAGAGGCAGTGAATCCCTGACAAATCACTCGATGACGAACAGAGACCTTTGCTCCTCTTCCAAGACACAGGACGACACCCTTATTGCCCAGGGATCCATTGGGTCCTCAGCCCTCCAATCTACGAAACGACCAGACCACGACTGCTCGCTGACGAGGACGAGGAGAAGAGGATAGAAGATAGAGGTTTACAAGACTCGGCTTGAGCCCGGCGAACTCGTTGCCGATGGGGCTTCCTACAGGATTTTTCGCGGTCACGAAGGGGTGAACTCCGGACCCCCTGCACTCGTCGGAGAGCAGCGATCTATGGCTGTGGCAGGCCGCAAGGCGGGCTGACTACAGTTATTCGCTGGTCCCGGCGAGACGCGGTCATCGCGAAGCGATGGCCGCACACCCCCTAGGTGAGACAACAGAGTTCAACCCAGCTGGCGACCGGTTATTGAGCTACGACTGCCGGCCTCAGCCGGCGCGATCTTGCGGCCCGTTGTGGCGCAGGCGTCTCGCCTGCGTCGGAGTCCCATCGGCATCACGCGGGCGGGACGCCCACGCCACAATAGTGCATGCTCGGTTGAGGAGTGGGTCGCCCCTCGAAGGCAAGAAAGGACGCAGAGATTTGAATTCTGGACCCCCTGCACTCGTCGAGGAGCAGCGACCTATGGCTGTGGCAGGCCGCAAGGCGGACTGGCTATAGCCACTCGCTGATCCCGGCGAGACGCGATCATCGCGAAGCGATGGCCGCCCACCCCACAGGCGAAGCAACAGAGTTCAACCCCAGTAACCGACTGATTGACGAGCTGCCACCGCCGGAGTTCAGCGCCCATCAACTGGCGAGGGGAGGCTGAACATACCTATAACATCAATGTTAGTGCCAGGCACCTATAAGAGGCTCACGTGGCACCCGAGCAATGTCCCCTCGTTGACCGGGCCCCTTCGAAGTATGACCTTGTCTGCAAGTCTGACGCAGGTCAGGCTAGGTTGCTCATCCCGGATACAGCAAAGAGAGGATCATCCTTCTGTCTTTTGAAGAACGCAGCTGTGCTCTCGGTACTCCAGCCCTCTCGTGTCCGGCAGCGAACATCTGGATTCCGTTGCTGAACAGGGAAAACCCTCACCCAAGTCGTGATGAACACTGACAAATACTGTTAGTACGGCCCATTCCTAGGTTGATCGAAGTTGGCATGAAATCCGCACCTCATCGGATAGAACGCAGTAGCACTTCGATAATCTGTTGTTCCGGAAACGGAGTTCAGTGATGGTGATAGATCTTGGTGGAGAGTTTCGCAGAGCATCACGAGCGTTGGCGCGCAAACCGGGCCACGCCCTGCTAGCAATCGCGATTCTTTCCGGAGGCCTAGGCTTGACGATGTTCATGTTCGGGGCCATCGAGGCATACATTCTTCGCCCACTTCCATACTCTGAACCCCACCGCCTGGTCCACATCGATCTGGCACGACCCGCTACTGGCCAGGATGGAATCGAGTTCACTCTGCATGACTACCTCGACCTTAAAGCTCGCCAAACCTCACTGGAGGAAATCGCCGCCTTTTACATGGGGACAGTCAACGTAGGCGGCAACGCTCGACCCGAGCGATACGATGGCGCTTTCATCACAGCCGAAACGTTCCAAGTAATCGGAGCAGAACCCTTGTTGGGGCGAGCTATTCTCGCCAGCGACAACAATCCCGGCGCAGATCCGGTCGCAATGCTGTCCTACGACTTGTGGATCAACCGTTTCGGCGGCGCAACCGACGTCATTGGCCAAGGAATACGGCTGAATAGTGGCTCTGCGACGATCATCGGTGTCATGCCTGAGGGTTTCCACTTCCCGGTTCGAGAGAAGATCTGGGTGCCGATGCAGGTTGATCCCGCTGAATATGGGCGTGGCGAAGGTTATGACCTCAAAATCATCGGCAGGCTGGGCGACGATGTGACCGTGGGTCAGGCTCGCAGCGAGATCGAGGCTATCGTCGCCGACCTCGCCCGCCGATATCCGGACACCAACCATGGAACCGTCGCAGTAGTGCGACCCTACGCCGAGGAGTACGTCGACAAGGAAACACGCGCGATGCTCTTCACGATGCTCGCGACCGTACTGCTAGTGCTGTTCATCGCCTGCGCCAACGTAGCCAACTTGACCATGGTGCGCACTATGGCCAGGCAACGTGAACTCGCCATCCGCGCCGCGTTGGGTGCTGGGCGACGACGATTGCTGCTCAACGTCCTGGTCGAGTGCTTCCTGATCTCCATCGCCGCCACGACAATCGGCACATTTCTCGCGCGCTGGGGCGGCGAGCTCACTATGGAGATGATCCACAGTCAGGCCGACGCTCCTCCTTACTGGGTCGAAATGCGGATGGGCTGGACTGACCTGGCACTGGCGGTGTCCGCCGCTCTCGCGACCACTCTCCTGGCCGGTCTGCTGCCGGCGCTCCGAGCTTCGTCGTCCAACATCAACAAGGTGCTGCGGAACGGTGGCTGGGGGCTCGCCGGTACGCCTTTGGGTCGCATATCTCGCGCCCTGGTCATCGGTGAGGTGGCGTTGGCCTGTGTAGTTCTCATCTGCGCCGGGCTGATGACAAGGAGTATCGTAAAACTTGGCGATGTCGATATCGGCGCCGATACGCAGAATATTCTGACTGGTCGAATTGGACTTTTTGAAGGCGACTATCCTGAGGCAAGTGACGTCGCGTCCTTTCTCGCTGCGCTCGATGACACTTTGGCAGCAATCCCATCGGCTACCGGTGTAACCCTGGCGACAAGTCTCCCCGGAACGCTGGATTATTCCATCTCCTACGAAGTGGAGGGCCACGAGACACAGACAGGAGAACTCCGACCGGCTGCCTTGAGTTCGACGATCACGCCACGATACTTCGAGGTATTCGGTGTCTCCTTGCTGGAGGGCCGATCCTTCACTCGCGGAGATGACCTGAGTGCTCCTCGCGTCGCTCTCGTCAACGCGACCTTCGCAGAAAGGGCGACTCAGGACGGTGCAATCGTAGGTCGCAGACTTCGTCTCGGCGAGACAGATGATCCTGATACTTCATGGACCACCGTCGTGGGCGTTGTCGCGGATGTGCTTCAGGACGAGATCGACGATCCAGTTCAACCAACCGTCTACCTTCCCATCGCACAGGACCCTCCCCGCTTCGTGAGCATCGCTCTGCGCACTGAAAGCGAGCCGCTGGCTCATGCTGAACTTATGCGCGAGGCAGTCGCGAGTCTCGACCCTAATTTACCCATTTACTGGGTGCGCAGCCTGGAACAATGGATTGACGAGGAACGCTTCGGCCCGAGGCTACTCGCCTCTCTTTTCACCATTTTTGCGGCCATCGGATTACTTCTCGCTGCCGGAGGATTGTACGCAATACTGGCCAACGAAGTGGCGTACCGTGCCTCAGAAATCGGTGTGCGCCGGGCCCTTGGTGCTAGCGGACAACGGATTGTAGGCCTGATTGTCGGACGCGGCGTCGCCCAGCTCGGACTCGGACTCGGCATCGGAATCGTGCTCGCTCTGGGTTTCGCCAGACTTCTCGCGGGGGCATTGTTCGGTGTCTCGCCTTGGGATCCTGTCACTTTCGTGGGGGTTGCTGGAGTGATTTCTGTGGTCGCAGTACTGGCGACATCCGTCCCAGCATGGCGCGCCATCTCGGTCAACCCGATCAGCCTGCTGAATACTGAGTAGGAGAAGTCCCACTCGAACAAACGCGGCACGCCTGCAGACAGCTCGAAAGTGAAGGAAGAAAAAGGATGCCGGGCAGAGGAACCCGGCATGAGGAGAAAAAAGGGCCGAAACCAAAAAAATCAGTCAAGTCTGTTACCTGCTCCTTATGCTCTGGGGGGTGCAGTTTGCCTTGAGCTGTCGGGAGGACTTGACTATCACTAATGAAGTAACGAGATGCTTCCTCTGATGGCCCCGGCTGTCGAGATTAAATGAATCTGGATCCACTGCACTCGTCGAGGAGCAGCGATCTATGGCTGTGGCAAGCCGCAAGGCGAGCTGAGTACAGTCATTCGCTGGTCCCACGAGACGTGACGATCGTCCTACGATCGTCGCCACCCCACAGGTGAAGAAACAAGAGTTCATACAAAGCCGATCGATTGTGGAGCTGCAACCGCCGGCCTCGGCTGATGCGAATGTGAGAATGAGTAAGGCGAGGGCGGCGGCAGTGGGATGGGGCAAGAATGTGTCGCGACAGGCCATAGGCCCGATGTGTCCGGTATAATAGTCTTTATGAAACTCGCTGAAAACGCGGCGGTTGATCGATCCGCAGTAGTCGTCACAAACCTTCGAGAGAGATCCGACGAGCGTGAGTACTGGCTTTCGAAGACCCCAGCTGAAAGGCTGGCCGCCCTAGAGCTAATGAGGCAGGTAATCTATGGGTACGATCCATCTACCACCAGACTTCAAAGAGTTCTTGAGGTGTCTGAGAGGCCATAGCGTCAGGTATCTCTTGGTCGGCGGATATGCGGTTGGATACCACGGCTACCCGCGAGCAACAATGAACATCGACGTCTGGATAGCTCGGAACCAGAAAAACGCGCAAAGAGTCGTCACAGCTCTCGAGACATTCGGGTTTGGTGGAGACACACTCGACGAGAGTCTCTTCCTCGAATCAGACCGAGTCATTCGCATGGGTCTTCCCCCGATGAGGATTGAAATACTGACTGAGATCTCGGGCGTCGAATTCGACGAAGCATACTCCCATCGTGTGCAAGATCAGCTTGACGGCGTTGATGTCGATCTCATCAGTTTGCACCATCTCAAAATAAACAAGGTTGCAGCCGGCAGGGCCAAGGATCTCGCCGATCTCGAGGAACTTCCGTAG
>JAAESQ010001677.1 GCA_024229275.1 bacterium | reverse complement strand
CTTGTTGTGCGAGACGAAGAGGAGACGATTCGGGCGAATATTGACTACCACCTTGCCCAAGGTGTGGACCTTGTGATGGTTACGGCTCACCGGTCGCGGGATCGAACACTCGAGTATCTTAAGTCATACGAGGAGCGGGGACTTGTCGAACTGACCCTCGAAGAGGGCCGGACGTTCCTCCAATCAGAGTGGGTCACTCGGATGGCACGGGCCGCGGCGCAACACCATCATGCTGACTGGATCGTGCATGCAGATGGTGATGAGTTCTGGTGGCCTCAAGTGGGATCATTAAAGACGGCTCTGGGGAGGATCCCCCGCAAGATGGGATTCACCCGAGCTCCACGTTTCAACTTTTTGCCAATTCAACCAGCAGATGGTGGTCTATTTTTCGAGACGATGGTGATACGGGAAGTGAGTTCGCTCAACGCCATCGGACGTCCTTTGCCGGGGAAAGTCTGTCATCGAGCCGATGCTTCAGTCAGTATTCCCCGGGGCTGCCACACGTTGTCATCTCCCAACTTCAAGAAGCGGTGGATGAGACCGCCCCTGTGTGTCTTTCACTATCCAATGCGGAACTACTCGCAGTTCGAGCGCAAAGTTGTTCAAGGAAACAGCGCGGTTGAACGGCCGGAGAACCTCCCTCCTGGGACAAGTGCATGCTGGCGATGGCTCTACGAACAGCATCAAATGGATCGACTGCGTGAGTTCTACGATAACCAGGTCATCGATTCCGATTGGATTGAAAGTGGCCTGGTTGACGGGCGACTGGTCGAGGATCGAAGCGTTGCCGACTTTATGGCGGCACTCGATCGCAGCGGTGAGCGACCGATGCCTGGACCGGAGTACCGAGACGCAGCTCATGACCAGTCCAAGCTCTCGATGATAGGACGAATCCTCCGGCTTCTACATCGATGACGTTTTCGGGTGGGTCCATGCCGAACAACGAGAGTTCGAATCGGCTACTACGATGGTACCTTTTTCTCCTCGGCGTTGTTGCCAGCGTAGCAAGTACATTGATTCTGTTCTCTCCGTCCGAGCATCCAATCACCAGCGATAACCAGATCTTCTTTTACCGCGCTGAACGATGCGCCTCTGGTCGGCCACCCCACACGAGTATTGTTGATCCCAGGAACTCACTGCCGGATCTATTGACCGCTTCGGCCATGGTCGGGGGGCGGCGGATCGGAGTCTCGGATCTCTCCGCCTCGCGCCTCGTGTCGCTGAGTTGTCATGTACTCACTGCCGGTCTGATTGCTGTGTTTGCCTTCACCATATCCGGGAGCATCCGAGCAGGCGTTCTTTCAGTGGTCATCTTTCTGTCGTTGTTCGCCACTTCTCGTGATGCGGTAGTGGGAAACCAGACAAAGGCCTTTGTCTTGCTCTTCCTCGTTGCGGCGCTGTTGATGTACTGTCGGTATCGACCTTTCTGGGCGGGAGTTTTTTCCGCCTGCAGTGTGCTGTCCTGGCAACCGTCGGTCGTCATGCTCCTGGTTCTGGGCGCACTCATGTGGTCACATGAGGATCGATGGTCGAGAGTCAGGTGGTTTGTTGCAGGGGCAGTTCTGCCGGCTTTGGCCTATGAGGGATATTTCCTCATCGTCGGAGCATTGAGCACTCAGCTCGAGCAGTCAATCGTACTGCCCCTTCTGTTCATGAAGGGTAGCTTCCGTGGTTGGGTGCT
>JAAESQ010001676.1 GCA_024229275.1 bacterium | reverse complement strand
TTGCCTTGGCAGCGTGTTCGAGATCGCCACGGTCGAGAAAGCCTTTGGCTAGCCCGCATTTCTCACAGAGGATAGTAGAGCATCGAGCCAAACCCTTGTAAGATCAAGGTGTTGAATCCAGATCAAAGGGTGACTCGATGCAGACACAGTGTATTCCGCAACAGATCAAATTTGAAGGGCTTGGTAGACGGCAAGTGATCGGAGATTTCGACGCGGGTCGGGTGTCGTCAGACGGCGGCGCGTTGATACTTCGAGAGCTCGACCTGCGCACGGGGATAGTGGAGAGATTCTCGGAGTGCTTCACCGACCACCGCAATCCGGAGTTGATTGAGCACGGTGTACTGGGGATGCTGCGTCAGCGGGTGTACGCGCTTTGCTTGGGGTACGAGGACCTGAACGACCACGACACCTTGCGCGATGATGCTCTGTTTGCCACCGCAGTTGGCAAACTCGACCCGACGGGGGCGAAAAGAACTCGAGAACGTGACCGGGGACACGCATTGGCAGGCAAGAGCACTCTGAATCAGTTGGAGTTGACTCCTCGAGATGCCAGTTCCAAGTCGCGGTACAAAAAGATTGTGGCGCGAGAGGAGGACGTTGAATGCTTCTTCGTTGACGAGTTCATCGATGCGCACAAGTACGAGACTCCGCCTTGCCTCATTCTCGACATCGACCCGAGCGATATCGAGTTGCATGGCAACCAGGAGGAGCGCTTCTACCACGGCTACTATGACAACTACTGTTACCTGCCGCTCTACATCTTCTGCGGCAGTGATCTTCTGATGGCGCGGTTGCGTAGCGCAGATCGAGATGGCTGTGACGGCACGGTCGAGGCACTTGCTCGGTTGGTCCCGGCGCTGCGGGCACAGTGGCCGGAGGTCGAGCTGGTCCTGCGTGCTGATTCCGGCTTCGCCCGTGAGGACATTTTCGCGTGGTGTGAGGGGAACAACGTTGAGTACGTCATCGGCTTGGCGGGCAACTCGCGGTTGAAGTCGATGATATCCTACGAGCTCGATTTCGTTCGCGAACGACAGGCGCTGATCGGCGGCGCAGTCCGACAGTTCGAGGAGCTGCGTTACCAAACCCTCAAAACATGGAGCCGAGAGCGTCGTGTCGTCGCCAAGGTCGAACAGTTGCCAGGCAAGTCCAACCCGCGCTTCGTCGTGACCTCGCTCAACTCCATCTTCTGTGATGCTCGGGAGCTATATGAGGACCTGTACTGCCAAAGGGGCGAGGCTGAGAACCGCATCAAAGAGCACCAGCTCGACTTGTTCGGCGACCGGGCGAGCAGCTCGAAGATGCGCGGCAATCAGCTCCGAGTGTGGCTTTCGGCCGTTGCGTACACGCTGATGAACGAGCTGCGACGAACCGCGCTCGTCGACACACCGCTCGAGCGCGCACAAACATCGACCATCAGAACCAGGCTGCTCAAGATCGGTGCCCTGATATATGTCAGCGCTAGACGCATCCGAATCAAGTTCAGCAGCGTGTTC
>JAAESQ010001675.1 GCA_024229275.1 bacterium | reverse complement strand
GGCGAAGTAAGTCGCAAAGGCAAGGGCTGTGGCAAGCACGATGATGTCGGTGAATTCGACTATCTGAGAGGTCGCCAATGGCGCTGTGGTCTCAGGCAACTGATAGTCACTGTCAAACTCGGGCCTCGGAAAACGCTGTTGGGCTTCGACCACCGACAATGAAGACGTTACGAGAACTGCAACGACAACAGCGCAGACAACACCTACGACCCGCCTCATCTAGACCCCCTGACCCCCTCGGAGCAAGTAGGGCTGTTCGATCGGCAGTCGAACAAAAGCATCGGAAGGACACACTCTTGCGATTGCGCACTCATTGCAGTTGAGACAGCGATCGTGCCGCACCTGCAAGTAGAGCGACCCATTACCGAAGGCCGAGCATCCCTTCACGCATTTGGCGCAACCGATGCAGAGCGCCTCGTCGACGGTGTACTCGAAGAAGGGCTCTTCGATGTACTTCCGGATCAGAGCCCCCGTCGGGCAAAGTTGATTCTCAGCAGCCGTATCCTGAACTTTGGCATCCGGACTGTGATAGCCACCGCACAGCGCACAGTAACCGCACACGTCGAACGCGTGGACACACTTGACCGCCGACGTTGCCATCACGCAATGCGTTGCGCAGCGCTCACACTGCTCACAAATCGAAGGATCTATCTGCCACACCATGTCCTGTGCCTGTGATCGAGTCCCGGCAAACGCGGCGACACCTCCCAGACCGAGCACAGTGGCAGCCTTGACTCCGCGTTTGAGGAAAGCCCGCCGATTGAGGACCGGAAGCTGACGCGACTCAGCCATTGACGCCTCGCGAACCTTGCAGATCGATCGATCGCTGTCGATCGGCCTCTGGCTCAGCGCAATCCGGGAGACGGCCACATCCGCGACACTGCGAACCTTGGCCACAGCCAATCAGGTGTCTGCGCCCATCTGTCGGAGCAACAAGAAACGCACCGAGTAGACCCAACCCGGCAAGAGCGCCGCAGCGTCCGATCAATCGCAGAAAACCTCGTCGATCAGTCACGCGCTCTTCTCCTGAAAAACGCGAATCGCTTTTTGCGCTGGATCGAGGACAAGAATCCTGCCCATTTCATCAACCGCCAAGTCGAGACCAACAACCCCTTCGGTGAACTGATCGGGACCGGCGACGACCGCCTTCAGCTTGCCGGTCGGCGCATAGACCTTGACCCTCGGAAGTCCCTTTTCAGCGGTGACAAAACTGCCGTCGGGAAGCACGCTCAGGTGGGTTGGGTTACAGCAGCCACAGAATCCTTCGATGTCCATCCCGGCCTCGCCCCACGACGATCGCAGGCTACCGTCGGGTGCGTAGTTCTCGATCGACTGGCGCCCCGGATTCACGACCCAGGCAAATCCATCCGAACCTACTGCAAGATCAAAGAACGGGCTCGGAACGATGAATCCAGAGATCCCTCTGTCTTCGTCCTTCTTCCCGATCACCCCGATCTCCTGACCCTGGCGATCGTAGCGATGAACCAGCTTGGTCCCGGCATCGGCGACTAACACCTCGTCTTCGGTCAAAGCGACGGAAGTGATCATGGCCTCGCTCGCGACCGGCTGCCAGGCAGCCACTCGTTGCCCTTCATGGCTCCACACCTCGACATGGGAGTCGAATCCCACGTAGAGATCGCCGTCCTCATCGATCGCCAGGCATCCGGCCGGCGCCTCGACGTCGAACCGATGAGTCTCGCGGTTACCCGAGAACCCGATCAAAGCGGTATCTGCGGCGACGAACACTCGCCCCCTCGTACCCGCCGAGATTCCCCGCAATTTGTCCGCGGCGACGTCGATGGGTGTGACTTCGTCATAGGCCAGCAGTTCCGGATCGACGTGCCGTAGATGATCGATCGAGTACTCAAGCGACTTCGCCGTGGTTCCTTCCTCTCTGCGACCACACCCAAGATGAATCAATCCTGTCAGCAGCGGCACCGCTGCAGCAGCAACATCTCGTCTGGACATCTTCTTCATGGCATCAAACCCCCTCACCCGCGCCTAATCCGACGTCAAGGCACACCATTCGCTTCGAATCCCGCAACACCAGGCGACTCCCCGCCAGAGCCATCGGCGCCCATGCGTCGTGACCGTCCAACACCTGTGCCTGGGCGAGTTGGCGATAATGTCGCGTGCTGGCCTCGAGCAGTGTCAGCACTCCGTCATCGTCGAGGACGAAGACCTTGTCATCGGCAATGAGATAGGGTCCCAAACCGAACTGCTGTTCGGGGCCGCTGGCCCACGTCATCTGCGTGCAATCATCCGGATGCACGCACACCAGCTGCTGGCGGTATTCGCCACCGTCCTTGGGCCGGATTGCGATTAAATGCCCGTCGTAGAGCAACGCCGTCTGCTGTTCGGAAGCCAGGCCATCGGTCGGTTTGATCTCTTGCAGCTTGGTCACTGAGAATCCGTCGTCCGACGGAGTCACCTTGAGCATCATGCTACCGGCGCCATAACCAGCGGTGACGTAGATACGACCGTCGGGCAGAACGACCGGCGAGGGCGCAAGCACCGACCGACTCCACAGATCTGTTTGCCACAGGATTTGGCCACGGTCTTCGCCATCCGCTGCGACTCCGACTATCCCGCCGATGGCGCTGTAGACATACATTCGACGACCACTCAGCTCCATCGGCATGACCGAGGTGTGCGACATCTGCCAGCCGTTCAGATTTGGGGTATGCCACACGATCTCACCTGTGGCACAGTCGACTCCCATCAGAAGCACATCGTCACCGGCAGGCGCCAGTACCACCACTCCGTCGTCGATGATTGGGCATTGGCCGGTGTACCAGAACGGAGTTTGACTGCCGTAGTCGCGCTCCAGATCCATGCCCCAGAGCAGATCTCCAGTGATCGCATGGACTGCCATCACATGACAGCGCGGCCCGAGAGTAACGACCCACTCTCCGTTTGTGGCAGGTACAGTCCGAGACAGCCCATGGTTACGCTTAATGCGCACTTCGTACCAGCGTTTCCACAATTCACGTCCATTGGCGAGCGAGAGACACCGCAGGACATCCGCTCCAGCTTCTTCGTCGTAGTCAAGCACGTAGACACGACCCGCGGCGACTGCAGCACCGGCATGACCTTCCCCCAGGTCAATCGACCACAGTTCCGGCGGGCCATCCTCCGGCCAGGACCTTGCGAGCGCCACACCTTCGCTCAGGATGTTGTCCGAGTTCTGACCGCGGAATTGAATCCACTCCCCAGCCATATCACCGGCTTCAGTATCGAAGGATTCGAAGAACTCACCGATGTTGACTACCTCGTTGGGATCGAGCCCGGCACCTTCGGGACGTCCGTCCATACCGGGCCGGAACTCGGTGAGTGAAGCGCTTGGATCGTGACCCATCCACCAGCCAAGGCAGACCAGAGCAAGCACCGCGGCGGTGACGGTTGGCACGCGATCAAACAGCCACTGGTTCCGCTCGAGGTGCGTCATGCCACACCTTCCAGATCCATCTGCCGAGTGCGTTTGCGTCTGTCTGAAGCGATACGTCGCAGCGCCTTGACACCGAAGATGAGTGGATAGAGCCGTTCCGAATACCAAAGACTGGCAAAGTAAAGTCCGATGGGCGCAGCCACCGGAATAGGAGAAACTGCGCAGTTGCGAACCAACCAGTCAGCACCCCGGTCGACGGCATCGTCCCGTTCACTCGAAGTGAGTGCCGCCACCGCCAAAGCTGTTTCCTCAAAGGTCGCCGCGCCATGCCGGTCGCAGCCCCACCCACCATCCTGATTCTGTGCTGCGACAAGCCACGATTCCGCATTGGACACCATCTGCGCCACCGTCGGATGTCCTGACACGCGATCATCCCGCAGGGCATCCATCACCAATGCCGTTCCGTACACCGGATTGTTCTCGTCGTGCATCCACTGGCTTCCGAACCACAGCGGCAACCACGATCCGTCGTCGCGCTGAGCTTCGCTCAAGTAGGCGATCGCAAGCTCGATACCGCGTTCAGCACGCTGGCGCAACTCCGAATCGAGGTGAGAACTCCATGCAATCCACGCGCGGAGAGCATGCGCTGTAATGTCCGGGCAGCTGCAGTCAAAGGGCAGTCGCCCCCAACCACGACAGAAGGTCGGCAGACCGCCGTCCCCGTTCTGAAGATCGAGCAGCCATCGAACACCGTCAGTGGCGGCGCAGCGAACAGCATCACTGCCGTCATTCAACGAGTGCAGCGCCAGCAACGCGCCGGCGGTGTCATCGGCGTCCGGAACGCCGCCGGGGAGATCGGTCCACGACCAGCCGCCAGGCGCGGCTCCAGTGAACACATGCTTCTTGGCAAGCTGCTGACCAAGCAACCACTCACGAATCGAGGCAGTACGACCTTGAGGTAGAGCACTCGCCACCTCATCCTCTTCAGCGAGTGCTTTGACAGCTAGAGTTGTAACCCACGTGGCGAGATCGGTATCGATCGGCCAGCTCCCGTCCTTGCGCTGAGAACGGCGAAGGAAACTGGCGCCGGCACTCACCACAGGGTGTTCCCTCAAACCAGCGGAACAGAGGCTCATCACCACAAAAGCTGTCAGCGGAGTTGCCTCCAAAAATCCACCGTTCTCCGGCTGCAATCGCTCGAGCCGATTCAACAGCCTCGGTGCGAGGAGATTCCGTATCCAGCGTAGAGACGCCAATCGAGTCGGCGCCTTACAGTGCCGCGCGAGCCCGACGGCGATGAGTGCAGGAACTGCGTAGCTCACCACCGGCAACCGCATCCAACGGAACAGACACTGCGGCAGCGCTCCAATCTCGAGCGGCAGCTGCGGCACTCGCGTCCAGCTGCTTCCGAGCTGGCCGCACACAGCCAACATCAACAGGATCGGTGCAGAGAAGGTTCGATCGTTGCCATATGCGTTGAGTACGGCCTTCTCGATTGCACTCGAATCGAGGTTGCCGATGCGCGACCGTAGCCACGCCGTAGAGCGAATCAGGGCCGGCATATCGGCAGGCAGTGGTCTCGCCAACAGACTCAGGGCTGACCAGCCGAGCAAAGTCGTGCTGATGTTGCTGCGGCTTTCAGGAGAGTCGCCCCATCCCCCGTCCTGATTGGCATTGCGTTGCAACCACCGAATCCCAGCATGCACCCGCTCTACATCCTGATCATGACCGGCCTGCATCAAGGCGACCACTGCAACTGCCGTTGCTAGAGCGCTCGACGACAACTTGCCACGCCACGGCCCCCAATCGCACGCCTCGTCAATCAGGCGTGCCTCGAGGTTCACTCGGCACCTTTCGACATCGTGGCTCGAGTTCCTCACGCGGCCTCCGCCAATGCGCCAAGGCCAAGCAGTGCGTAGTAGGTGAACTCGCAATCCGGTGACACATCCATCGGATGGGCGCTGAAGCCTCCGCAAGGTTGCCAAGACCCTTCGATGAACTCCGCAATGTCTTTCAGTCCTTGGCTTGGCAATGCGCCGGTAACCGTCAAGGCATGGAGCGCTGTCGCCGTTGAAAGGAGATCCGGCACTGGAACTCTCGGTCCCGCGACAAAACCTCCAAACGCACTGCGGCGGGCCCGCAACCATCGAGTGGCCTCGCCATCAACGTGATCGGCCAGACCGGCGAGAAGCACGACCGCCGCTGCGGTCACAGTGGTCGTCCCCTCAACGGCATTCGGCAGATCGGAGAATCCTCCATCTTCGGCTCGAAGTTGACCAATCGATTTCACGATTCCAGCTGCATCCGGCACCGGCAGGCCACTAGCTTCGTGGGCCACCGCAACCAGGTACCCGGCGTAGATCGACGCATGCTGTGCCTGTGGGTTCAGTCGATAGCCGCCATCCGGATCACGGAACTCGTCATACCTGAGAAAGAGGCTCTGACGAGCAGCAGCCTCAGTTTCACCGAAGCATCGGCTAAGACAACGGGCCAAACATGAAAGATGAACCAGATCGAGATCGTCGCCGTCACCGAACGCAGCGAGAAAGGACTTGGCCGTGTTCACCGGCAGCACCCTGCCCAAGGCAGCCAAGCATTCAATACCGAAGAGGGTGTAGTAGACGTCGCTCTCGTTGGAGCGACCACGAAAACCCCCGTCCGAATTGAGCTGTCCTTCGACGTAGTCGGCGATGATGTCAGCTGTCCCCGCCTCAAGCAGGGAGCTCGACCTTGCAGCTACAGACCCCAAACTAGAGTGCTGCATCTTCAGCGCCTTCTTGTGTGGTGACTCCAACTGGCAGTACTCGCGTCGTCGCCGTTTTTCGAGACGAGTGGCTTGCGATCATCACGTCTGCCGGGAGTTCGGCCAGGATCTTGTGGATGAGTTGAAAGAGCAGACTCTTCAGTGGCTGATGATCGAGCGGTCGAAGCGCCGCAAGGGCACCCTCTCGGTACTCGCTGTACATTCTCCACGCATGCTCGACAAGCCCATGCTCTTTGACGACTCGCCTGAGCACCGCGGCGCCCCCATTCCAGCAACCACCACCAAGCTCGTCTTCGAGGATGCTTCGCGTCTTGGCATCGACTCGCCAAAGAGCTAATGCAACCAGCAATGAGGGGTGCATAGCATCCAGGTCCTGCGCTTCGAAATCCTCGATGTCGTCACGGATTTGATAGGCAATCCCAAGCCAGCGGCTGACCTCGGCAAGAACCGCGCAGGTTTCATCGTTGGCTCCTCCGCAGATGGCGCCAAGGTTCAGTGCGACCTCGAACGCCGGCGCTGTCTTGCGACGGAAAATCTCGACGACTTCCGCGACTGTCAGCGGCCCAGGATCGTGTGTCCAGTCCAATTCCTCCCCTTGACCAAGGCACAGTTCACGGTGACCCTCTGCCGCTACTCGAAGCATGCGAACCTGATGATCTGCGGAGAGTCCGCATTCGGCGATGAGTCGATACCCCTCACCGATCAGTAGGTCGCCAACGTTGAGGGCGATCGGCACACCGTGTCGGCGATGAATGGCCGGCACTCCGTAGCGCTGTTCCTCATCGTCCTCGATGTCGTCATGCACCAGCGAAGCTTTGTGAAAGCACTCGACAGCGACGGCGAGCCGCTTCATCGCTTCATCGTTGTTTCCCTCGTCCAGTGCGCGCTGCACACAGGTTGCCAGAAATGGTCGCCATCGCTTGCCACCACTCACCATCCACTGCGCAGCTAGAGCTTCTGTCTGCGTTCCTTCTCTCTGCAAGAGTTGCTCGAGCGACTCTGCACAGAACCATGAATCGACCTCGGAGCGCAGCGCGTCCAACGCCAGATGTCCCCGCCACTGTTCACTCGACCTCAGATTGACGGCCTCACGAACCCAGTCGACATCGACCTGAGTACTGTCGCACCCTTCCCTGATCAGCGGTAACGCCAATGCAGGGATGGCGGCCGAAACGGTGTACGGAAAAGAACGCTCAAGGGTCGACAGACAACTGACTCCAATGACGCAATCCACTTGACCGGTCTGCAGCAGTGTGGTCACCACAGTCGTCCCCTCGGCCACCAGAACGACGTATCCCAGGTCTTCAGCCTCACGCATGAGTTCTCCCGTCGGACATCGTCCGCACTGCTCGCATAGCAGTCCGAACTCATCGAGTTCGGCGGGGCATGATTCTCGGTCCCGCAGACACTGCGGGAGCAGTAACACTCTGCGGTCGAACGGTATCGAGGCGACCGTTCTCTCCCATAGCGCATTGTTGAGTAGCACCATCAGGAAGTTCTGATTCGCGACGTTGCCTAAACTACCCGCAATGTCGCGCAGCTCTTCGAGCGCCAGTGGCGGAATCAGACCTTTTTGTTCGATCACCTCACGCGCCACACGGCGGGACTCTTCACGCCGTTCTCTTTCGCTCGGAACTCCGACACAGCAGGAGAGCGTCTCAGCCATAGGCACCAAACCCGAAGAACCAATTCTTCTTCGCCAGTCGATAGGGCCAGTAAGATTCCGGAATCTCGGCATCGGGCACGTGATGACTGGGACACGGTTGCAGGCTCTTGAGTTCAGCCACCGCCGAGCCCCGGCCACTGCTGTCGTGTGCACCCGACTCGGCCACAGCTGCAAGAAGAAGCTCAGGTCGCTCCATCAGCAAACATCCGCGAGTCGACGTCGAAGCCACCTCGCGAAACCGTGCAAGGAACTGAGAGTTCTGAACGAGATCAGCAAGGCTCTTGCCCTGGTTGATGTTTTCTCGTGCGAACTGCACCGGAGGACACGGTTCGATGTCGCCTCCAGGGCCAACGTGGTAGCCGATGCCCACCGCAGCCGGGCACATCGCACGACCGTCATGATCCCAGTAGGAGTCGACGATGAGCATCGGGACTCTGGACCGAATATCGACCATGAAGCGTCGCAGACCGAGGATCTGTTCCGGCTTCAACACAAGTTCAGGGGCCGGGTCGGGCCCGACCGGCCGGTAGATGTAGAACCATAGGTAGTGAACTCCACGCTCAACCAACTCACGCACGAAGGCCTCATTGACGAGATCGTCGTAGTTGGAGGCGCACACGCTGGTGGCAACCCCAGTCACAAGGCCTTGGCGACGACATTGATCGACACCCTTCATCGACCTCTCGTACACACCACTGCCTCCACGACGCTCATCGCTGACGCTCTCTCGGCCCTCGATGCTGATCAGCGGGCTCACATTGGCGAGCTGCCGCAGCCGTTCGGCGACCTCGTCTGTGATCATCGTGCCGTTAGTGAAGAGCAGGAAGTAGCTCTCGGGATGGCGAGCAAATAGCTCTAACAAACCCTCATGCATCAAAGGCTCGCCACCGAGGATGCCAAAAGTCGAGACTCCCTTGCGTGCACTTTCGACGATGAGGCGGTCGAGGGAATCGAGGTCAAGCTCCCGCTTCGAGCCGTTTGAGCTGACCCAACAGCCCTGACATCGTAAATTGCACCTATCGGTTACTGAGAGGAAAAGGAACGCCGGGAAAAACTCATCGCGTTCAATCCGGCGCTTGAAGGCATGCACGGCCATCATGCCCTTGAGACCAAAGTTCACACCAAACCGCACCAGCGGTCGCGGCGCCACTTCGGTGAGCATACGGCTGGCAAATCGAGTTATCACGAGCGCTGTTCTCCCCCGCAGCAGGGTTTCGCGGACGTCTGCACCTCGCACGGCAACGGTTTTCCTGAAGCCTCATCGGAGCATGCACAACGTTCTGCCTCAGCTGTTGCTAGAGCATTTTTGCGGATCAGGCGACGCTGCGCCTTCGCCCGTCGTGCAACCAGTGCTGCCCTAGGATCATCGCCAAGGATCTCGGCGACGTTGATCTGAAGATTGGCCTGAATGAGAGACTCATCAGTGATCTCGTCGCCGTTGATTGGCGACTCGGCAATCTTGGGAAAGACGATCGCACCCTGCGGACAGATCCGAGCACAGGCCGGGCAGTTAGCCTTACAGTTCCTCGGAGCGGCAACTTCAACGCCGCCATCCTCACGCGTGTTGTAGACTCCAAAAATGCAGAAGCTCGCGCACTGACCGCAGTTGTCGCAGCGCTCGTAGTCGATGACCGGATACCATGGAAGCCAGTTATCTCTGCTCGCTATGCGCGAGACCGCAACCTCCTCACGCATACATGTGGAATTGGTGAGGTCGGCAACGATGTCGTCGGCCGGCCTGCTGCGAAGGTTGTAGACAACGAGTTCCTTTTCCTCGAGTGGGACGCCCGCAGCGTGGAGAAGCCAGCGTACGGCTCGCGGATAGCAGGCCACTACGTGCAACGAGCCAGACGAACTCAACCCGGCCAGGCGTACGTCTCGATCGGCCGCCAGCCTGCACAAGTCATCGACGTACACAACGTCTACATCAACTTCATTCAGTGCATCATCGAATCCGGCAATGGTTTCGGGTGATATCAACTGTGCATGCTCGCATCTGCACACCACGACCTGGCTCGTGCAGCTGCAACCACAATTCACCTGAATCGGCAGCCCAGTCATGGCACTCAACCTGCGACCTTGATGCACGCGAGCTGCCCATAGCTCGAACGCACATAGATTCGTCCGTTGGAAAGCACCGGTGCCGTCCAGCAATGATCCGGATCGCCATCTGGGTAGCTGTCGTAGTTCTTAATGTTGCTGAAGACCTTGGCCCTAGAGACCACCTTGAACTCCTCTGGGGTCGCCTCGGCTACCAGCAAATCGCCATCGCCGTCGATGATGATGAGTTTGCCGCCCGCGCCCATCAGCGACCCATATGCGCCGAGATTCTCACTCCAATTCAATTCGCCGGTCTCGGTGTTGATGCACTGCAGCGGCTGACTGCGCCCAGACCTGCCAAAGCCGTAAGCGAAACCATCCATCACTACACCTGTCATGAACTCACCGGCGAGGTTGCGGTTCTGCCACTGCTCTTCGATATCGTCCTCACCCATGGCAAGCCGTGAGCTTCCCTGGCCACGGAATCCACCCGTCATGAGCAGACCACCGGTCACCGCGGCTGGGTCCCTGTGGGCATTCCATCGGTGTGAGCCGACGACCTTGCCGGTCTGGGGTTCCACAACTTGGAGCGATCCAGCGCCGACAATGCCAACCAACCGTTTGCCATTCTGTTCGAAGGGCACCGGCGTTGCGTGGCCGTTGCGACCGGCCTCGCTGTTCCAAACGAGCTTCCCGTTGCGTTTGTCGAGAGCGAGTCCGGCGGTGTTGGCGTTGATGATTACCAGATTGCCGTCGATCAGGACTGAACCGTTGAATCCCCAATACTCCGGCTCCGCGATGCCGTCTGCATCAAGATCAACTCGCCAGATCACCGATCCACTAGCAGCATCAAAGCAATGGATCTTCCCATCTCGTCCTACAGTGAAGAGCTTGCCCTGTTCGACGACTGGAGTTCCCCCTGGTCCCGGGTAGTCTCGATGTTCGGCCGGGTAGGCATACTCCCAGGCAACTCTGCCAGTGTTGGTGTCGATGCTGTACACCGCCTCGGCCACCACTTCTCCGTCTTTCAGTTTCGAGCCCATTGTGTAGGCTCGATCACCCACGACTGCCACAGCGGAATGTCCTTTGCCGACATCGATCTTCCACGCCACGGCCCCCGGGCTCTCGACCGCTTTTGGATTCCAGTTGGTCTCTCTCGAGATTCCGTCTCCGGCCGGACCACGCCAGGTAGCCCAGTCTTCAGCCGCAACCGGAGTTGCTATGACCACGCAAGCAAGAGCGGCCAGTACTGCCCGATTCAAATGCTTATTCACCTTGACCTCCCGAACTCTCACGACTCGCTCCGGCGGAGCATTGCCACTGCTTCATCATGGCCAGCATCCGAGGCTAGTTGCGCCGCTGTCCTGCCATTTCCGTCGCGAATCGAGCAGTCCGCACCCTTGTTCATCAGAGCCTCGACCACCGCGTCCATACCGCGCACGGCGGCACAGTGAAGAGCTGTAGATCCATCCTTTGCCGTGGCGTCGAGCTGCGCCCCACGCTGTATAAGGAAGGCCGCGTTTTCTTCGCGGAACTGGCTCACTGCGAGATGCAACGGCGTATTCCCCGACGCGTCCTTGACGTTGATCGAGACGCCCGAGGCCAGTAGCTCCTCGATGACACCGACGTTGCTCCAGGTACGCGCTGCAGTGTGCAGAGGGTTCTCCCCCTGAGCATTGAGCACATCAGCTCTGGCACCGCGTCGAAGCAGCAACTTCACTACGTCGGATTGATGCGCCGCTGCAGCAGCGTGAAGGGGCGAGTCCTGACTCTCGTTCTTCATGTTGATATCAGCGCCCCATGCCACAAGAGGCTCCACGACATTGCGACTGTTGTTTGCAAACGCTACATGTAGTGCCGTGGCGCCATGACCATTCTTTGCATCGGTGTTTGCTCCAGCAGCAAGTAATTCGCGCGCGGCCTCGAGTTGGTCTCCCGCAGCGGCGAGATGGAGAGCCGTACTGCTACTGCGATCGATCGCGTCGATGTCAGCGCCATGCGCCACCAGAAGGGATACGACTTCGGCATGACCTGCCTCAGCCGCAACGTGAAGGACGCTCTGCTGATCCGGCGTAGCCGATTCGGGAGATGCGTCGGCGCCGAGTAGCGTCGTAGCAACGTCAACACGGCCTTCGCGAGCCGCCAGAAGAAGCGGTGTCTGACCGGAACTATCTTGAGCAGCGACGTCGGCCTGTTCCTCCACCAGCCGCGTCACCAGGTCATTCAGGCCGCCACTTGCTGCCGAGTGAAGGAGCGAACCACCACCTTCACTCGTGGAGGCCTTGTCCGCGCCGTTTTCAATCATGTGGTCGACAAGAGCGGCCATTCCATTGGTTGCCGCCATGTGCAGCATCTCCCGACCGACTTCTCCTTTGGTTTCAACGTTCACTTCATGGCCCATCAGAACGTCGACGATCTCCGATTGACCTCCGGTCACAGCACTCCGAAGCGCGGTGTCACCCTCCTCACCGGCGTGATTGATGTCGGCGCCGGCGATGATGAGGCCCCGGACAATCTCGACGTTTTCAACTTGAGCAGCCCGCAGCAATGGCGAGGTGCCGTCATCACTCACCAGGTTGACGTCTGCACCCGCCGCTACCATCACTGCGACGACCTCTGGATTGCGACTCCACATCGCGTGCAGTAGCGCCGATTCTCCGTCTTCGTCGAAGGCATCGACAGGGACTCCGGCTTCAATCAGCACTTTTACTGCCGCCACTCTTCCTCGCTGGCAGGCGTAGTGCAGCGGAGTGTTGTCATAGTTGTTGCGATCGTTGGAAGTGGCGCCAGCTTTAATGAGCAGGCTAATCGCCTCGGCCCGGCCGCCAATCGCGGCCTGAAACAACGGTGTATCGCCATCCGAGTCTCTGTTGTCGACTGTAGCGCCTTTTTCAAGCAGATAGCGCATCACGTCCAGATGTCCGCGTCCGGCCGCCAGTTGCAGTGCGGAAGCGTTGTTGTCGTCGTTCTCGTTGACGATCGCTGGGTTCGCCTCAACGATTTCCTGAATGGCAGCGAGATCCCCACTCCGCACGAGTTGGAGAAGATCCTGTGCTCCAGCCGTTGCTGCGCACAGCACTGTCAGAACCACTGCACCAATAATGTGTCGTGTATTCACGATAGTCTTCCTTTCTTCCTCATACATGGATGGCGAGTGGATCAACCACTCACATCGACACACAGCAGATCTCCATGTGTCGTTCGTGTATAGATTCGTCCTTCGGAAAGGACCGGCGCCGTCCAATAAGTGTTTGGACGGGAATCCGGATACGTTCGCCAGTGCTGGAGGTCGATGATCTTGGCACTCGAGATGGTTTCGTAAGCCTGCGGTGAAGCAGCAACGACGACGAGTTCGCCTCGATCCTTGATCAGGATGAGCTTACCGGCGGCAGCGGCCAGGCCACCCCAGTCGCCGATCTTTTCGGCCCACTTAACCTGTCCATCGGCCAGATCGACACACTCTAAAAAGGCGCCTTGACGTCCCCGCGCGATACCGTATCCGTGACCGTCGAGCGCGACCCAGCTTTGGAAGGAATAATTGGTACGCTCGTTATGCCACACCATCTCCGGTCGACCGCTACTCATCTGGAACAGCTTCGATCCGTTCTTGTCGCCGTCGCCTCCTGAGGTGAGCAAGATCCGATCGCCCGCAAGTACCGGATCGGCATAGGTGCCCCAAGGCTCGCTCCATCTCACTTTCCCGGTCGCGACTTCAACCGAGTAGAGATCCCTTTGACTGGAAATCAGGACGACATCGGTGTCGCCTTCCTTCATCAGCACTGGTGTCGCGAGCCCACCGGCTTTGGACTCACTCTTCCAGATCACCTTGCCCGTCTCAGGCCGGAGCGCAATACCGGATTCACCGGCATTGAGAATGAGCTTCCTATCGACGACCAAAGCCGAGGTACAGAATCCCCAGTCCGGCACCTGCGCCAACCCGTCATTCACTAAGTTTCGTCGCCAAGCTACGGTGCCGTTGTCTGCCCTGATGCAGTGCAGATCGCCATCACGGCTCAGCGTGTACAGGTAGGGTCCATGGAGAACAGGCGTCGACCCTGGCCCGGGCCAATCCTGATCCGAACTTGGATAGGAGTACCGCCAGATCTCGCGACCCGTGCGGGCATCGAGGCAGCGCACGACATCTTCCCACGCGTCGGCACCTCGGTTCTGCACCTGGCGAGATCCCATCGTGTAAAGCTTGCCGTCTCGGACCGCTACGGCGGAGTGCCCTAATCCAACGTTTGCCCTCCACAGGACCTTCTGCGTCCCGTTGAGCACAGAAGGGTCCCAATCAGTCTCGGACGAAATTCCATCGCCGTTTGGACCTCGCCACTGTTCCCAGTCCTCAGCGAACGATGGTCCTGTTGCCACCAGCAGCACGCACACTGCCACCCAGATCCGGAAACCGGATTTCCACATTGCAACCTCCTGCGTCACGGCAGCCGCCGCTCTGGAACTGCATTTCAATACAAATGAGCCCCAAAACCGCGACAACCGCACTCGCCCTTTCATGCGGGCACATACGGGACAGCAAACTCTCAGGTTGTTGAGATCCGGCGTGTTTTACAAAGGTTCGGCGGCTTTTCACAACTTGTTTGCAACTCGGTTGCATCTCACATAACTCAGCTGCTTTGGAGTCGAACCTGACCAGATCTGAACCCTCACCCTGTCGTACTTCTTTCAGCGCTGACCATCATCAACGTTCGCGGTGTTCACGAGACGAGATTTGGCAGTTAGCACACACGGAAACAAAGGGCTGACAACCACCGCCGGGAAGCGTTAGACTGCCATGCCGGATTGCGGCAAATGAGCTTGAGGCGAGGTTGGAAAATGACAGCAACGAAGATTATCTGGACGAGAATCGATGAAGCGCCGGCCCTGGCGACATACTCCCTGCTCCCCATCGTGCAGGCCTTCACCCAAGACACCGGGATCGAGGTCGAAACTCGGGATATCTCCCTGGTCGGCCGTATCATCGCCAACTTCCCGGACAACCTGACCGAGGATCAGAAGGTCCCCGATCACCTCACAGCACTTGGGAAACTCACCAAGATGCCTGAAGCCAACATCATTAAGCTTCCCAACATCAGTGCGTCAATCCCGCAACTCCAGGCTGCCATTAAAGAGCTGCAGGCCAACGGTTATGACATTCCTGATTTCCCGGAAGAGCCCAAGACCGATGAAGAGAAGGCTCTTCGCGAACGGTTCGCCGTGTGCCTTGGCTCGGCGGTTAATCCCGTCCTTCGTGAAGGCAATGCCGACCGCAGGGCCGCAGCGTCGGTGAAGCGTTTCGCCCAGAAGAATCCACACAAGATGATGAAGCCCTGGCCCGAGTCTGGTTCCAAAGCACGCGTTGCCCACATGGACGGCAAAGACTTTTTCGAGAGTGAGAAGTCGACCACTTTGGAGGGCGCGACCGAGGTCAAAATCGAATTCGTCGCGGGTGATGGATCAACAACTCTTCTCAAGGACGGACTCGCGCTCCAATCGGGCGAGATCATCGACACATCAGTCATGAACGTCGCCGCGCTACGAGCCTTCTACGCCGCACAGATAGAAGAGGCAAAGAAGGAGGGCGTTCTGCTCTCCCTCCACCTCAAAGCAACCATGATGAAGATTTCTGATCCAATCATGTTTGGCCACTGCGTGTCGGTGTACTACAAGGAAGCACTCGACAAGCACGCCGACACCCTTGAAGAGATTGGTGCCAACGTCAACAACGGCCTCGCCGACGTGCTCGCCAAACTCGACAAGCTGCCGGCCGCCAAAAAGGCCGAGATCGAAGCCGACATCAACGCGGTCTACGAGACCCAGCCCGCACTGGCCATGGTCGACTCGCGCTACGGCATCACCAACCTGCACGTTCCCAACAATGTGATCGTTGATGCATCAATGCCCAACGTCGTCCGCGACGGCGGCAAGATGTGGAACAACGACGACCAGCTGCAAGACTGCGTCGCTATGGTGCCTGACCGCTGCTACGCGACAATGTACGCAGAGATCCTCGAAGACGCCAAGCGCAACGGGCAGTTCGACCCGGCCACCATGGGCACCGTCGGCAACGTCGGCTTGATGGCCCAGAAAGCCGAAGAGTACGGCTCTCACGACAAGACGTTCGAGGCGCCGGCGAACGGCACGATCCGAGTCGTCGATGCCGCAGGCACCACGTTGCTTGAACAAACGGTAGAAGTCGGCGACATCTTCAGAATGTGCCAGACCAAGGATGCCCCGGCCAGCAACTGGGTGAAGTTGACTGTGACACGCGCACGCGCCACCGGCTCACCAGCCATCTTCTGGCTCGACGACCGCAGAGGCCACGACGCTGAGATCATCAAGAAGGTCAACCTCTACCTGCCGGATCACGACACCAGCGGTCTCGATATTCGCATCATGAAACCGGTCGATGCGATGAAGTTCACTCTTGAGCGAATTCGTCGCGGCGAGGACACGATCGCAGCTACTGGAAACGTCCTTCGTGATTACCTTACCGACCTGTTCCCGATCCTTGAGCTTGGTACCAGCGCTCGCATGCTTTCGATCGTGCCTCTGATGAACGGTGGCGGCCTCTTCGAAACTGGCGCCGGTGGATCTGCACCCAAGCACGTCCAGCAGTTCAACAAGGAAGGACACCTTCGTTGGGACTCGCTCGGCGAATATTGTGCCCTCGTTCCCTCCTTCGAACAGGTGGCAGAGAGTTCCGGCAATGCAAAGGCAGCAATCCTTGCCGAGGCCCTCGACGAGGCGATTGCTGAGTACCTCGAGAACGGCCGACTCCCCTCCCGCAAAGTGAACGAGATCGACAATCGCGGTAGTTCCTTCTACCTGGCGATGTACTGGGCTAAGGCTTTGGCTGCGCAGGACAAGGACTCCGACCTTCAGTCTCGATTCGCCCCAGTGGCCAAGCAGTTGGCTGAGAACGAAGCCAAGATCGCCGAGGAAATGTTGTCCGCTCAAGGAGAATCCACCGATGTCGGTGGTTACTACATGCCCAATGACGAGATCGCCAACAAGGCGATGCGTCCCAGCCCGACATTCAACACAATCATCGACGGATTGACCTAGGAAGAACTCTTTTACTGGCGGCGTTTCGCCGAAGGCCACGCAAATGCGTGGCCTTCTGTGTCTCTGCGGTACACAAACTGCGAGTTACACCACAGACTTCGAAGGAAAAGCGCCTCCACCACCCTCTAACAATCAGACAGCATGGGGAGGAATAATGCCCAAAAGAGCCCTGGCCCTTTCTGCAGGCCTCGTTTTTCTACTGATCGGCTTTCCCTCACAAACTCTCGCAAATTGCTCAGATTGGTCACTGCACGCGGCTGACATCCAATCTGTCCTACTCGATCTTGAGGGGCTGGAGTTCGACGAGTTTGTCGATGCTTCCTACGAGCAGATTCTGATCAGAAGTCCCGAACTGGTCACCGGGCTAGGCCTATCTGAATCGCTGGGAACCGGAAACGATCGGCTCGACAACATCTGCAACTCCTTCGTCGATGAGACATATCAGCTCAAGGCCGGCATCTTCGAGATCCTGAAATCCTATGACCGCAACGAGCTGACCTATGAGCAGCAGATCTCATTCGACTCCTATTCGTGGCTATTCAGCAACTGGGCTGTGGAACATGAATTCATGTATCACTTCTACCCGGTCACCCAGGGCTTCAGCACGCAGAATAATCTCTTTCTCCTCTTTGAAGACGAACACCCTCTGGAGACCCGCCAGAACGCCGAGGACTACGTCACGCGCCTCGGACAGGTAGATGACCAGCTCAACTGCCTGATTCAGAACCTGAACGACAGCGAATCGCGCGGCATCGTTGCTCCGGCCATCATGCTGCAGAGAGCGGCCGATCAGATCCGAGGCATCACTCCAGGCAGTGCGAGATACCTCCCCTTCTACTTGGTCTTTGAAGAGAAGACTTCGTCGATAGCTGATCTCAGTCCTGTCCAGCGAAATCTCCTGCTCGCCAGGACCGAAAATGCGATCAATCAGTCGGTGATCCCTGCCTATCAGGCGCTAGTCGCACGGCTCGACCAACAGATCCTTCATGCCCCTCCGATGAACGGTGTCTGGCAGCTTCCGGATGGTGACAGGTTCTACGCAGCCAGACTCCGTCACCACACCACCCTGGACCGAACGGCAGCCGAAATTCATCAGGTAGGCCTCAGTGAAGTCGATCGGATTCAAACTCAGGTTCGGCAAGCCTTCAACTCACTGGGTTACCCATCCGACATCAGCTACTTTGACGGTTTCGACCGGGTTGCCGTCGATTCTGGCATCATTCCAGCCGCCCAGATCGTCCCTCTCAACGAAGGCTTCATCCGGCAGGCGCAAGAGGACGTCAAAGAAGTCTTCGACATCGAACCAGTGACTGAGGTCATTGTCAGAGGTGGCGCCGGAGGAGGATTCTACCTCTCCGGATCTCTGGACGGCTCGCGACCCGGGGCCTATTACATCGGCAACCAAGTCGACAGTCCAAGGTACTGGATGCGGACCATCGCCTACCATGAAGCTGTCCCCGGCCATCATTTTCAGATTGCAATCGGCAACGAACAGGACGTCCCTCTCTTCACCAAGGGTGGCGGCTTTTACACAGCCTTTGTTGAAGGCTGGGCTCTCTACGCCGAGCACTTGGTCATGGAACTCGGCTGGTATGACGACGACATCTACTCGGAGCTGGGTCGCCTGCAATGGGATCTGCTTCGAGCTGCCCGATTGGTTGTCGACACCGGCCTGCACTACTACCGCTGGAGCCGCCAGGAAGCAATCGACTACTTCATCGACGAAGTGGGCCGCAGCCCGGAAGGATCCCGACAACAGATCGATCGGTATCTTTACTACAGCGGGCAAGCCACTGCCTACAAGACCGGCATGATAAAGATTTTGGAGCTGCGAGAGCACGCCAAGGACGAACTTGGCGAGCACTTCGACATCAAAGAGTTCCACCGAGCAGTACTGCTCCATAACCGGGTTCCACTTCCCCTTCTCGAACGCCTGATCGACGACTACATCGAAGACAAGAAAGCCAGCGCCCGACTCTTACCGCGGGAGCCTTCCGGACGAAGAACCCTTGGCCTCGCACTCAAGCGAGGGCTCAAACGATGAGGATTGCCACTCGCCACATCGACTCTTGTGCAATCCCCCATCAGCACTCTTCACCGATCGCTCAGGGCCATTCCTACGATCATCGAACTCAATATATTCAACAAAAACCACGGGAGGAAAAAATGCGTCGGAGCCACCACCTGCTCATCGGCATCTTGATATTGGCAACAGCTTCGAGTGCCGTTGGTCTTGAGTTGGGAACGGATGTGATTGTGCCGGCGGCTGTACGAGGCGGAGGCAACAACCAAAGCCTATGGATCACGGATCTCTACGTATTCAACCCAAGCACACTACCCGCCAACATAGAGATCTTCTGGTTGATCCGCCACCAGGCAAATCCGGATCCGATCAGCGAAACGTTCGTCTTGCCGCCTGGAACTACTTTGGTTCTTGACGATGTCATTCAGAGTGTCTTCGGCCTTACGTCCGCACCGGGTGCGTTTCGAATTGTCTCCGATCGAAATGTCGCGGTGAACTCTCGCTCCTACAATCTCAAAGGTGAAGTCACGTTCGGATCGGGCCTCGAGGGAGTTCCGAGGAGTTCGGCTGTACAGGCCGGATCGAGCACGGACATCGTTGGCATCAAGCACAACACCCAATTCCGGACGAACCTCATTCTCATGGATGCCACCGGAACTGGCTCGACGGTTCACCTCAGTCTGAGAGATCCACAAGGCTGGGAGCTCGGTTCGAACACCTACGAGATTCTCGGGTGGGAGCCCAAGCTTTTCTCGGTCGAGCATCTCGGAGCCTCCGAATTCGACGACGCAACCCTGCACGTTGTTGTCCTCGAAGGTGCGGTGATCGCTTTCGCTGGTAAGGTCGACAATGATACGGCGACCGGAGATCCCATGACACTCCAACCGCTGACTCCCGGTGGTTCTCCGGACGGCAGGTACGAGTTTGCGATCTATGACAGTGCTTGGTACGCCTCCGGGGGGAACCTGGTCATTAAGGACGGACAGGTGACTTCGATTCTGGGAACCTATTTCAACTGGGACAAGGGTGGCAGCTCGGACCCAGAATGCACTCTCCTATTCCCTTGGGGTGGAATAATCTCACCGCCGGTTCCTGTCGGCGATTTTGCTTCCGGTGTCGATTTCGAGGCGTCGTTCCCCGCCGGTGGGACGATGACGTTCACAGTCAGATTTGACCTCAATTCAAGATCCTCATTCACCGGAATGGTCGCCTCGGTCGGCACCGATTTCTCAGGTGGCGATTCTGGCTGCAATGGCACGTTTCCGGATCTTGTGCTCAGAGGTGGGAAGACCCCATAGTAAGGCCAGTTCCTCCTGATACAGTTGTAAGAACTGACCCTCTCCACCGTTTGGGTATTTGACCATCCCAATGTCGGACGGATTGGGTCGAGGAGACTGCCATGCCACACAAAGACGATTCCGCGGCCCCCCGTTCTGCAGCAACCGGCCGGACGAGACGGTGGGTTCTCCGAGCCGGGGGAGCCTTACTCGGAGCTGGTGCTTTGGGTGCCGGAGGATTCGTCGCGAACGACTGGTGGCGTCGATTTGGACGTTCAGCCGAACGCACGATCCCAGATCACAGAGTCGAGGTTTCACCCTCTATCCCGAGGATGGTCATTGCTCACGGAAAAGACCCTGCAATCAACGTGCGAGCCGTAATCGAAGAACTCGGTGGTATGAGTACGTTCGTCTCACCCGGCGACGTCGTTTTGGTCAAACCAAACGTTGGCTGGGACCGGCTCCCAAGTCAGGCGGCTAATACTCAACCCGAGGTCATCGCGCAACTTGTGCTCAGTTGCCGAGAGGCTGGAGCCGGGCGCGTACTCGTCAGTGACTGTCCAGTCGGCAGGCCTCGGAGGACATTTGCGAGAAGCGGCATTCTCGACGCCGCACAGAACGCAGGAGCTGAGGTCATCCTCGTCGACAACGGACAGTACTTCACGGTGCGACTTTCCGAGCGCCTCGGTGTGTGGGACGTCCTCGAGCCGTTCATCATCGCCGACAAGATTATCAATGCGCCAGTAGTGAAACACCACAGTGTGACGAGCGCGACGGGCGGCATGAAAAACTGGATCGGTATCACCGGCAGGACCCGTGTCAGTTTTCATACCGACCTCCAGCGTACGATTGCCGAACTCGCGCTGCTCATGAAGCCGACGCTCACGGTGGTCGATGCTTCGCAAGTACTCATGCAGAACGGGCCCGCCGGGGGTAACACGGCGGATGTCAAGAAGATCGGCGCTGTCACGGCATGTCTCGATCCCGTGGCCGCGGATGCATGGGTCTGCGATCTTATGGGAGCCACGGCGCATATGATGCCCGAGTTCGTACACCTCGGAGCGGACATGGGACTTGGCGTTGCTGACTACCGACAGCTCAATCCTGTCGAAGTCACTACCTAGCCCACAATTCATGAGTCTCGGCGGGCATAGCCATGCGAATTCATGGGGGTACCGATACGGCTCGGTGGATGGATAGCTGAGTACCGGATCTGAGTCCCACACCTCGGGACATCCTCAAACCCTACTTCGGGCACCGCAAACGGATTGAGCCACAGGTCGTGATAGGCTGCCGCGGTGAGTCTGTTGAACCGGAGTTCTCTGATGTCACCCCACACTGATTCCGGCTCGAGCTGCCTTGACGATCCCATCCAATCGACTAAGAGTTCAAATCCATCTCGCGGACCAAGATGGCTGGTCCTGCTGATTTGTTTCTTTCTCTCGGGCGCCGCTGCTCTGGTGTACCAGGTCGCGTGGACGCGTCAATTCGCCCTCGTTTTCGGCAGCACAGAACAGGCAATAGCAGCGGTTCTTGCTGCTTTCTTGGGGGGACTCGGTGTTGGTGCAGCGTGCGCTGCCAGGTTCAGCTCACGAGTCTCGCGGCCGGTGTTGATCTACGCCGTTCTCGAGCTCGTCGCAGGCCTCTCGGCACTCGCGGTACCAGCTGCCATCGTCGCCGCGAAACACCTGTACGTTGCATTCTTCGGTTCGCAGGCCGCATTGCCATCGGCAGGGGGCGCAGCCTTAACGCTCTTCAATCTGGGCGCGGCATTTCTCATCCTAGCCATTCCCACTGGTTGCATGGGAGCTACTCTGCCCTTGCTCGCCCGTTTCGCAGTGAGGACACAGTCCGAAATTGGATCGGTCACAGGTCAGCTATACGCGATCAACACCGCCGGTGCCGTGCTCGGTGCGCCCCTTGCTGGATTTGTGCTTCTGCCCAGTCTAGGACTCGAAAGCACGGTGATGGTTGCTGTGAGCCTCAACCTTGTGGCTTTTGGTGCATCACTGCTTATCAGCAGGTTCCTCTCGCCGCTCGAGAGTCACCCTGACGATCAAGCCCGAACTCAAGCGCGCCACCAGCGAGACTGGATTCTGGCGATTCTAGTGATTTGCTCGGGTGCAGTTTCTCTACTCTACGAGGTATTCTGGACCCGCCTACTCAGCCACCTGTTGGGTGGAAGCCTTGTCGCGTTTTCAACCATGTTGGCGAGTTTTCTTGCCGGAATTGCGATAGGTTCGGCGATTGCCTCTCGGTTCGCCCGTACGATTGAGAACGCTATCATCGGATTTGGCCTTGCACAGTTAGGTATCGCCGTTTGTACCGCAGCGAGCTTCGGCATGATTGTTCGTTTCCCTCATGTCTCCGGAGGAGCCTGGAGTTCTGGGCATAGCCTGGTCACAGATGCTCTCGTCGCCGCCATTGCACTGTTGCCAGCCGCGTTTTGTATCGGCGCCACCTATCCATTTGCAGTCAGAGTGCTGGCCCGGCGTGCCCGACACGCCGCGCCTGCAAGCGCACGAGTCTACGGATGGGCAACCCTTGGTTCAATCATTGGATCCGTGGTTGCCGGAATCCTTCTCCTCCCTGCTCTTGGATTTGCTCGCACTCTCGCAGTGGCTATCGCTGTCAACCTTCTTCTTTGTATAGCCTCCAGTCTGTTCTTGGGTATCCGCCACTATCGAATCGTGGGAGTTGCAGCGGTCGCACTGCTCGTACTGACCTTCTTTCCGCCTTCTACTCCATGGAGTGTGCTGCGAATGGGGCCGCTCTACCAGCAGCCCCTTGGCGGTCGTGTCGAGCACCACGCTGTGGGTCGCAATGCCACGGTCTTGCTCACCGAGAGTGATGGCTCGTGGCTGCTTTCGAGCAATGGCCTACCCGAAGGATCGATCCAGCAGCCTGGTATGCCAATGGGCGGATATCTCGTAACCCGGTGGCTCGGCGCGATAGCGTCGCTCACACGTCCGGGTACCCGGTCAATGATGGTCATTGGCTTTGGAACCGGGGAAGCTCTCCATGGCGTGCCAAGTTCGGTTGAGACGATCGACGTCGTCGAACTCGAACCGGAAGTCATTCGTGCGAATCGCTCTGTAGCTTCCCGACGACTTAGGGATCCACTCTCAGATCCTCGAGTTCGGCTCATCACCAACGACGCCCGAAGCGCCTTGCTCCTGAGTAGTACTACCTTTGATGCGATAGTTTCACAACCATCGCACCCTTGGACCTCTGGTTCGGCAAATCTCTATACCAAAGAGTTCTTCGAGTTGATTCGGACCCGCATTCATCCAGGTGGCGTTTTCGTTCAGTGGATCGGACTAGGTTTCATCAACGAGTCCCTACTGCGCTCGGTGCTGGCCACGCTGACAGACGTCTTCCCCAACGTCATCGTGCACCGTCCTCCGACCGGCGCAGCATTGCTTTTCATCGCTTCGGAGAGTCCCTTTGAGACCGACCTTGTTGCGCAACCTGCTTTGACTTCTGTATCGGCCGAACTTCCGGAACTCGGTATCGCCCGCAGTGAAGACCTGGTGGCATCACTGGTCCTCAATGAAGAAGGATCGCGGGCTCTCGGCGCCGGCGCCCCATTAATCCACGACTCTCATAATCTGCTGGAGGCATTCTCTCCGAAGACTGTGGGTCACGCTTTGGGTAGGGACCTGGCAGACGGGATTCTTAGCCCCTTTGACCCTCTCAACGGAGAGTCAGGATTTTCCGTCGACAATGCCTACCTCATTCGACGACTCCTTTCCATCAGGCATGGAATGCGGGCGCGTCGGCTGGCAGAAGTGATCCATGATCCAGCACAACGCCAGATCGCGCTCGCGCTCCTCGCCGAGGCTAGCGGCCGGATTCAACTTGCGTGGCAACTGACCAGCGACGCCTTGAACCGTGGTCAGCAATCCTCAGAAGTGCGCGCTCTGGTACTTCGCCTGCAGCGAATCCGAATCATGAGGGGTGGCCAACCTGATGGGCGACTGATGCCGCTGACCGACATTGAGCAAGCAATTGTGGAGTCGTGGCGTCTGCAGGGCCAAGGCGAATGGCCAGAAGTGGCGTCTCTCGAAGCCACCCTTGCCATCGTTCAACCTGGTGAGGCTCTGTTTCGGGAGGCCATTCGCCTTCGGGTTCTCTGGCGCCTCGCAGTCGGCGGACAAGACAATGCGAAAGACGCCGTCAATCTGGTTGATCCTCTGCTCGCCAGAGGCCGCACAGCTGACGATCTTCTCCTACGCGCTCAGGCGGCTTCAGCCTCAGGTGATCCTCAATCGACGCTTGCCAGTCTTTCGGCATTGGCGTACACCATCGGTCGTCTTCCTCAGAGGGAATCATGGGCGCGTCCTGCTCGCACTCTTCTGGGGCGCCTTCCGCCAGATCCGGATTCAGCAGATTGGCGATCATCACTCATCGCGCTTCTCGCTGAGAACTAAGAACTACGGTCCGTGATCTTCGGCACAGTTCGTTAAGGTCAGAAAGCCTTAGTCTTGGTGGATCACAGGGAGGTTGTCTCTCAGCAATGAAGCGAACACTTGCTCAAAGAATCCGGATGCTGCGCATGACCTTTGCCTGGCCTAGGAGCCCGTTAGTCGCAATAGCGATGCTTCTGGGGAGTGGTTTTGCGGGTGCCGCGACAATCTACGTCGATCTCAGCCTCCCGAGTGACTGTCCAACAACCTATGATGTCGCCACACGCTCGTGTGGAACGGGTTCATCGATCGGTTACGCCTCTCTGGGTTCCGGCCTCTCCGCTGCCGACCCAGGCGACACCGTATTCCTTCGTCAAGGCGAATATGGCCAGGTCGCGCCGCCGAGTTCTGGATCTGCCGGCAACCCGATCACGATACAGGCTTACCCTGGTGAACTCGCCACCGTCAACGACTTAACAAGCAGCGTCGCCATAACTATGGATGGACTTGCACATATCATCATCGACGGACTCGAGTTTCACAACGTCCGAGGCTTCGGCCATGTCTACGACTCACAACATATCGAGATCAGAAACTGTGTCTTCGATATCACCGGCGTGGGTACAACCGGATCGATGAAACTCGCTCGTTCTACGTTCTGTCGAATCACTGACAACCAGTTCGCCAATGGCGATGGAGACGTGATGGTGCTGCAGGATGCATCGGACTACAACTTGATCGCCAGGAACAGCTTCTTCACTGCCCACCACAGCTTGCTCAGCATCAGGTGTTCTGAGTTCAACGTGATTCGCGGAAATACCTTCGACAACCCAGATCAGAAGGCGGTCGAGGTCTACGACTGCGAAGGCACCAGTGATGCTCCATACAGGCTCGACTCAACCGAGCGTAACCTGTTCGAAAATAACGATTTCATCAGAACAAGAGCAGACATCGACGACCACAGTTACAACGGTATCCAGCACGCGGCACAGCGCACTATCGTTCGGCACAACGTCTTCAGAAACTGCCTCGGCGGGGGCGTCAGCTACCAGCACTACTCTGACGAAGCCCTGTGGGTTTACGGCAACCGAATGTACAACAACACCTTCTACGCCAATGACTGCCACGCGATTATCGGGAGTGCAACCACTGACACCGGCAGGTACTTCGACCAGCAGGTTAAGAATAATCTGCTGTACAAGAACAGAGACTGTTTCGGCGATCCCACCCAGATCCGGATTCCCAACCCAGCCACGGTGATTCTGACCGGCAACACTCTCGCGACCGAGGACCCGCTCTTTGTTGACGAAATGGGAGGGGACCTTCGCCTCGCTGACACGAGCCCACACATCGACACAGGCCTGTTCGTGACGTCGACGACCTCTGCCGGCTCAGGTCAGCTCATTCCTGTCGCCGATGTGACCTTTTTCTTCGACGGCTACGGCATCCCCGGTGAAATCGGAGACTTGATCCAATTGCAGGACGATACAGAGAAGGCGAGACTCCTCGCGATAGATTACGCATTAAACGTGCTCACAGTTGACACACCACTCAGTTGGACTGCAGGCCAGGGAGTCCATCTGGCCTATGCAGGCGACGCCCCGGAAGTGGGTGCCCACGAGAATACGGGCCTCATCTTCTCGGATGGATTTGAGTCGGGTGATACGACTATGTGGTCGAACTAGCCAAGGCTGACGTCCTTAGCGCGGGGTGTTATCCTTGGCCCAGTTCGCGGTTCATGTCCCTACTGCGATCGTCGCAGTGGTTTGGACCGAAGCTCCACCGCGAACACAACGATGAAACAGTCCTTACGGGCACGACTACACCATACTGGATGAAACAGGGTTCCGATTGGGTTGTTCAGAATGAGGGCTTAAACCCGGCCCAAATGCGAGGAGGTCCAACCATGACCGATCACAAAGTACTACTGGTGGATGACGAAGAAGACTTCATTGAAGCGCTGGCCAAACGACTACAGGGACGCGGCCTCAACGTATCGACCGCCGAGAGTGGCTCGCAAGCACTCGAGTTGGTCGAGAAGCACGATTTCGACACTGTCGTGCTCGACCTTGCCATGCCCGGCATGGACGGAATCGAAACCCTGCGCAGAATCAAAGACACCGACGAAACCGTGCAGGTCATCTTGCTCACCGGTCACGGTACCGTGCCGTCAGGCGTCGAAGCGATGAAACTCGGCGCGATCGACTTCCTGCAGAAGCCGGCAACCTTCGAAGAGCTACTTGAGAAGATCAAGGAAGCCGGCGCCAAGAAGGCCGTGCTGGTTGAAAAGCGCACCGAGAAACAGGTCGCCGATATCCTGCGTGAGAAGGGATGGTAGAGCGGACGCTGCCCTCTCCATCTGATCCGCGCCCGATGAACACCGTGATCGTCGGTGGGGGCGCGGGTTGTGAAGCCATGCTCCACATGATCCGCGCAGACGCCGTTGGGAACTTGAAGCTTCGCGTCGTTGGCGTAGCCGATCCCGATCCAGATGCCGCTGGCGCGAAGTATGCGCGGGAGATCGGTATTCCGGTGGTGACCACCAGCGACGAGGCTTTGCTCAAGCTGCCGAATCTCGATCTGATCATCGAACTCACGGGATCGGACGACGTTCGTGACGAATTGGAGCGGGTGCGCCCGCGTCACGTCCGCCTGATCGATCACTTCTCCGCTCGGTTCTTCTGGGACCTCCAGCATGCTCGTGACGAGGTCGCCGAGAACCAGGCAAGGATGCAGACGAAAGTCAACGAGGAACGCGCTCGGATCAAACAGATATTCGACTCGATCCCCGACGAGATCATGGTGCTCGACTCGAACATGGCTATCCAGCAGGTCAACGCCAGCTTCCTGCGCAACAACAAAGTACCTCCAGAGAAGATCCAGGGTCGTCATTGCTACGATATCGAACAAAGAGTCCGTGGCGAGTGTCAGATTGGGATCGGAACCTGCGCGTGCGCAACTGCGCTTCAGACTCGGGAACCGTCCTCGCTGGTGAGGAAGCACTTTGACAGCGATGGGAACGCACGCTACGCCGCGATCGTTGCCGCGCCGATCCTCGACTTGGACGGCGAAGTCACCGGATTGATCGAGATGACCCGGGACATTACCCACCGAATCGAACTCGAGGAAGAACTCAAAGCGACAGAAGTACGCCTTCGGCAGTTCATGGACATGGCGCCCTTGGCTGTTTCTGTCAAGAACCGTGAGGGCCGGTTTGTCGAAGCTAACCCAGCGGCATGCGCCCTCTTCGGCCTGCCCAAATCCGAGGTTCTGGGCCACACGGACCGCGAAGTCCTTCCGCTGGAGGCAGCTACTGCGCTCGGACAGGGGGACAGCGAAGTGCTGCAGACCGCAAAGCAGCTCAGCTTCGACACCGAACTGATCCTGAAAGGTGAGCAGGCCTTCCTGACTATCAACAAGTTCCCGGTACTTGACGCTGAGGGCAACGCTTCGGCGGTGGTGGGACTGTCTCAAGACGTTACTGCTCAAAAGGCGGCCGAGGCAGCTCTGACCCGGACCCGCGAGTACCTCCAGAATATTCTCGACAACGCGCCGATGATGGTGATCACTACCGACCTTGAGGGCCTCATCGTGTCCTTCAACACCGGTGCCGAGGAAATCCTCAAGTACCAAGCCGCAGACATCCTGGGTCACTCCGGGGCAAAGCTGTACAGCGATCAGGAGGAGCGAACAACGCTCCTGCGCCGTGTCGACCAGGAGGGCTCGATTCACGACCACGAGGTCATACTGGTGGCAGCCGACGGCTCTGAGACCGCCGTCGCAATCACCCTCTCATTGCTCAAAGATAGCCAAGGCGAACTCATTGGCAGGATCATTCTCGGTCGCGATCTTTCTCATCGCAAGGCACTGATGGATCAAATCATTCAATCGGAGCGCCTCGCCGCTGTGGGGCGCTTGGCGGCCGGCGTCGCGCACGAGATCAACAATCCACTGGCGATCATCGCCGAAATAGCGGGCTATCTCCAAGATCTTGTCAGCGGGGAAATCGAGGCGCCTCCGGAGGAGCTTGAAAGAGAGGTACGGAAGGGACTCCCGAAGATCCTCCACAACGTCAACCGTGGCCGATCGATCACTTCGCGACTGCTCAGCTTCTCCCGCAAAAGCGAGATGAGCGCCCAGACAGCCGACATCGGAGCGTCGTTAGAGGAAGTCCTCCCTCTGCTGTCGAAGCGTGCGAGTCTCGCTCAAATAGTCATACACACCGACATTCCCGGATCCCTGCCCAAGGTGGCAATCGAGGAGCTTCAGCTTGAGGAAGTACTGATCAACCTCATTACTAATGCGATCCAGGCCATGGCCAACCAGGAGCGAGGGAACATCTGGCTGCAGGCCAAGAGTGCCGACGAGCGTGTGATCATCACAGTGCGTGACGACGGCCCTGGAATCTCCGAAGAGGTACGGGACCGGTTGTTCGACCCGTTCGTCAGCACCAAACCCCTGGGCCTGGGTACTGGACTCGGGCTGTCTATTTGC
>JAAESQ010001674.1 GCA_024229275.1 bacterium | reverse complement strand
GTTTGCTAAATCTCGACGGGAGATTCTTCGTCGTTTCGCTCCTCTGAATGACATAATTAGGAGTTTTGCAAGAGGCTCACGTGGCACCCAAGAAAGCTGCCAGGGCCTGTACAGTGACTAGACGGCGCCAAACGTAGAGATCTTAGGATCTTGGAATCTGGTACCGATGTAATACACCAAGCTACCGTGCTCGTAAATTATCTCTGGACAAGATCTGTGGGTTACCTCATATTCAGCCTAGAGAGTTCGTAAACAGAAGATTGTCATGCATTCGGGCTTTACCACGATTGCATGACAATGTCGCTGCTTCTTGGTAGCGAACCATTTGCCGGGAGCCTTCCCGACAGGAGTACAACATGCATGCCCAGGCCAGCAAACGGTTGAAGCTCTTTTCAATTGCCTTCATCACTGTGTTTGCCACTGTCTGTGTCACGGCGTGCGTGCCGTCTAAGCCGGAGGTTGTTGCGCCTCACGAAGAGGTACCGATTCCTCTTATCCTGCGACAGGAGGCCGGTCGCGTCGTACCTGGCCGGCTACGGGTCGTGCTCGCGCCGTCTCTCTGGAGAGCAACGTTCCCACCGGAGCAGCCCGCCGAAACTCCACGCGGCCTGGAAAGACTCCAGCCCTCGCCGGAGCTCAGCCATGCGCTCCAGTGCCATTACCTGCAGCGCGTCTGGCGCACATTTTCACAGCTGGAACGAACCGAAGCCGGGGTAACTCGTGTCTTGTCATACGGCGATTGGGTGCGGGTTCGGCGGCTGGAACGAGGCGTCCGCTCGAACGCGCGAGATTACGAGCCTCCCCAGCTACCTGAACTCCCGAGCTCATTCGAATTCATGTTTGAGGAGGGTGTTGATTTGGATCGAGCGGCACAGGACCTGCGGAATGTTCCGGGGGTCATCTCGGTGGAACCGGTAGTCGAACCTGTTCTTGCTCCGCAGTATCAGCCGAACGACCCTGGTTGGGTTGCATCCTCCGATCCGATTTACGACACAACGCTGGCGCAAGGTCGCTGGGGATTTTATAACCCAGGCTTCACCCTCACGCCAGGCAATCTTATGGGTTTCGATATTGACGCTCCACAAGCCTGGGACACCCAGCGAGGGGATCCCGAGGTCGTAGTCGCCGTATTCGACAACTCGGTGGATATCACCCACGAGGATCTCTATCTCAACATTTTCTTGAACAACGGAGAGGTGCCCAGCTCCATCATCAGCGCACATCAGAGCGCTAGTACTGAGGATGGGCTTCCTGGAGAGCTCACGTTCTACGACCTCAATGTCCCTTCGGTGGTTACTGCGCTCGACACATTGGGATGCAGGCACAACGGCGATCCGTGCACAGACACCAACGGCAACAACATCATCGATGGTGAGGATGTCGTCCTGTGGTGGGAAGACCAGGTCGATGACGACAACAACGGATACCAAGATGATCTCGTCGGATGGAATCTCGCGTACCACTCCAACATCACTTTTGCGATTGGCGACGCAGATCACGGCACTCCCGTGGCCGGATTGATTGCTGCGATAGCCGATAACGGCCTCCACATTGCTGGGCTGGCCCACAAGATCCGGATACTCCCGGTAAGAGGTTCCACAAACATCAATAAGATCCTCTACGCCATGGATTTCCCGTCAGTCAGAATCATCAACGACTCAAATTCCTATGGCTTCGATGGACCCTCCACCGCAGCTATCGATGCCGTGCTGGCATCTCTCGAACCTGAAGGTTTGCTCTATGTGGCTTCTTTGGGCAATCACAACGCTTTCACCTCAGGGTTTGATCCGTCGCGGCGAGAGGCCGTCGTATCGATCAATAACTTCCAATCGGACGGCAGTCGAGCCGTTCCCAATTCGGACTTTGGACCGAAGACTGACGCTGCCGCTCCCGGCAAGGGAATGTATTCACTCAGCGAAAGAACGGCGGGCGTCCCTGGAGGTACAGCGTCGTTCGGTGGGACTTCTGCTGCTTCGCCAGTCGCTGCAGGCCTGGCCGCTCTCGTTGCGAGTCAGGATGACTCGCTGACACCGGAGCAGCTCCGACAGGTCTTGAGGATGACTGCATCGGATCCCGTTGCGGTGCCTACCGACAGAGGTGAGAATATTCCGGGCTGGGACCTCTACGCGGGTTGGGGACTGGTCAATGCCGAAGCTGCCGTGAACTCCGTGATCAACGGGGAGGTGCTGCCAGAGGCGAACATTCTCTCCTTGCCTGTGAACTACAAGAACATATACCGCGGTGAAGAATTCTCAATTCAGAAAGGTACCGTAGACATCCTTGCCTTCCTGGGCCTGCCCGCTGGCGGAACCGTGGACTGGATCCTGCGGCGCAGCCCGAACTGGAACCTATCGGGTGCAATCGTTGAGGCGGGCCCGATAACTGCGAGCTACTCCGACGGTACGGTGCCCATCCACACTATCAACACCGATCTTCTGGAGAGTGGTCGACACGTTTATGAGCTCGAAGCTGAGGCATCACCGGGTATGTTCGGCAGAGATCGGGCCGTAGTCGACCTGCCTCGCGCCTATATCGAAAACCTCACTCACGGTGAGCACATCGTGCATAGCCCCACACTCAATGGTTTTGCCTACGGCCCGGGGTTTGTTCAGTACAGAGTCCAGGTGGCGCCCGGTTGGAATCCGGACCCTACGGAATTCGCTGACGTGTACACAAGCACGACAGAACAGGCGCCTGCTTTGCCAATAGAATCTGGCGAATACCTCGAAGGTAACGAACTCCTGGCGAGTCTCGACATCTTTTCGCTACCGGTCTCGCTTCCGGCATCGGGGGAGGCCACGATTCGGCTGGTGACCGAGGGTTCTTCGGCGTGGACGTTCGAAGAGGCGGTGATCATCGACAATACTCAACCACCGATGAGGGCCGGCTTTCCTTATGACTTTGGCGCCACCTTCACCTCTTTCACGGACAGCCTCACTGCGGTCGACATGAACGGAGATGGTCGCCGCGAGATCATCGTGGCCGGGCGCTTTGTCATACCCGCGCCCAACGACGAATACATATGGAACGACACCATACACGTGCTCAGCGCGAGCGGCACGCCGCTGGCGGGCTGGCCCGTGAATCTCCCGAGCTTAGAGTACGGTCAGTCCATCTCGGCCGGCGATGTTGACGGTGACGGCCGGCCGGAACTCGTAGTCCGCACCATACCTAACTGGCTAGGAGATAATTCAGCTGACACGCCGGAGAACATCCGCGTCTTCAACCATGATGGAACCGAGAACACAGCCGGCTGGCCCTTAAGCCTGGATAACCCGACTTGGAAGCTCGCCAAAGCACGGCACGTTGCCCCAGTTCTTGCCGACGCGACCCGAGATGGCCAGCTGGACATTCTTATCTCGATACCGAAATCTCCGCCCAGCGAACCCTCGGTCGCAATCCGCGCCTTCTCAATTGACGGCACCGAAGTGCAGACCTATTCCGCTGCCGCCAGTTTCTCTGACATCTCGCGACCGGCCGTGGGCGATGTGGATGGCGACGGAGAGAACGAGATCGTGGCGGTGGCCTACGAGCTTCCTTTGAGTGGAACCTCAACAGGTCCGGCGACCCTGCATTTATGGGAACTCGATGGCTCACTTGCATGGACCGATGAAATTATCGATCTCAACAGCGGACATCCCCCGGCTCCTGTCCTCTTCGACAGGGATGGAGATGGACTGCTTGAGATCATCGCCACATCCGGCGTCGCCGGAGACGTGAATGTTTACGATGCCAACGGCTCTGTTTTGGCGAGCAATACCGGGTCGACCCGCATCCATCCCGAAGTCGTTGTGGCGCAGCTCAGTCCGGGGACCGGGTCCACCGAGTATTCGGGGATCTCTGCCTATCGCGGGTTCGCCAGCCCCGGCGTGTTCGCGCTCAAAGCACAAGCGTTTGATGCTCAGACCGGATCAGTCCTGCCAGGTTGGTCTGGAGGGATTCAGGTTGCCGATGGCGATGTGTGTTATCCGCCGATCGTCGCAGACTTCGATGGCGACCCGAACCTCGAGATCGGCGTGGGTGATTGTGTCCCGAACAATTACGAGGATCCAGCACACTACACATTTGGCATTGTTGATTCCTCGGGCAGCATGATGACGAGCGGAAATGAATGGCCGCTGCGATTCCCCCTGCCATCAGCCTCAGCGCCACTCGTGAGCGATCTGGACGGCAATGGAACTCTCGAGCTCGTGGTGCAGACTGCCGGATTCGAGGCCGGCCGCCTTTACGTCTACGACCTTCCGTCTCCCTCGGGACCCGGGAGGGTGGCATGGGGGGAAGAGGGCCACGATCCTCGCAGGAGTGGCAACTACCACGGAGATCTGAGGATTCTCTCGCCGACAACAGCCGAGATTCATTCAGTGGGCCCCTTCAACAATCAGAATGCTCAGGCGCTGTTGCTGGTGCGAACGGTCTTTGAGCGCGGAGCGCCTGTGAACAGTGACGATGAAACTCTCTGGACGGTCACTGTTGGCAACCAGACGCCAACGATTCGCGAGGTCGCGCGTGTGCAAGGCGAACACTGGTTGCTCGTCGAGCCGGTGACACAACCGGCGCCAGGAAGCTATACGATCCACGTCGAGTTTGACGACGGCGGTATTCCAAAGTGGGATCGCTATCGAGACGCAGTCCACTACGAACCGATGGCCTACAACCAGTCTCAAACCGTAACCATTGATAGATCCGGTTCGATGAGCTATTCCGACAAATTGCCGTCTGCGAAGGTTGCGGCCCGTTTCTTTGCCGAGGCTTCAGCGCCGTCAGACGAGCTTGGGATCGTTTCTTTCAACGACATCGCTACCGACGATCTGGGCAGCGGCGTCCTCACCGCGGGTCCGAATCGTTCCGCAGTCGCAACTGCGATCTCGAACCTCGCGGCTCAGGGCAGCACCTCGATTGGGGCGGGCATCCGCGAGGCCATTACGATTCTCGACAATACAGCTACCGCCAACAACAACTGGGGGCTCGTTCTGTTGACAGACGGGCTGGAGAACACGGCCCCATTCTGGAGCCTCCCCGGATCCCCACCGCCCGTCCGTCCGGACGTGCAGACCCTGATGGAGAACCATCCGGAGTTTTCCATTCACACGATCGCCCTGGGCCCCGATGCTGACCAAGGGCTGCTGGAGACGATTGCAGGATTTACCGGAGGCAGCTTCTACCCGGTCTACCTGGGGAACTCGCTGTCACTGTTCAACAGACTGGCTGATGTCTATCACTCTATACGCGAGGAACTGGAGACCTCGCAGCGCGTTTTGACTCACGGCGCTCAGTTCGAACCCAACGACGCTTGGCAAGGGAGTTTCCGTGCGCCCCAGGGATCAAGGCGACTCCAGATTGCCGTCAACTGGGATCGCCCGAGCCAGGATCCGCAAGTCCGGCCGTTCTCTCTAACGGTCACACGGCCCGACGCGACAGTTCTTCAACCCACCGATCCTGGAGTCCTCGTCACCGAGAACCTCACAGATTTCGTGCTGACGACTTCCAGCCCCGACCCTGGGCCGTGGGAAGTAGCACTTTCGAATCTCTCCGAGGAGGCGCTTGAGGCGCTGGTGGTCATTTCGACAGTCTCTCCGCTTCGGGGTGGAACGGTGATCGGGCCTACCAACCTCGACAATGCCTCGCCATCGTCGACGGTGATGGCCTACGCAACCGACAGCGTTGGTTTCGTTCGTGCGGCCTCAGCCACCCTTTCTGTGACTGCTCCCGACAAGACTGAGCGAACGTACACCATGACCGACGACGGACAGGGAAGTGACGATTCAGCCGGCGATGGGATCTTCAGCGCACACGTGGATTGGTCGAAGCCCGGAAGCTACCTTCTGGTCGCGACTATATGGGGCGAAGGCTCACTAGGTGAGTTCCGCATCTCGCGTTCGGCCGGCTACTACAACCGCGAAGGCACAGACCGAGACGCAGACGGAATGCCCGATTCATGGGAGCTGAAATACGCACAGCGCTGCAGCCAGGGTCTGGACCCCGATTCAGATCTCGATGGTGACGGCCTGGACAACCTCACGGAATGGCGACGAGGGTTCGACCCACTGAATCGTGACACGGATGGAGACGGAACGGACGACGGAGATGAGTAATGGTTGATCGATGATTCCCAGCAACCTCACCGGAGGTTACAGGAAACGTGCCAGATGGGATGAGCAGTATTGGTGCCTTCTATGAGTAGGCCGGCCGGGTCAAGGGTAGATCGTCTGCTGTGCGACACCCCCGTTCACAGGTCTTTCAGGAGACATATCGAGCTGGCCTTTTCGTCACGCTTCTATTCGCACTCTTGAAGGCCCGTTTTTGTCATGCGTGCCAGGTACCAATGAGGCGGGGCCAGGATCTTGAGATCTTGGTCCTGGCACCGATGCGAAATCCAGGCACCTTTACACCTTTCGTCTGATGGCAATCAATGTTTCGGCGTATTCGATGTCCTTCTTCTTGCTGAAAACGATCGTCAAACCGCGTATCTTTCCAAACCGCTTGCCATGCTTGAATTCTTCTTTCAGGTCATCCGAAATATCACTCTGGTGGATCAATTCTTCGGCCTTGTCTGAAAAATAGAATGTCATCTTAAAAGCCTTTTTCCACACGGAAAGCCAGAATATGGTCTTAGATTTGCGAGTCACCTTCATAAGCCAGTTCTTGCCGTCCTTATAATATCTCCATTCTTCCGAAAAATCGGAATGCTTCTCATGAAGGGTCTCAAACAACGACATCCACAGGGCTTTCTTGTTTCCAATACAGGCATAGATGACATCGTCTGTTGGATACTGGTCCGGGTCTATTAGGATGGGTTTCTCTGTTGGCATGTGTTTCTCCTCGTAAGCACGGGTTCAATCGCGGCGCACCGTGGCGCCGCCCGCACCCATGGTGTTGAACGCCTGATTGGACAGTTTCTTTGAACGATACACGCGCACCCAGTCGATTCCCACAAGAGTTAAACAGTGTCCCTTGTATACGAGGATCGTCATCTCGTCCAGATCACGAACCTCCTTGACAACTTCGATGAATTCCTCCGCCTCGGTGTCGTCGACAAACACCAACTCACCGCGCGCTGTGCGGCAATAGACGTGATAGATAGCTCCGGGAACGAAAAGACGTGGTTTCCGCGGCATGGGTTCCTCCCCCCAAGCGCGGACGGCAGCCCTATTCTACAGTCTTAACGAACCTAATGTGACAAAGTGATACGTGGCACCGAAGACGACTAGACTTTCCCTCTTGACTTCTTATAGAGGCACCCATGCGCGCATGAAATCCTCTAATCGCCGATCAAACTCTCAATCCGCCGCCGTCCCAACCAGGCGACCAGGCGGTACAGTCCAATGAATAGGGCCGGTCCGACCAACGTCGGCAGCCAGGTATTCTGC
>JAAESQ010001673.1 GCA_024229275.1 bacterium | reverse complement strand
AGTTCACCGAGCGAGGTGAATCCGGCCGTCTCGGCGGCCGTCACGGAGATCGGCACCTCATCGCCGCCGTCGAGTTGCAGGGCGAAGTGCATAGCGCTGCGGAGTAGGCAGTCGCAGGGTGCGGGGGCGCAACCCCAATGGCACTTACTTTGAGCATTCCGCAAGAAACCAGGCCCTTTGGCATGAGATTTGCGCAGCAGAATGACATTTGGTTTATAACTGCCATATTGTCATGGAGGGCCTCTCGAATGCCAACGGAAGAATGTCCGCTCAGTGAAAATGAATTCACGTCCGCCATCGAAATGCTTCGGCGAATCGTGCCCGACGACGAACCTGACTGGATTCAGCCAGCCGGACCGGCGACCGTCTACACGACGATGGTTACCCTGTGGATGCTGACACTACAACGACTCGGCGGCGGGAAGTCACTCAACGAAGTGGTCAAAGACGTGCTTTCTCACAGCCGTGGACTTTTGCCGAAGAACAAGCGGGTTCAGGAAGGGAGTCTCTCTGAGAATTCCGGAGCCTATAGCGAAGCAAGGAAACGACTTCCAGTGGCGACCGTCGAGTTCTTCGCCAATCAGGTCTGCGACTCACTGATCGGCGTTTCCGAGCCTTGGTTTGACGGGCGACGCGCGTTCATCATCGATGGCACGACCATTACTTTGGCGCCGACCGACGAACTCAAGGCGGCCTTTCCGCCGGCAACCAATCAGCATGGCGAGACGGTTTGGCCGGTGGCGATGTTGATGGTTGCGCACGAACTACAAAGCGGCTGCGCGTTGCCGCCGGAAATCGGTGCGATGTACGGCGAACACAATACCTCTGAAGCGAAACTCGCCAGGGAGATTGTCAAGCATATTCCGCGCGGTTCGATCGTGTTGGCCGATTCGGGTTTTGGGATCTTCAGCGTTGCCTACTACGCGATCCACGGAGGTCAGAACATCTTGTATCGACTTACTAAGTCGCGGTTCAAATCGCTTCGCCGAAAAGCAACATTGGTCGAGGAAACAGAACTGACTTCGATGTACAAGCTCACCTGGACGCCGACGGCGAAAGACCGTCAGACCAATCCCGAGTTACCCAAGGACGCGGCTCTTGAGGTCATCCTGCACGAAGTGCCAATCGAAGGCGATACGCTTTACCTAGTGACAACTCTTCAAGTGCCGAGCATGCAAGCGGGCGAGTTCTATTCCTGTCGGTATGATGTGGAACATGATATCCGAGACATCAAGGTCACTCTCGACACCGAGAACATCCGAGCCAAGAGTGTCGACATGGTCAAGAAGGAACTCCTGACCTCGATGGTTGCCTACAACTTGGTTGTTCAATTCCGTCGCCAAGCGGCGAAGTTGGCGAACCTACCTCCGCGTCGTTTGAGTTTTACAGGCGTCTGGACAACGTTCAAGAGTTTCCTGTTGCATCAACCGCCGTGCAGCGCGGCGGACTGGCGAACACGTTTTGACGCAGCATTGAAGATCGCGGCACGCGACAAGCTTCCCAACCGACCCGGTCGCAGTTACCCTCGCCGCGCTCATCCACGCCGCTCAAAATCGACGAAGTTCATGAAACTCGAGTCAAAACACCCAAAATCCGCCGATGACCCACCACCAGGGAAACCAAAGTAAGTGCCATTGGGCGTTGGCTGCCGGCAGTTTGGTGGTCTTCTGCGTGCGACGGTGGCGCGTGGAAACTCGGGGAGGGAACCTGCTGCTGCGCCCCAAACAACCCTCGCGCTTGACGGGTCGCGTGACGTGGCTCATACTGGGCATTACCT
>JAAESQ010001672.1 GCA_024229275.1 bacterium | reverse complement strand
GGTGGTGGACGCGACGGCGGTTGGAATGAGCAACACCTACGACAACGAGGCGGTGCGCAACCTTACGCTGCGGCGGGAAAGCATCTACGACCTGATGGAGGCGGCCCCCGGTATCACCGCAGCTTGGGAAAGGGGAGGCCTGATGGCGATGGGCTCGGAGACCGATGCGAACGCGTACAAGCTCGACGGGGTGGCCATCGACTCGCGCTCCCAGGGCGTCGCCTGGCTCGTGCCCAACACCGACATCATCGACGAGGTCGAGGTCATAGCGCTGGGCGCCTCTGCCGAGTACGGTCACGTCCCCGGCGGCGTCTTCAACGTGATCACCAGGCAGGGGAGCAACAGCTTCCACGGCGACGTCAACCTCTACATCCAGACGGACGGGCTGACCGGGCGCAACACCGACGACGAGTACGACCACGGCCATCCCTACCATCGGGACAAGTTCCTCGACTATCGGAGCTTCACGATTGTCGGCCTCGCGACTTACTTCCCTGAATTCTTTGACACCTTGACGGCCCTCGACGAGCGAACCGCCTTGAATCTTCTCCGATCGCTGGTCATCTTCCGGGAGTTGTCAGAGGGGTTGTTCAGGCCAGACGAACGGGAGGCGCAAGTATCCAAGTATCCGGGTATGGCACCGTACTTCAACGTCGTTAGTCTGCTCGACTGCGTCAGAATGATGGACCGGGATCTACGGTTCCGTGAGTCGGTCTGGAGCGTTCGAATCATGAGACATGAGCGCCCACTCAAGAACCTGCTCGGCTCCATCGCGCTCTAGCCCGGATTCATAGGTCGGATCTTATAAGTGCCCGAGAACAAAGGCGGTTTGACTAGGGGGTAGTGGCACCATGTGATTGCTGACGTTCCCTAACGGGCATCGTAGCAGCAGCAGACGAGGTTCACGGCAAGCGCACAAGCCGGGCCGCGATTCGACCACGGCTGCCTTTTCGCGCAACTGACAACGCGTTCGGGTCGATGGAATAGGCAGAGGTCTGGCCAGGGTGCTGAGGCACAGTCTGCCATGACGGTCGCCCAAGATATTGACTCCGGCCTTCGGCCACCGTCGACCTCCCCGGACTCCGTCCAGCAAGCTGGACTCCGTCCACTCCGGTTCACCACTGAGTCACTGAACCCACCGAGAAGGAGAAAAAAGTGATTTCACGGAGGAGTGCGACCCGCGATCGCCACCTCGCAAGACGACATCCAAGGAGCTTCAGCCCGTTGCTGTGCGAAGAGCTGACTAAGCAGATCCTTGGTGCAGCCATCGAGGTCCACAAGACACTCGGGCCGGGGCTACTCGAATCAGCCTACGAGGTGTGCCTCTGCCACGAGCTACAAGAGCGTGGCATCGCTTTTGAGCGGCAGGTTGAGCTGCCCATCGTGTACAAGGATGTCACACTCAGCTGTGGTTACCGCGCCGACTTGGTGGTCGCCGACAAGGTACTGCTCGAGCTCAAGGCGGTGGACAAGGTACTGCCGGTTCACCAGGCGCAGCTGCTGACGTATCTGCGACTCAGCGGCAAACGAGTGGGCTTGCTGCTCAACTTCAACGTCACGATGCTCACGCAGGGCATCGTGAGGCGGGTACTCTGACTGCTGTGGCGCCCTCCGTGATTATTTAAAATCTCTTCTCGGTGGGTTCGGTGTCTCGGTGGTGAATTAGCGGCAGGCAAAGGCAAACATGAACGACAACGTCGCCTCCACTCCGACCAGGTTGAACGAACTACTCGCCCCCGCCAACGAAGCGCCCCTCAACCCGTCACACCTGGAGGCTGCATGACGGCTGCTTGACGCCACACCTTTCGAGCCCTCCGGCCACGTGATGGGCAGGTGCGCTTTGTGCGTCAGGACCCGAAGGCGGCCAAGGGCAAGTGGGGAACGTCACAGATCAGATGGGGTAGTGGCAGCAGGGGTATCTCCGGTAGGAGTTGGTTGTCTACGCCAGTTCCAAGGAGGCCCCTGATGCCGAAAAGAAATTGCCACAACATCGACCACGCGCGCACTCTCTTTCGGCGCGTCTTGTGCAACCCCGCCGTTGAAGCGCTCGCCCGCGAGACGGGTTTTACTCAGCGGCGAGCACGGGTTGCTTCGGCAAGCAGCGTGACGTGGGCCCTGCTGCTCGCACTCGGTGGTCAGCTCACTCGCTACATCAGCGACGTGTTGCGGACGCTGAACGCGCAAGAAGGTACGACGCTGCGGTACAAGCCATTCTGGAACCGGCTCGCGCGACGAGGTTTCCCAGCGTTCACCAAGGCGCTGTTCGAGCAGCTGTGCAGCTCGTTGACGACGCGAGTGTTGGAGCGGCAAGCGAGAAGCGTGACGGGGCGGTTCTCCGACATCCTCATGGACGACGGCTGTTCGTTCGCTGTTGCCGACGGCCTCGCCGACATATTTCCTGGACGCTTCACCAAGGTCAAACCAGCGGCGGTTGAGTTGCACGGACACATGAGTCTGCTGACTGGGAACTTCAAGCGCGTCTCCCTTGCGCCAGACAAGGAGGCGGAGCGTCAGTTCGTGCCGGCTGCCGAGGCACTTCCAGCAAACTCGCTGACGCTTCGTGACCGCGGCTACATCGACACGAAGTACTTCGCTGCGCTAGAGCAGCGCGAAACACCTGCCTACCTGATTTGCCGGGCTCGTCGCGACATCAACCCGATAATCGTCAATGTGCTGTCAGGGCTTCGGTCGCGGGCGGCTCGCAAATGGGAAGGCAAGCGCGTCAAGCAACTTCAGTCGAAGAAGCTCAAGCAGCACCTCGACCTGCTCGTAGAGTTCAAGCTGTCCGCCAAGCGCTCACTCAGACTCCGCCTGGTCATCCGCTACGTGCCAGAGAAGCGCTCTTGGACTTGGTTGCTGACGAACGTGCCGGACGACGTTGACGCCGACGCAATCAGCACTCTGTATCGTCTTCGCTGGCACATCGAGCTGGCCTTCAAGGACTGGAAGTCCGACGCCAGCCTCCGCGCCTTTCAATCCGAACAACGCTACATCGTCGAAGGGCTCATTTGGGCGTCACTCTGCGCCGCATTTCTCAAGCGTGCCATAGCCAACTGGGCTCAAATCATCACCGGGACGCGCGTGTCGATGCGCCTCGCTGCGATGTCTGGCGCCCAGCTCATGCCCTTGCTCGCACGTTGGGCGCGGTCGCGGTTCTCAAGAAGCCGATTGGAAGAAATCCTCGACTTCATGCTGAACAACGTGCTCATCACGCATCCAGAGCGACTGCCCCGCTCACCGATGGCCGCAGTTGGCTTGAAACCACGTGTTCCACGCCAACGGTTACGACTTACGACCCCTACCCAAAGGCGCTCAAAATTCGCGTACGCGAATTTTGAGCGCCCAACGCGCCGCGAGGGCGGCCGCTTAGGGTACAACCTATGAAGTAACGTTAGCAGCTGTCAACCTCTGATAGGTTGTCTGGACTAGTGAGGATATGTTCCCTACGCTGGCGGTGGGAAGATGGAGGTCGGTTTGTTCGGAGCCTCCTTCAGATGGCTGAGCAGCTTGGTCAGCG
>JAAESQ010001671.1 GCA_024229275.1 bacterium | reverse complement strand
GAGTGACCCAGAGCGTTCCTCGCAAACGCTTCTCTTCGATCGGCCGGTAAGTCTTGGATACCGCCGGCTTGCGGATTGTTCATCCACGCGTGCGCCCCATCGAAGGCCTGAGTAACAGTCATTCCAAAGATGTCGAAGTCAGCCCTGCGTTTGGCGGGTTGTTTCCAATAGTCTGTCAGAGCACCTTCAGCGCCCATCTGAACAAGCTCTATTGAACCCAGGATCGTCGAGTCCTTGACGCTTTGTAACGCTGCTCGACCACCTCTGGCGTCAATGATCTTGTTGACGAGATCGTCGGCTGTGATCTCGGCGGAGTGCGCAAGTATCGAGGATAATGAGATCAATACCAGAACGACAACACCGGTCCTCTTCATAATTTGCCTCCATTGGCTGACTCTAGGTGCAGAGCCATAAATAGCTTCAGGAGGTCATACGTAGCCCGTTTTCCAATGAATGAGAAAAGGTTGTGAACGACACAACTAGTTTGCCAATGACCCAAAACACGAGTCAGCGACATCGCCGATAGCAGCCGACACCGCCAGAAGAAGCGAAAGGTCCTTCGACTTCGCTTTCAACGACGAACCACCCGCTTTAGTCAATGACTGAACCGAGGACGACGGCAGTCCTTGAGACGCTACTATGCTCCGCTCTCAAAGACAGAGTCCTTCACAACTGTCATGTTGAGCGGAGCAAAGCGGAGTCGAAACATCTCCCGTTGAATTGAGCAAACAGCCTGTATCCAGCAACATAAGGCCTGCCAGTCGGGGCGGGAGATCCCTCGACTACGCTCGGGATGACAGGAGATCAGCAGTTTTGTCTTCGCTTGAGTTACCATTGCGAAGCGGCGCGCGGGTGCTCGGGATGACGACAATTGGGGAGGTGCCGTCACGCGCCGAACTGTCAGGAAAATGCCCTAGCTACAGTGGCGCAACAGGACCGGCAGAAGTTCGCTTCGTCCTCGACTCATTCTGAGTTCCTCGCCGGTGGAGAGCATGATCTGGTAGGCGCCATTGCCGATCTTATGAATCTCTTTGATGAAGCTCGCATTTACAATCACCGAACGATGTATGCGGAAGAAGTTGTCTGGATCCAAGCGCCTCTCGATCGATGACAGCGACTCGGACATGAGGTGTATCTTGTTGGCAGCGTGGATCTTCACATACTGGTTCGATGCTACGAGTTTGACGATGTCCTTCCACAACACGGCCTGGACCCTGCTACCTTCACGCACCAGAATATGATCAGGCTGTAACTTTTCAGCAGGAACCTCACCATTGCGCACGCAACAATCAGCCAGCGCGGTAATTCTCCGTGACATTTCGGAAAGCTCGCGCTGAAAGATTGCTCTTTTTGCCTTGTCAAGGCTTGTTCGAAAGCGTTCTCTTGAGAAGGGCTTCAGAAGATAATCAAGCGCATTGAGCTCAAAGGCTTGAATGGCAAAACGATCATGCGCGGTGACGAGAATGACGTAGGGTATTTTGGTTGGTTCCAGCTGGCCCAATGCCTCGATCCCGGACAGCTTGGGCATTTGAACGTCAAGAAAAACGAGATCCGGTTGCAGATTCTCAATCGCCTCGATCATCTGCTCACCGTCGCTGCAGAAGCCAACGATCTTCATCACAGGGTCACCGATCAATAGAGAACCAATGAGCTGCTGCGCAAGCGGTTCGTCGTCTACAACGAGGGCGCGAATCTCCATCTTCATACTTCAGTACCCCGTCTCGTTGCGGGAAAACTAAGCCGTACCACTACCCCCCGTGGCTCAATGTTACGAACTTCCAACCCGTGAGCATCGCCAAAGGCAGTTTCGAGACGTCGTTTCACATTGGCGAGTCCGAGTCCAGCATTGCTCAGAAACGACCAATCAGCTGTGAGACCGGGGCCGTCATCTTTGATCTCTATGGCAAGACTCGGTGCTTCAAATCTTGCACAGATGCTCAGCATGCCTTCGCCTGAGGAGTGCGCCACCGCGTGCTGAATCCAATTTTCGACGATCGGCTGGAGAATCAACGCAGGCACATCGAGGTCCAGACAGTCTGAAGGAATGCTCAGTCTTGTCAGCAGTCTGTCAGGAAATCGGACCCGCTCAATCGCGAGATACTGTTCGACCAGTTCAAGCTCTTCGGCAAGAGATACAGTGAGCGATTCTCCCAGGTCCAGAGTCGATCGAAGCAGTTCAGCAAGATGCGCAACTGTGTCAAAGGCTCGATCGTTTTGCCGCGTTTGGATGAGTGAGGAAATACTGTTGAGTGCGTTGAAAAGGAAGTGCGGCTGCAGCTGAGACGACAGTGTCTTGAGCTTGGCCTGAGTCAGTTCGACCTCAAGCTGAGCCGCATGGAGTTCAAGCGCTCGTGTACGTTCTTCTCGGCTTGAAGCGATGCGACGCCAACGTATTGTCGTCAGGACGACAGCAGCGATGCAATAGAGAACGCAAGCTGGCAAGAACACTGAACCCAGATAGAAAGGCAGGAAGTGCTGTTGAGAAGGCTCAACCTGAAACACAGCACGAGCGAGAGCTTGAAAGGACAGCGCGGCGATTGTGATGAGCAGTGACAGGATCAATCCACCAATAAGATGTCCTATGAGTGTCACTCTCCACCCAGACACCGATACCCGGTAGCGACACGCGAATCGGTAGATGAGTGGGCTCGCCAGCGCAAACGAATAGTAGAAACTCATCTGGTTGGCCAGTACTGTCTGCCACCCTGTGTGATTCTCTACCTGTTCAGGCAGCGTGAGTATGCTCAGAGTTCCAACCAATACAGGCGTCGACCAACAGGCGAACAAGACGGCCCATCCCTTGATCCCGGCTCGAACGAGCCTGTCCTGTTCGTCTCCCTCCATTTGACTGTTTCTTGGAGTGTCGGTGTGCATACTCGGTCGAAAGTATGATTGAGGAAACGACACCAGGTCAACATTGATGCTGTGCTGCATGGTAGCTCCCCTACTCCATAAAGAGCCAATCGACCGTGGTCACTCTGCCGTTTTCGTCAATCACCTCGACTACACACTCCTGGACCGATCCGTTGAGGCGGTTTTGGGAAACACCTCCTCAAACACCCAACAAATTGTTGGACAATCACAAGCGGCTTAGCTTCGGGGCAGCAATTTCCTCGCAGAATCACCTCGCTGACGTGATGATGCAGGAGTCACCTGGGTTCTCCCCTCCACGACTCACGAAACGAGTTCCCAAACGAACTAGAGGTGCGGCCGGAAACTCCTCGCGCAGCGAAAATTGGGAGGGGGGGGGTACGAGATGTGCCGCCGAAAGGCCGCAGGCGTAGTCTTTCTACTTCAAGGACTTGCGGCGGCTCAGATTGTGCCTCATTCGCAGTTTGCAGCCGTGATGGGGTTTTCGGCCGCGCCTCTAGACGCCAGGATACTGTTCCATTGCTTGATCCTCCCGGAGGCGCTCTGTAGACTGTCGCGGTGGGGAAACCGCCGTTTACGGCTACACAATTCAGAATCCGGGAGGTCCTATGAGCGTTGGCATCGT
>JAAESQ010001670.1 GCA_024229275.1 bacterium | reverse complement strand
TACGTGGTGGTGGGAAGCCAACATCTTGTAAGCCGTCGAGTTGATCGTCATGGAGTTGGAGCAAGATTCGCCTCACTAGCAAGGCAGCAGAGCGATAGCCGCTGAGTCGATCCATGGCTCGAAAGTCAGGGTGACCAATCCATGCGCCGACTACATATCGTCGCGAGTAGGCGACTGTCCACGCATCGTGATAGTTGCTACTGGTTCCGGTCTTGATAGCAACTGGCATTGGGTACTCCAGATTGCCCATCCTTGGGAAGCTCGGGAGTCGAGCCATCGGATCAGAGAGAAAGAGACTGATCTGACGCGCCGTGTCTTCCGAGAGAACTCGTGTCGGTTCTTTGTGGAGCTGGCGGCGGTACATTTTCAGCTCGCCGAGGTAACCGTCGTTGGCCAGTGCCGCGTATGCCCGAATTAGAGTCTCCAGGGTAACCGGCATACCACCGATCGCCAGACCGAGACCGTAGTGACGAGCAGTCACCGAATGACTGTGCAAACCCATTTCGCCCAGGAACGCGAAGCCATCATCCAGTCCGACACGATCGAGAAGGTTCGCTGCGGGAACGTTGCGAGAGTTCGCCAGTGCAGCCCGGGGGAGCAGAGGGCCGAGAAAGCGCTCGTCAGCGTTTCCGATACCCCCGGCACCTCGGTTCAGGTCGTCGAGGATCTGGTGTGGAGCTATGACGCCACGCTCCAGGGCGAGGGCATAGAGAAAGGGTTTGAGCGTACTGCCAGGAGACCGTGAAACCCGGGCGTAGTCGATTGCTCCCGCGTGGTTGTCATCGAAATAGTCGGTTGAACCAATCCAGGCGAGAACCTCC
>JAAESQ010001669.1 GCA_024229275.1 bacterium | reverse complement strand
GTTGAAGCGGGAGATCCCTCGACTTCGCTCGGGATGACATAGCGCTTTATGGATCCGGCAGGACCTCGCTCGAGAATCAAGGTCGTTCCATGAGTATCCGCCGCGAGAGCAGCGTGGAAATACTCAGAACGACCAAACCCTCCAAGATTGTCATCCCGACCGAGCCTTGGGCGAGTGGAGGGATCTCCCGCTCCATCTAGCAATCTACTGAATTGCAGCAATATACATGCTGCCGATTTCAGAGGACTTCTGTAAGGACGATCTGACGAATTGAGGTGGCAAGATCTCATTTGGAGTGATCATCCGACTTCGACAATCACGTTCTACGTGCGGTTATTGCCTATGGTCCTTTGCGCATCCAGATCTCGGTCCCGCCACGCTCGAAGCGAACGTCATCCATCAACTGATTAATCAGAAATATGCCTCTACCACTTGTAGCGAAGACGTTCTCTCCTACGGTTGGATTGGGTACACCCTGGGGATCAAAGCCTGATCCCGGATCCCTGACGACGATCAACAATCCGTGCGCGAGTTCGCAGGCAACGAGTACTTGCACATTCGTCTGAGGGTTATCGCCACAGCCATGCCGAACCGCGTTCGCGAGCGCCTCATTAAGGGCGACCTCAATTTCGAATTCCTTGTCACCGGCGCATCCCCCGTCCTTGACAACCTCCATGATTCGAGAGACTGCCGGGGGAATTGCGTCGACACACCCTTTGAAAGTGAGTTCAAGCTTCAACTCAAGTTGCTCCGCGTCAAATTCAAAACGTTGCTTCGATGACTCCACTGGCTCGTTCCTTGTCTTCCGCACTAGGATTCCAGCAGAATACAACAGCATTCATCAGTCTGACCTTCCCGTTTTGTCGCCTAGTCATTCGACCCGTTTCACCATACTCCTGAGATTTGAGGCCTCTCACACTCCACGAGCGAATTACTCCCAATTCAGTACCACGTTGAGTTGTGACCCAGTCGGCTCTGCGCCGAGCCGAACCATCAGAAATAGTCGTCCGTCGGTGGAGACGTCAAAAACCGTCCCGAGCCCGTCCAAAGCAAACAGCCTTCCCGGAGCACCCGCTTCCGGCTGGTCACCAAGCTCAACCGTAACCGACATCAGAGCGTCATCCTCGATGTAGAAAAGTTCGCGCCCGTCACGACTCCAGACCGGAGAGATTCCACCGCGCGCAGAAACTTGTTCTTCAACGCCGGGACCAGGGTATTGCTGTACATAGACTTCGACCCGACCGGCTGGATTCGATTCGTAAGCAATCCAATTCGCGTCCGGAGATAGCCTTGGCTGCCGCTGGTTGAAAGGCACTTCCGACAGTGGTCGCGCCTCAGCGGCGTCAACAAGCCCCAGCACCCACGCATCCCAACCAGTGTGAGCACTGACACGATCGAAAAGCACCGCAGCACCATCCGGGGTGATGCTCGTCGGCCACGCCAGCATTCCGGTACTGAGTCGCTGAGCGGCCTCAGAGCTTCCAAGCCTCTTTTGGAACAGACCGGCGCTGGTCTCTCCCTTGCCGAGTGGCACGGTATAGACGAGTCGCGCGCTGTCTGGCATCCATACAGGATTTCGACTATCTCCGCTACCAACTGTGACAGGACTCAGTGAACCTCGATTCAGATCAAGAACCCAAATATTGATGGTTTTTGGTCCCTCTCGCACACCAACAGCGACCATCCGCCCGTCCGGCGACAGTCGCGGTGTTTCGAAGTCTCGCTTGAAATTTGCTGCGAGTTCTTGGTTTCCCTGCCGGTCTACCCAGACCAATTCGCTCTGCCGCAGATGGTCCGCTGCGGGCACCCAGAAGACCGCGCCAGCTTCGCCGACATCGAAGTGTGCCGCACGATAACGGCTCATGTGGAGTCCCTGCGCGAGTCTGACTGGATCTCCAGTCACCTCGAGACCCTCCATGTCAAAGGGAAGTGCTGCTAGATGTCCGTCGCCGGAAACCGCAATGAGGTGACCCGACGGAGAGATTCTTGCCTGCCCATAGCCATTCAGAATCTGACGTCGCTCTCCGTCTGCCAGCGTCAGAACCTCGACTCGGCGTGATGTGCCGTCCACAGTTGCGGCGAACGCACTCGTGAACATGAGTGCTTCCGCTCCGGGAATGTACTGTGGCCACCACAGGCCTCTTGGATGCTCATCCACCTCGTCTGTCATCGCCACCAGCTCGGGAGATCCCCCCTCTTCGCTGACACGAACAATTGCCGGACGCACCCCAGCCTTCTCATCAGCATGGGGTCGCGAAAAGTAAATATATCCATCGGGCGCCCAAGTTCCACCAAAGAAGTAACCCTCCGATTCACACAGTTTGACCGGTGCGCCACCGCTTCGCGGGATCTTGTACAAAGCGTCGTTGGCCCAGAAACCAATGTACTGACTATCCGGCGAGAAAAAGGGCCCATTAGCATCTTCAGTGCCGGGTATCGGTGTCGATTCCAGTTGATCCGTCGCCTGTCTGTAGAGTTGCTGCGGGATGCCGCCTGCATAGACCAACAGCTTCCCGTCCGGCGAAGTCGCAACCGACGAAGAGAACGCTCCTTCAAGGACGATTGGTTCAACGACGCTGGCGATCCGCCGCAACGGAACTACCTCGGCGGTCTCTTCACGAATAATACCGATCAAGATGCCCAGCAGCGCGACGAGGGCTATGCCCCATCCGGCCCAGGCTGAAATCCTCTGGCGCCTGGCTGTTGCAGGGTCGACTGTGCTCGTACTCGTCTCTTCTTCGGTTCCTGTAACAGCGTCCTTGAGTTCAATGACAGCATCACCGGCATCCCGCAAACGATCCTGAGGATCGCGCTGTAGGCAGCGGCGTAGCAGTCTACGAACCCCCGCCGGCACTCCCTTCGGCAGGCGCTGCCACTCAGGCTCAGCTTGCAGTACCGAAACCAGTAGGTCTGACATCGTCTCGCCCTGGAACAGCTTTTTGCCGGCGAGCATCTCGAACAGGAGACAGCCGAATGCCCAGATGTCGGTGCGACGATCTACAGGTCGACCGCGCGCCTGTTCGGGGCTCATGTAGGCCGCAGTGCCCATGACTACGCCTTCCGCAGTGGCATCTTCCGCCACTGTGGCTGCTTGTGTCAGTTCCGCGTCACTCCCGTCACCGGCACGCATCTTTGCCAGACCGAAATCGAGGACCTTGGCGGTTCCGTCAGCCATGATCCGAACATTGGCCGGCTTGAGATCGCGATGGATGATTCCTTGGCCATGAGCGCCTTCGAGTGCAC
>JAAESQ010001668.1 GCA_024229275.1 bacterium | reverse complement strand
GCCGGTCGCAGAGTCACCCGGCGCAGTACGTATCGGGCATCCCGAGCGCGATCATCTTGTTGAGCATCTCGCACGCAAGTCGGTGTTCAACTCGTTGCCTCGCCGACGTTCGAGCCCGCATCTCGGGCCCGATGATCGCCTTGTAACGATAGACCGCATTCTCCACCATGCTTCGCGCGGTGCAGCCTGAGAGCTTGTACCATTCACGTCGGCCGTGTCTTTCGATTGCACGAATATGGCGATCGCGCTCCTGCATGGCGGTGTTCGAATTCTGACTGAGCGTCGCGTTTCGTTGCGGCGGAATCACCACGCGCGTCCTTCGTCCAGGGCTGTGCGCTTGGATGACTTCGTAGACCGCTTCCTTGTCGTATGCACTGTCCGCCGACGCCGAGGCTAGAGGTGCTTGAATCTGTGTTAGCAAAGCGGGGACTCGCGTTGCGTCGCGAGCTCGTACTGGCTGCGCTTGGGATATTTCATGGTCGAACATACCTCGGCCACCCACCATAGGCGAATTTCGCCCTCCGCCAACAGCGGTGCAACAATGCCACTCTGAGGTAGAGTCTGGAAACTAGCAAAG
>JAAESQ010001667.1 GCA_024229275.1 bacterium | reverse complement strand
GACAGAGACAGAATCAGAAAGCAGATACTGAAAACAGATTCAGACCTCAGAGTCAGCGGCAGGGAAGGGCTCTGAGCAATGAGTTGATTTGGCTTCGAGTCATGGTCACTCCGTGTCGTTCATTTGGGGGCGTCAGCTGCCGGTGAGGCGGTGTTGCACCTCAAAACCACCAAGCCTGAACACGTGCCGATCGAGGGCAGATTCTGCGAAGGACCTTTTATTTCGACAACGGCGGTACTCATGCCATGCTCCGAATCTGATATCCGTCTCTGAAGTCTCATCACTCCTTCGGATGAATCAGACGCCATGTCATGGCGCGAACAGAATCAAAGAGGTCGAGAGCTTCGTGAGTTCTGGAATAATCGATCGCGCCAGCTTTGAGGAGCAGCTGAAGGTGGACGTCGACTTCTTTGGCGGAAACGTAGGCAATACGCCAGTGATGTGTTCGATCTCGGCCACTTCTGCCGTGCCCTTCCGAGATGTTTGCAGGGACTGAACTCGCGGCACGGACGACCTGATCAGCGATCGATTTGAGTGGAGCCGGAACACAGCGAACAAGAGAGATTGCGATGCCGGCGGCCTTGATGGCGCGTACATGAGCTTCGAGTGGTTGATGTATGGTCACCTCCTGGTGGTTCATGTCTCACCCCAAGCCGGAGTGGCATCCGGCGTCAAGGGTCGGAACGACCGGCCCTTCGAGGGCTGGTCTGCCCTTTACTCTGGACGCCACTCCGGCTACACGTGAGCCATAACTGAACCACCAGGAGTGACCTGGAGACTGATCGCAGTAGCAGACGCCGACTCCAGACGCCGACTCCAGACGCTGCCGCCGATAGCTAAATCTGCCTTCGGAAAGGGATGCTACCCCGACAAAAAGCCCAGTAACACCGAAAATGCCTGGTCAATCTGCCGCCGTTCGACGACGAGAGTCAGCTCGGTATAGGTAGAGATGATTTCGACGACATGAATTCCGTTCCATGCAAGCTGTTTGAGAATCGAATAGTGGACCCCTGGCGTCGATACGGCGTGGGCTGGAAACTTGATCACAACGGCTGACAAATTCTTCAGTTGTGAAACCTCAGCCTCATCGCTAAAGATCTTATTTACGCTGTGACAGAGCTGGTCGCTGACGACTAACGTTGTCTCGAAGACTCCCTGAGTGAAGGTTACGAACTGACCGCTGCCATCGTCGATCTCAGTCAACAGGCGTCGCTGCGAGTCAAGAATGGTGGGCGACCTGAGGTAGGTCAGAGCCACAAGGTTCGACCTCACTGTCAGATCACCGATTTCACTCAGGAGGCCTTTGCCCCGAGTTGTCATGCCTTCGAGCTGTTTTGCCAAGCGTTTGAGTGCCATCAGGATCGCACTTTCGCTTACTGGTTTCATCAACGAGGCTTCAATTTCAGGACGAATATCACGGGACAAAGCCGAGAAATTGATGATGCCGCGGGCAAGGCCTTCTTCGAGGAAGGCCGAAGCCGCAACGATGGATTCGATTTCTTCAGAGACTGTACGCATGCTGAAATTTAACATGAAATCCAGATATTCATACAAATCTCTAAAAAATTGACCTCCTGGTCTCGCCGCTGCTACACCTTCCTTTGCAACGCAGATTGACCAAGGAGGACAAGATGAACCGCTCAGAACCTTTCAAGATCAAAGAGGTCAAGCACCTGCCGATCGTGACCCCACATGAACGGTGGAACATTCTCAAACGCTCCGGGTTCAACCCGGTCAACGTGAGTTCCGCATCCGTCACCTTTGACATGGTGGCGAGCGGAATGTCTCCGTGGTCCCACGACCAAAAAGCCGGATTCATGATCGGTGACGAGGCTTATGCAGGAAGCCGCAACTACAACCACCTCTTGCAGGTTGTGGAGAACGTATTCGGACTGGATCGCTTGGTGCCGACCCACAACGGCATCGGCGCTGAGAAGCTTCTCGTCACGACGATGATGGCGCCTGGGCAAAAGGTGCTCCACAATCGTGGCCGCTCGAGCAGTCTGGTCGCGTTCAACGGCGGTGAGAGCATCGACGTAACCGTGGCAAGAGCGCGCGAGTATGCTCACCCCGAGTCGTTCGGTGCGGATCTGGATTTGGAACAGGCTCGAAAGCACCTTGCTGGAGGCAACCAGGAAGTCGCCTACATCCATGTCGAACTCTGCCCTGACGGTTGGAACGCGCAGCCGGTTTCTTTCGACAACCTGGAAGCGCTCGCGGAACTCGCCGTCAAGACCCAAGTTCCTCTCGCGGTTGACGTTTCGAACGTGCTCGAGAATGCGTTGTGGATCAACCGCTCAACGAAACTGAACGATCTCATGGAAACGGTCGGTGCGATCTGTCGCCTGGCAGACATCATCCTTATGGACGCGTCGCAGGACAGTCGTGCCGATGTTGGCGGATTCATCACCAGCCGTCGAGATGAGCTTTTCGAGAAACTTCGCAATCAGGTTGTGGTCTATGAAGGACTGCACACATACGGTGGCATGACCGGGCGGGCGATGGAAGTTTTTGCGCGCGGCTTGATGGAAATGCGGCGTGGAGAGTACACAGAGTGGTATGACGCCCAAGTTGAATATCTTTTCCGTGTACTGGGCGTACACGGTATTCCAGCGTATCGCGGTGGAAAAGGCATCGCTCTCGATGTGACTTCCTTCTTACCCCACCTCAAAGCAGACGACTATCCCAAGTTCACTCTAGCCGCCTGTCTCTTCATAGTCGCCGGTATCCGCGCCCGCATTGGTGGTGACGCCAACTACCACCTCAACGGGGAAGGTCGCAGCGTAGTCCACCTCGAGCTGCCTCGACATGCCTACACGCGGAGGCATCTTGACGCCATCGCCAAGGCGGTGAGGGCGCTTTATGAACAGCGCGATGAGATCCACGGCCTGACTCTGGTGAATAGCGACGCCGAGTTCGTCGACCAACTCGTCTTCGAGCCTCGTGACCAGCGTTTGATCGTTGTGCCGTCAAAGAACGTCAACGGCTACGAACCTTACAAGATTGCCATCTTTGAGCCGACCACGACGCTCGACAAGAGCGAACGCTTGGCGGCGATGGAGAAGGCTGGGTTCAACACTTTCCTGCTCGACTCGGAGGACGTCTCGATCGACCTACTCACCGATAGCGGAACGACTGCGATGAGTTCCTATCAATGGGAAGGAATGACCAATACGACCGATACGTCATCCTCGAGTCGCCACTCGCAAGACCTGGTGGACCTGTACAGCGACATACTCGGTTTCAAGCATGTGATTCTCACCCACCAGGGACGCGCAGCTGAGCACATCATGTCCCAAGTGATGATCGGTGATGGTCAGGTCGTGCCTGGCAACATGTACTTCACCACCACCAAGCTGCACCAGGAGATGGCCGGCGGAGTCTTCCGGGATGTGATCGTCGATGAGGCCCACGATCCGACCAGCTCCTATCCCTGGAAAGGCAACATCGACGTCACCAAACTTGCGCGTGAGATCGAAGCTGCCGGAGACAAGGGCGTCGCCTACGTCAGCTATGAGATGTCGGTCAACATGGCGGGTGGTCAGCCATTCTCGATGCAGAATGCCCGCGATGTGTCGGTACTTTGTCAGAAGCACGGCATTCCGCTGATGTTCGATGCCACGCGATGTGTAGAGAACGCTCGCATGATCAAAATGAAGGATGCGGTCTATACCGAGACGCCGGTCGAAGAGATCGTGCGCGAGATGATGAGCTACGGTGACGGCTGCACCATTAGCTGCAAGAAAGATTTCATGGTCAATATGGGTGGCATCCTGGCCTGCAACAGCGATGAACTCGCCAAAGAGTTCCGCCGCCTGTTGCGTATTTGGGAAGGTGACGTCACCACCGGTGGACTCGATCCGAAAGATATCGAAGCGCTACGTCGCGGGCTGATCGACTCGCTTGACGACGACTACATTGCCTCCCGCATTGAGCAGACCCAGGAACTCGGTCGTAGACTTACCGAAGCGGGCATCCCGATCGTTCAGCCGCCTGGCTCGCACGCCATCTTCGTCGATGCCAAGAAGTTCCTTTCGCATATCGACCAGGACGAGTACCCGGCGCAGGCGCTTGCCTCAGCCATCTACGTCGAGACCGGCGTCCGTGCGATGGAGCGTGGCAACGTCTCGAAGGGTCGTAACCCAGAAACGGGAGAAAACTACCGTCCTGAACTTGAACTCGTCCGGCTCACCATTCCTAGGCGTGTATATACCGATTCGCACTTCGAATTTGTTGCCGACGGCATCCAGCGCCTGTGGCAGCAACGCGAGAAGATCAGCGGCCTCGAGTTCGTCTATGAGCCTAAGGTTTTGCGCTTCTTCCAGGGGCGATTTGCTCCCAAGCAGGAGTGGACCTTCTAGCTGATATCCTCCACGGAGCGCGCATTTGCGCGCTCCGTGGGTGTCTTTCTATGTCCTTCTGGCTTCATTCTTCATAGTAGCAACACAGCCGATCTTCGAAAGAACTACTATTCCCCAGCCTCCCAGCCTCCCAGCCTCCCAGCCTCCCAGCCTCCCAGCCTCCCAGCCTCCCAGCCTCCCAGCCTCCCAGCCTCCCAGGCTGCCAAAGACAAAACCCTTCAAGACTGTCATCCCGACCGAGCCATGGGCGAGTAGGGGGGATCTCCCGACGAGCTAAGCAAACTGCTTAAATACATCACCTTACGGGCTGCCAGTTGAAGCTGGAGATCCCTCGACTTCGCTCGGGATGACAACGATTGGATCGGCGTTGTCATGCCATGAGGCAGCGCCGGACCGGCGTGGATATGCTCCCAATGCACGGTCTCGTCTCAGATAGTTGACATGTGTCTTGAAAGATTTTAGACTTGTTCATGTAGAACTCCACAATTGACAGGAGTGAACGAGGTGCCGAGCCAGGCGATGAGATCCAATCCCGAGCATCCCGGAGTGTTCGAACTCGCTGCCGAGTGGGCACTCATAGCAGAGTTGCTCCGATGTCCCAGTGAGGGTTTTTGGAATCGTCTTCGTGTGGCAACGATTCTCGTCGATGATCCGGAGCTGCTCGCTGCATGCAATGCAGCTCGGAGTGGAGCTAATGAGGTGGCTTATCGCTGTATGTTTGGGCCGAACGGTGAGATTCGATTGGTTGAGAGCGCCTATCGAGAGTGCTCCTGCGGGAATGCACTGCAGGAAAACCTCCTCGGGCTGTACTCGGCCTTCGGATTTCAGACAAGAAGTGAGGTGCCGGATCACATCGTGACAATGGCCTCTTTCGTTGGTCACCTGCGATACCGAGAAGGCTTAGCACGACTGCGTCGGAGTCGACGAGAAATCGTGCGTCTCTGCGTTGCTGTCCAGCAGGTGATCCGAGGTCATCTCCACGGATTCGTCGAGCCACTCACCGAGAGGCTAGTTGCGACCGAAATACCGTACCTAAGCCATGTCGGCTATGCACTCCTGCAGCGATCTGGATTGTCGGTTGAAGGAGTTCGGTACCCTGGATTCCTGAAATCACCACGAAAACAGAAATGAGCAATGGAGGGAGGTGACTCCTGCTTTCAGTCACGGCACAACATGCAATTCGAGCGCTGGCGGCCCTGGCTTCTGAGTTCGAAGACAGGCCAATCCTTGGACGAGATCTTTCACAAGTGAGTGGTGTGCCGCAGAACTACCTCTCGAAGATCCTGCGTGAGCTGAATAGAGCAGGTTTAGTATCTGCCGTAAGGGGTTCGGGTGGCGGCTACCGCCTTCGGCGGCCGGCACACGAGATCACCCTGAGTGATGTTGTCTACATCTTTGATCCGTCACCGACCGCGTCGGGTTGTTTACTTGGCGAGGGTAATAAATGTAGCGATGTGAGTCCATGTTCTGTGCACGACCGTTGGTGTGCTGTTCGTGAAGGCTACGCATCATTTCTGGAAAACACCAGATTATCGGAAATTGCACACGACT
>JAAESQ010001666.1 GCA_024229275.1 bacterium | reverse complement strand
GGTCGTACGAGTTCCATTGCCGTCGAACTTGACGTTACGAGCTGGCGCGAGGTTCCGCATCTCAACAAGCACGGGAAGGAGTATCCACCCCCTGATGACGATGACTTCCGATACTGAGGAAACTCAACGACTCTTCAACGACTCCGCCGAGACTCAGGTTATCGAGGCCGATATTGCAGAAGGTCGCACTCCGACGCAGCGTTTTCAGGGTGTGGGTCTGGCCTTGCAGTTCTTCGTCCTTGCTGCTGGCCTACTCGTCATCACGCTGAGTCTCACGGTGGCGGTTGCCGCATGGCGGGCAAATCGGGTTGCTGACGAGACCATTCGACGCGATCTTGCACGAGTCCCCGAAGTGTTTTCTGGGTACGCCTCGACTCGTGCCACCGCAGCCCTCGAGCAGGTTCGTTCGCTTGCTCTGGAACCGGGGACGATGGCGATTTTCGCCGAAGAGGTGGATCTGTCGACACGCATGAGCTATGCAGTCGAAGATGCACCGAACATGCTCTCTGAGGGCAGTACGTTCTTTCTCTTTGATCGCTACAGCCGAGTACTTGCCCGTTCGGATCGTCCCGACGGTCGGGGAGTAGGTCAGCCTTTTGCGGCAGTTGGATGGGTTGCCTCGGTGCTCGATGATTGGCAGGGTGTGACCGCGTTCATTCGTGAACGGGGTAGCTTGGCTGTTGTGGGTTCAGCACCGGTTATAACCGGAGAGGGCGATGGGGCCCGACTCGAGGGAGTCTTGGCGGTGACTTTCCCGTTCGAAGACGCGGCTTTGCGTCAGTTGCAAGCGCTGACCAGGGGGGAGCTCATCGTCGTTCTTGATATGGCTCGCCGAGGTGAGCCTCCTGCTCCCGAGATAGGCGGTAGTACTGCAGGGGAGAAAGACCGGTCGTTGTTTGACGCAGTGTTCGGTGAGTCAGCAGTAGTTGAAACAGTATTTGCGGATCGAACGACTTACGGTCCGGTCTCCATTGACGTCCAGGGGCGCGCTGAGGAGATCATCGTCCTCCCGATCGAAAATTTTGACGGCGACGTGTTCGCCGCTCTGATAGTTGCGAGGTCGCGGATCGAAGAGATGGCATCGTTTTACGCCATCCGACGGGGTCTGATGATCGCGGGTGCGATTATGCTGTTGCTCTCGCTCCCAGTTTCGTTCGTGCTCGGTCGTCGAATCGCACGACCTATCTCACAGTTGGCGATGGGAGCCGAGGCTATTCGAGACGGTCAGCTTAACGTCGAGTTGCCCGCTACAGCGTCGGGCGAAGTCGGCATGTTGGCAGGCGCTTTCAATGCGATGATCGAGGAGCTCAAAGAGAAACAGGCGCTCGAACAGTTGCTTGTCGATCTCAAAGCTCAGAGTAAAGACACAGGTTTCACTGCCGTCGTTCGGCCCCCTTCGTTGGAAATCTCCAATGGCCTGCGACTTCCGAAGTCCAATGAGATATTTGGTGAGCGCTATCGAATCCGAGGTGAACTTGGTCGGGGTGGAATGGGCGTTGTCTACCGAGCGACGGATATGGAACTTGATGAGGATGTCGCTCTCAAGGTCCTCAAACCTGAGGCATTTACTCAGGCCACGGAGGGCGTTGCCAAGCTCAGACAAGAAGTTCGATTGGCGCGAAGGATTTCCCATCCAAACGTGATCCGAGTGCATGACCTCGTCGAAGCGGACGGGCTTCGATGTCTCAGTATGGAGTACGTACCCGGTACGACTCTGCTGGAAGTCATCGAACAGCACGGCAAGCTTGGTCTTGCTCCAGGTCTGCAGGTGGCCAAACAGATGTGCCGTGGTTTGGCAGCAGTTCATACCGAAGGCATCGTCCACAGAGATCTTAAGCCGCAGAACATCATGGTCCTCCCCAACGGTGTTGTGAAGCTCATGGATTTCGGCATTTCAAGCGGCCACATGAGCGGGGAAGATTCTGATCGGACCACCCTTGAAGGGACACCGGCCTATATGAGCCCTGAAATGTGTCGCGGCGAGGACATCGACCATCGAAGCGACTTATATAGCCTCGGCGTTGTCTTCTGGGAGATGTTCGCTGGCGAAATGCCCTTCCAAGGAATGACGCTGGGGGCCTTGCTCAAGAAGCACCTCCACGAGCCGGCACCGAACCTACGTTCGGTGCGCCCAGAGCTGCCGGAGGCGCTCGATGCACTCGTCTCAGCCTGTTTGGACAAGAACCCAGACCAGCGTCCACCTTCAGTGAACGCTGTTTATCAGACCCTGCGGGATGTTCTTGTTACGGATTGGTGAGTCTCTACCAGAATACCCGCCAGGTCACGAGCCATTCATTTGGATTCAGGGTTTCGCCATTGTTGAGCTTAATTTCGTTGAATCCGTATTCGATCGTGAGGTCGGAGGAGCGAACGATACCGAAGCGAAGCCCAAGGTCGAGCTTGCGCCAGTCCCAGAAGAAGGAAGGCGTAATGAATGGTCCGTCTACCCAGAAATCGTTGTCGATCTGGGAATAGCGCAGTGCCGGCCTGATCCAGTTGAGCACCGGTTCATCCCAGGCTGCGAACAACGCCGGCACAGGGATGTTGTAGGCGGTTTCAAGCTCAAATCCTTGCCGATCGAGGGACGCTATCTCCTGCTTGACGACCTGCAAGAAACCGAGCCAATTGCCCAATCGCCACTCGAGATTCAGACCAGCCTCCCATTTGTCGTCACCTTCAAAGGGCAGTGGTAATCCCGCACCCCAGAGAAGCTGCAGATCACCCTGATAGTAGGAGCCCTCGATCTCGGGGGCTGCCTCCAGTTTGCGTTGGAAGTACCAAGCCATGACATCGACTGACGAGCGACCGTCATCCCTGGCCCAACGCCAGCCAAACCCAACGCCAATCTCAGTCTCACCGTCGAGAGAGAAGTTCTCGGGTCTAGCATCGTAGAGAATCGGAAAGCCAGAGTTGTACTTCGGTGCATTGGCCCCCGGCACACGCTCAGCCGTGCCGTTGTCACCGGCGAGAGCATTGGGGTCACGCATGAACACGGGACCGCTCACGCCGTACTGTCCGCGGAGGTAAAAGTTGCTGCCCAGATTCAGACCAAGTTGAACGTGCGGAATCTCGAATCGGTTGATTGCGGTGCCCCACAGTCCGTAGCTCTCGAGGTGGCGCACGGTCTGCTTGGCAAAGCGTGCGTCCTTGCCGATTTGAGCGAAGCCCGCCCATGCCTCGAGGGGGCGGAAACGACGATCCGTGTGACCGTAGCGGAGCCAGAATTCTCGAACGAACACGTCTTCGTCGATTGAGGTCGGATTGCGATTGTAGAGATCGACTACGTGGATCAAAATCTGGCCTTGCCACTTGTCGGAAAGCGTAAGCTCAAGACCCAGCTCCACGTCGGACAACTCAGCGTGACCACCTGGGTCAACGGTGCGAAGAAAGACTCCATCGTCACCCTCTTCCCAGAACTCTGGCGGGAAATCAACAGGTACCCGATGCTCGACGAATGTCGAATCTCGGTAGTTCACATTGACTTCTCCAAATAGTCGCAGTCCTGGTGTGTCGGCGGCGAAACCGTTTGCTACTGGAATAAGCAGAAAGCATGAAAAAGTGATTCCTATCATGACTGAACGGGCGAATGAAGCGTGAACCATAGTCCCTCCTCGGAGCCGTTGGAGGAGTGTTTCAGCCCTCCTGGCGACTGTGTTGCTGATTTCCCATGAATCATATCCTGCGACTGAGTCGCAGTCCAGTGTCCGAATACTTTCCAGGAGATTACTTTGGTGAGGAGCAGAGCGTGCGCTCTTATGAGAGGCTCGGACCTTCATTGACGAATGAACGGTGGCCGGACTGGAAGTGGCGGGGACTACCGCATTTGGAGGTCGCGTCACGATCGACCGCAACGCCATCATCGACAACTTTTCGGTGAATGGAGTGGGAGGTCTGTTAGCAGCCACTGACAACGGACTCCTATCGGTTGTCAACAACCTCATCGCTGGGAACAGTTCCGGTAGTGCGCGTGGCGCAGGCCTTTTGAGCTGCAGTGGCGAGACCACCTGGGTGACCAATAACACAGTAGCGGACAACACGTGTCCAGGTTGCACAGGAGGGTTGGAAGTAACCGGCGCAGTCGGAGCAAACCTCAGCAACAACATTCTGTGGGGCAATGACACTCTTGATTTGATGTTCAGCAACTCGAGTACCAGGCTCATGCACAACGATATCGGCACTTACAGCGGCAATCCGCACCCGGACAGCACTGGTAACCTCAGCACGGATCCTCTGTTCCTCGGTGGAGATTCTTACAAGCTGCAGATTCTCTCGCCGCTTCGAGATCAAGGAACCAACAATCCCGCGGGTGGACTCCCGGAGACCGACCTTGATGGCTACTCGCGCGTTCAGGCAGGTCAGGTTGATATAGGAGCCTATGAGGGATTTATTGTCTTCTACTCGTCGTTTGAAGATCCCACGCTGAGCGATTGGAGCTTTGTGTTCACTGGAAAATAGGCGTCGTGTGGCCCGTTCTGAACTACCGTCCCAATCGTAGGAGACATGCCGCTTTCCGAGGACATTGCATGAACGGAGCTGCGTCGAGGCGCGCGCAGTTTTGCTCCAAGTGCTCGCGCCAATCTGAGCTAAATCAATTGCCTGTAGACTGTTTCTAGAAAAGTGAGTGATCTTGACCGGTTCGTGGCACAGCCCTTGCTTTTGGATTGAGCGAAATCAATCAACGGAGGTGCACCATGGAGCGCGTTGCGCGACTTGTGTTAGCGATTCTGTTTGCTGTTGGTGTTGCGACATCGCAGGTGGCGTCGTCGAACCTTCAATTCACTGGCTTTGACGACCTGGTGGAGGCGAAAGGCCGGTTTGCACAGAATACTGTGCGCCCGGGCGCTGACCTCTCGAACTATGCCGCGATCCGAGTATTGCCTGTGGTAATCAACTTCGCCGTGCACCGATCCGATGTCTTATCAGCAGACGTTGAGCAGCTCGCCGGGGTTTTTCCTGATTCTTGGTACCGGAGGGAGCTCGAAAACGTCATGGGGCGCGCGTTGATTGCCGAATTAGAGCGCAAGGGATACCAGGTCGTCCCGGAGTCGAAGCCAAATACACTCATTCTGCAAGCGGTGATCGTGAACTTCGACACTCGTCCATTGGCGAGCTCCTCTGCGAAACACGGATCAACCTACGACCCATCACAGGTCGAGTGGGAGTACGAAGATCCTCGAACAGCGAGGGTCGGTGAGGGAACTCTTGTCTTGGACCTGGTCGATGGGGAAACCGGCGTCGTCCAAGCACGTTTCGGAGGTCGCGAGCACATATCAGCAATGTGGGGGTGGCCGGAGCCCGCGACAGATAGTGAAGTGGTTGATCGATGGTCACGAGGAGTGGCGAGGGAACTTTGGAAAACCCTGAAGGAGTTTGGTTACGAAAAGTAAGCACACACTTCGGTAAACAGCCATGACGTGGCCCAGTACCTATAGACTCGTTGTTGAAGCATCCCATCCGACCCTAGGCACTGAGTCGTCTGGTCTCGGCTTTTCTGGTTGCTGTCACGGTGACCTGCAAATACTGAGGTTTGCTGCCCAGCGGTTCGAACCAGGTGACTCTTTCGGAGACGAGGTCAAGAGCCAAGTAGTAATCACCGGGTTCTGCGAACGTGACATTCAGCGTACCTTCTGAATCCTGGCCGGGGCCGATGCTCGCACCAAATCGGCCGCGCGCGAAATCGTTGTTGAGCAGGCGATAGTTGGTATCCAATAGATGAGCGGCCACTTTGACGACTCCGATATCGCCGATATTTTCGTGCAGCCACACGGCATGGCCAGTGTTCCTGACCTGGACTCGAATTTCCGCGTTCTTGCCGACCTGGAATGCCTGCGGAGCTGAGAGGATCTCCATCTCGTGCTTCAACCCCTCGTGGCTGCGGCTGTCTGGAGTGGACGTTCCTTTTGCCAGGAAGAAGACGGTGGAATCGATCATGGCGGGCACTATGCACTGGACCATTTTGGCGGGCAGTGAGGTGAAAGCGCGCTCTGGGTTGTCCGGTTTTGAAGGCTCGGGTTGGCTCAACCACCGTGCGACTTCGCGGAAACTGTGCCACATTCTAATGATCATTTTCGCCAGCGGCATCTGTGGCATATCGACAATCGCACGATAGTCCTGATAGCTCAGCAACTGGTTCGGATCTGTGAGCAACATGACACGCAAATCGGTGAACCCGATATCGTCCGCAAGCTGATGGATTTCGTCTAGACGTATGTCGTTCTCCAGGACCTTATGATTTCTCATCTCCTGTTGGGAGAGGTCAGACTGAGAATGGTGGGGACCGGGTTCACTGAAGCCAACGACGCCGCCTGGTTTGAGGACTCTGTGGAACTCACTCAGAACCTGGTGCTGATTGGGCACATGGTGAAATGCGTCGAAGCAAATGACTCTATCGACTGATTCACTAGGAACATCAAGGTGATATCCGTCAAATGGTTTGAACTGTGGAGATTGAACCGAGCCCCCAAGAACGGGCCACATCTCAAAGGACTTTTGACCCAATTCCAGAGCCGCCTGGGAAGCATCGACTGAAATCGTCGCGCACTGCATCTGATTCAGAAAGCGAGAGAACCAACAGGTCCCTGCGCCGAAATCCAGAACAATCATCGATTTACCAAGTTGGAGTCCATGCAGCACGAGCCCCATCCGATGCAGAATCTGAGGTGCGTCGAATGTGTTGCCGAAAGGCCTGGTTAAGTGGTGCTGAGGGTCAGACTGACTCCGGTAGAACTCCTCAGCGCTACGGCATAGCTCTTCTACTGTGAGTTCCTGGATGAGCTGTTTTGGGTCGATCTTGGGTTCCACTTCACCTCCGGAGCGCCGTCAAATGGCGTGATCCGACTCAACAAGATGTGCCGGATGAGATGAGCCTGGCAGCCTCCAGTCTTGAAAGACTATCGGCTACGGAATCAGATGTCTTGTCGGAGTCCGTCATGGAGCATTGTGGCACCGACCTGCATCAGAAGTACACTCAGGTCCGCATCGGTGGCGAGTCTGGGAAGGAGTTTTCTCTCCGCAATGATTGAAACGGTAAAAATGCGAGGCAGCAAGAGGTCAGAGATCTTCAGAATCGACGCTGCAGGTCATGTCGACGATGTGAGGTTTGGCGTGTCTGAGATGGACGGAGTGCACCGCCCGTTGGTCACACACCTTTTGCGGCTGGCACGGGATCGCAAACGCCTGATCGTGTTGTTGGCAGGTCCTTCAGGGACCGGCAAGACGACCTTGGCAGCACTCTGGACTCAGTTGGCGGCCGATCGTGAGTGTGCTCCTCCCTGGACAGTATTGCCGATGGATGGATTTCATCTACCTCATCGGGAGCTTCTTCAACAGAAGATCTCAGTCAATGGGCGCGAAGAATGTATGGCCAACTACAAAGGGGCGCCGGGAACGTTTGATCTGGAGTTGCTGCACCGGAGTTTGGAGATCCTTGCCACCGGTGAGCGGGTGACGTGGCCTGTCTACGACCGGGTGCTGCACGATCCTGTACCGGATGCCATCCATGTGCCTCTCTCAGGTGTGGTGATTGTTGAGGGCCTTTATCTCCTTCTCGATCAACCGGGTTGGAGAGAACTGTGTGCCATGGCCCATATCGGGATCTATATCGAGATTCCCGAAGACGTTGCACGCTCGCGTGTTGTCGCTCGCCACATGCGTGGTGGACGCACCCGAGAAGATGCCGAACACCATTGGCAGTGTTCAGACGCAGTCAATACTCAGCTGGTCGATGCCAACCGCCACGGCATCGATATTCTCTTGCGAAGTGACGCGAATGGACATTTGGTGCGATCTGTCTGACGACTTCTCACTTCAGTCATCCAACCTCTCAAGAATTCTGTGGCCTGGGCGTAGAAGATACCGAAGATCGACTTGGCTACTGAGTCGCTCGTGCGTGGCTCGGGTCACTGCGGCGTAAGATAGAGTAACTGTTGAGTCGCCCATATCAACCATTCGATCCTGGAGGGATGCATGCGTTTTTCAGCCGCTTCGCTGGTTCTGCTTGTGGTAGTACTTCTGATGGCTTTCCCGACGATAGGTTCAGCGACCGAATTCAAGGTCAAATTTCCGAAAGAGACAACGACTGAAGCGGTCGACGGGCGACTGTTGGTGCTGTTGTCCACTTCAGATGCAACGGAACCGCGCTTCCAGGTCAGAGCTGGCGTGCGGGCAATCCAGCTTTTCGGGGTTGACGTAGAAGGTCAGGAGCCGGGATCCACAGTGCGTTTCGGAAGATCTGTTCACGGCTACCCGATCGAGAGTCTGCGGGATGTTCCGTCAGGCGAGTACTTCGTCCAGGCCGTGTTTCACCGATATGAAACGTTTCACCGTGCAGACGGCCATACGGTCAAGTTGCCGATGGACCGAGGCGAAGGGCAGCAGTGGAATCGGGCGCCGGGCAATTTGTACAGCCAACCCGAGAAGATCGAGTTCGATGAAGCGAGCAGAAGCAAGGTCTCGATCGTTCTCGATCAAGTCATTCCGCCTATCGAGCCACCATCAGATACGAGATGGGTGAAGCACATTCGAATTCGAAGCAGGATGTTGACAGAGTTTTGGGGGCGCCCGATGTTTCTTGGGGCTCATGTCCTGCTACCGTACGGCTTCGACGAATATCCTGGGGCCCGTTACCCGTTGATGATCTTCCACGGACACTTTCCCGCTGATATCAGCGGATTTCGGACCGAGCCGGTTGATCCCAATCTCGAGTGCGAATACTCGGACAGATTCAAGGTCGAGTGCTACAACCGGATACAGCAACAGGAAGCCTATGATTTCTACAAACAATGGATCAGACCCGATTTTCCTCGTTTCTTGGTAATAGAAATCCAACATGCCAATCCTTTCTACGACGACTCGTATGCGGTCAATTCAGCCAACCTCGGACCCTATGGCGATGCCATTACCCACGAGTTGATCCCATACATCGAAAAGAGATTTCGTGGCCTCGGCGAAGGGTGGGCGCGATTCCTTTACGGCGGTTCGACCGGCGGATGGGAGGCGCTTGCGGCGCAGGTTTTCTATCCCGATGAGTACAACGGTGCCTTTGCTGCATGCCCTGACCCGATCGATTTCCGCGCCTATGTCTCAATGAACATTTACGAGGACAAGAACGCATATGTATATGAAGGCTCGTTCCGCAAAATAGAGAGACCCAGCTTTCGCGATTGGCTGGGGACCATCTACTCCACTGTGCGCGACGATTCACAGTTGGAACTGGTGCTCGGAGAGAAAACTCGTTCTGGCCAGCAGTTTGATATCTGGGAGGCGGTGTACTCGCCGGTTGGAGAGGATGGCTACCCGAAGCGGATTTGGGACCGACGTACGGGCGTTATCGACCCTGAGGTGGCGGAGTATTGGCGCGATAACTACGATCTGCGCTATATCCTTCAACGTGATTGGCCAACGCTCGGGTCGAAACTCGAGGGCAAGATCCATATCTTTACCGGCGACATGGACAACTACTACCTCAACAATGCCGTTTACTTAACCGAGAACTTCCTCGATTCCACAACGGAACCATACTTCGCGGGTGAAATCGACTATGGCGATCGGGCCGAACACTGTTGGAACGGTGACCACGTCAATGGCAACCACATCTCGAGGTTGCGCTACAACTCTATGTACATCGATCGCATTCTGAAGCGCATCGCAGCTTCCGCACCCGAAGGTG
>JAAESQ010001665.1 GCA_024229275.1 bacterium | reverse complement strand
ACGAATACCCGGGTGCCTGGAACGTTTTCACTGTTTTTTTCTTGGTTAGCGCCTCTGCCCCTTCCCTCCAGTACTTCAAACTAGGAGTGCTGTGGCCAGACAGTCCCGCGTCTGGTTCCGGTGGGCGCAACATCTTTTTCGCCGGGAGGAATGGGCAACGTCGGAGTTGTTTTGACCTTTATGGGTTTAGTTTTCTTAGGCTTGACCCTTTTTCTGGGCTTTGCCTCCTTCTTGGGTGTGGTCGTTTCGATGGGTGATTCGTATCCCGGAACACGATAATGTGCAATCGGGGTTGTAGGTGCCTCCGGCGTAGGATCCGGAAGATCGAGCTCAGGTTGTTCTGGCGCATTGTCATCGATAGCAATGTGGATCAAGGGCGCAAAAACAACGCTATGACCCACATCATCGGCCACGAAGGGTATAATCGATGCAGCGGTGATGACGGCACCTAGGGGAAGTTTCAACAAGAACTTGCCGGTCTTCGTCACGTCGCCATCGTCAGGATCAGATTCCCAATAGGGCTCCACGACGTTGTCGACATACCATTCTGTTGATCCCAATCCATCCGGGTCCAAATACCGAACCGGGTTATTCAGCGAGAAGGCATACAGTGACATCAGCCGCGGCTCGTCATACGCGATATCCGGTGCCACCCGATACAACGGATCAGCCTGCGTCCACTGCAAACTCAGTGGATCGTAGTACCGATACCCGTAGTAGTTGAGATGCGAGATTTGGTCGGCTTCTTTGCCGTTGAAACGGCGAAGGTGGGTGCTGGTCTCGCCGCTTTCCTCCAGAATCTCCCCATATGGACCGTACACATATGTCGTGGTCAGAGTGCCGTTGGTCTCGACGGCACCCATCAAGTGACCGAGGCCGTTGTGGAAGGAGTACTCCAGGTCCTTGGGGTTACCGGGATCATTGTCGATGCGCGCGACCGGCGAGCCCCCTAGTTTGATATTCGTCATCCTTTTTTCGACCTGGCCTGTGCCGTCGAACCAGAACTCAGAATCGCCGTACCAAAAGCGCGATCGGGCAACCACTCCGTCGGAGTCGCGCTCGATGGACAAGAAGCGCTGACCGTTCTCATCGTAGTAGTAGATCTCGTCGTTGCCGCCTGGTGCGGTCACGATTCGCTGCCGGTCATCGCCGTCGTAGCGGAATTCCCAAAATCTGTCCAAGGCGTGGTGGTGACGCCTGACGACATTTCCGGACAAATCGTAGGAGTAGCTGGTGTTGAGCCCTCCTCCGATGTTGGTAAGGGCCGCGACCGCGTGCGCGTCAACAGTTTCGTGGTCGCCGTAGTTGTAGTCCACGTCTCTCCCGTTGACCAGCGGAGCACCGCCTGCGCTGTTCACCCGAGCAGTCTTGGGTCGCCCGGCGCGCCAGTAGGCAAAGCTGGCGTCGTATTCGCCGAGGTTGTCGGACGCGGCCAGAAGCTGGTGTTGCGAGTCGTATTCGTAGGTGAAGGTCCGGCTTCCAATTCCCTCGCGGAGTACACTTTGGGTCTCGACCTCATTGCTATCGAAGTACCCCATGTCCTCCTGCATCTTCAGGTTGCTGCCGCCGCCACCACCGCCTGAGGTATCGCAGCTGAGATTGGGGTTCTTTCTGACGTTCGTGTGTGTAACGCGCCCAAGCTGGTCGTACTCCCACTCTCGCTCGACGCAGCCCGATCTTCGGCGTGTGACACCGCCTGCGGCATTGCGGGTGAACTGGGCAACCTTGAGGTTGCCCAGGTTGGAATTCTGCCACCAGACCCGTTTCTGGCGCCCCGCCGAGTCGTACTCGTATTGGAGCCGCATGGAATCCGCTGTCATTAGATTCGTCGGCGCTCCTGCGGCGTTGTACTCGAAGGAGTGGGTTCGGTTCGCAGCAACCTCTCCGTTGATCTCCGTGTTCGAGGAGATGTCGTAGACGAACTGCTCCGAGGTAACTCGTCCGGCGAAGTCGTAGGTGTAGTGCCTTTCATAAAACGGACCCTCAACGGACGAGATTCTGCCTATCGCGTTGAATCCTGTGTCGTATGTGTAGACGGTCGGGAGGTTGACCCCGAGTAGCTCCTGCTCCGTCGCGCTAAGGTCGCGCGGGCCGGAGACGACACGGGTGACGCGGTCGAGATCATCGTAGGTATGCGAGGTCTGGTGGTCGGCTTCGTGAGCACCATCGGGCATTGGGGTAGTCTCAAGGACGACATTGCTGTTCAGGTCGTACTCGAAGCTCCACTCGCGACCGCCTCGAACTATCTTCGTCCGCCGGCTGACTCCGTCGTGTTGCATGGTCGTCCTGAATCCATCTGCGTCATTGATGTTGCTCAGGTTGCCATTGCCATCGAACCCATACCAAGTCGCTGCCACAGTGCCATCGTCCAACCGTTCGTCGACCCGCGTGAGCTGTCCGAAGTTGTTGTGGTAAGTGGTCGTCTCCGAAGCAGCGCTGCCATCCAGGACATGTTCCGACCTCCTAGTGACAGTCTCAGAACCGTCCAAGGCATAAGAGACATCGATGCCTACGAAGTTGTCCCACGATGCAGCGTCAGGATCTGGCGAGACACCAGAGGCGTCGGGCACGCGCATTCCGACCCGTCGACCGAGCGAGTCGTACTGATAGGTGAATTCAGACTTTTCCGAGTCATTGTCATGGGCCGGGTTCGGATTCTTGTGACGACGAACCTTCCCGTTAACCCCATACTCATAGATGACATTTGTGTTGCCGTTGTCGGTTTGGGATCGGGTGCGAATCAGTCGGCCATAGCCGTCAAAGTACGATTCGCTCTCGGCCTCGGCACCTGAGTAGGAAATGAGTGCGTGCGTGCGAACGCTGGTCGGTGAATTGCTGTCGTACTCTGTGTACTCGATTCGCTTGACTCGGATCGGAGCATACTCGTCGTTGGTATTGCAACCGTACTCGAAGAGTTCAATTGGTCTTCCGAATCCGTCGTAGTTGATCTGTGTACCTTCGGGGCCGACACCACTTGCGCAGTTGATCGTGTTTGGGGTGCGGGTGACTATAGGTTTGCCCGTTCCTAGGTCCGTCTGGATGACTGTTGTTTGTTGTAGTTCATTCGTAACAGAGGAAGCTACAACTTTGAATCCAGAGTAAGCATACGTCTCCTTGGGCCCTGAGGGATACTGCTCTGGTTTCTGCCTGCTGGTAAGGTGCCCGGTTAGATCGTCTCTCTGAAAGTCGGTCAGCAGTGAATTTTGCCAATTGCCCCCAACATAGACACGTTCATCCGCGAAGTAGCGCCCACTTGAATCCGGGGTTCGTTCCGTCTTGGCGACCATCTCGTGGTCGGTTCCATTTCCCCGATACCTGACCTCGGAGGTCGTCATTGCGTGGTACTGCACTTCATCGGAATAGAGTCTTGTGCCTTGTTGATTCAGGATCGATTCGTCCCTCACATATGAAGTGTGGTACCCAGTCGGGGTTTCCCAGCTCCTGTATCCCCTGCTCATGAGAAAGGGGCCAGTCGTATCCTTGTAATGGCGGTAGTACTTGTGCCAGAACCGCGTCTCATCTGTGATTGGGCGGGTGGCGCAAATGCTCTCGTTTTGGAAACTGCCCGTGGCGGTTTCACAATCTCGAGTGATTTCGCGGTTCTTCACGTACGACAACGACAAACCGCCAGTGACGGCACGCTCAATCCACTGCGACCTCGAAATCGAAACAACTGCATCTGAACCGTCGCCAGAGGGAAACCCGTCAACGTATAACACCGTTTCCTTAAGCCGCCCACTCCAGTCCAGGTTGAAATCGTACTGCTGCTCTGTGACGCTGAAGCCTGTGCCGACTCCGGGTTCATGCAGGCTGGAGGTCTGGATGGTCTCGAAACCTCGGAAGCCCCAGTGGCCGTGATTGTCCTCGTTCCAGACAGGGGCGCCGTATTTCACTTCGGTGATGCTATCGGGGGATGTAGCATAGCCTGTCGGCAGGCTCTCGGTGCTCCCCACTGATTTCACGATCCACACGTGATTCGGCATGCCCTTGATGTCGTCGGGATCTATTGCGACCTCAGCCGAGTTATTCGGTGCGTAACGGATATCGGTTGTTAGGCCATTTCCGTTGTTGACACTCCGCATCAGCCGCATCGGTTCGTCACCGAAGTCATCAGAGAGAAAGAAGATCTGGTTGTTTGATTCGTAGAGTTGGTCCATGACACCATCGCCGTTGATGTCCAGGTAGTCGGACTTGAGAAACCACTCATGTTGGTTCCCCCGGATCATTCGCTCGGGCGCATCATTCGTTATTGATCGCGGTGCGAGCAGGCGACCGTCCGCCAAGCCATAGTACATAAGGTTCTCACCCTCTCCTTGGTGGGTCCCTTTGGAGTGGACATCAGGAAGGCCATCGCCATCGGTATCGACAATCATTAGGCGGCTGTGACGGTCCGCCTCCGGGAGAAACTCTGGACTTCCATTGGCGAGGTCGCTCGTGTCCCAGGAAACGTCGAAATTGGTCCAGTCGATCCGCGGATCTCCTTGCGTGGTTCTGAATCGCCAAGCAACACTGGGCGTTGGTGGTCCGGCGCCAGCAAATGACGAGTCGGAACGAAATCCGGCGCCAGTATTCAGGAATACGTACAACTCAGCGGGTGGACCTTCTACTTTGAGCAAGTCAACCAGCCCGTCGCCGTTTACGTCCTTGAGGGTTGTATGACCTCCAACGAAGTAATCTGGATCACCAGGGCTATCGTTGCTCCAAAACTTGCCACTCCGTCCACCCGAAGGCTGCGCACCGTATGGCACATGCCATACGAGAGGATGCCCATTAGCCCTTGCAGTGAAGTTTCCCTGCCCGTCGCCCGGCCACACATACCAGGACTTCGGATCGTAGATGTCGCCTGGGGGCAGCCCTTCTTGCGAAGCGAGCATACTGGCTGCATCCCTAGCAATGGCGTCCATGAATCCATCTCCAGTGATGTCAAAGAGACCATGCAAACTCGATGAGGATAGCGGTCCGTTGCCAAAACCCGAGTCGCCAGAGTTTGCCGTCAAAGGGATGGGAGACATTGTCAGCTGTCGTTGGCTGGAGAGTACGCCGTCGACGTTTTTGTACCAGCGCCAAACATAGCGTCCGTTGTGAATCTGGGGGCTGCGCTTCTGGTCCCAAGGACACTCCTCAGGTGGTGGTGGTGGATCCAAGGGAGCAAGGGTGTCCAAGAAAGTGGGGGGCGGGACGTGGTGCGGATGATTGTCGCTCATGAGGACACCGCAGACTTCAGTATCGGCACCGTCGAGAACGACTTCCAGCTCGCCCTGGTCAAATCTACAGAAGTCGCGCACGGGGCAATCTTCCGTGGGCGCCAGGGTGTCTGGGTGAATGATGGGACACGCCCCCGGAACGCTGGGATCAAAAGGATCGAGGTCGCTATTGTCGACTCCTGAATTGGGATCCCATCCCATCCACCAGAGCGGGTCACTGGAAAGCTCTGTCACCAGATCGGGCAAGCCGTCGGCATTCATGTCCATGAAACGGTAGGCGAGATATCCACCCAAGTTGGAACACTTCGACTCATCCACGATATCGCGTGAGATGCGATATGTGTGCTGACCTGAGAGCGAGCAGGCCTCATCGCCGATTGGAGGTCCATTGTCTGCTGCCCACGGCAGCGTCGGGAGATCGTACGTCGCTTCGATGGCGCCCGATAATGCCGACAGGGTGCCGTCACCCAGACGCACGTCCATCTGACACTGGAATCCGTTACCCGCACTCGGCATTTTGGCGGTGAGTCTGTCCACGATGCCATCGCCATTCAAGTCCAATAACATGTCGTCCAGAGTTGGCCATTTCATCGAAATCGTGCCGGTTTCGGGCCGCGTACGAGATCCTTTCCCGAGGAAGAAGAGCCCTGTCGGAGTGAGGGACTCGTCTTTCCACGATCGGGCAAGTGGACCGTAGTCGAAGCTCACGGGAGGCTCACTTGTCCACTTGGTAGGATTCGACACTGGATCGCCCGGATTGGTATCACCCGCCTTCTTCGGGGCGTACTCGGTGATGCTGCTAAGCAATCGCAGCGGACCGTGCTGGGCAACACAGCTCTCAGCATCCCTGTGGTAATTCAAAACCACAATACGGACCGTCCTGTAGTCACCGCCAGGGGCGTCCTTCACCATGGTCCTAATCGAGTGTAGCTTGCGAGCACCACGAGTTCGCAGCCACTCCCAGCGATGATCCAGCTTGGCACCTGGAGCGACTGTGCTTGATCCACACGGGGGCTCCTGGACGAAATCGAACTCGAGTTTGGCGTGATGCTCAAGCTCCGCAGAGTTGTTCTCGCCGTACTCAATGTGATCAAGATAGAACTCTTCCGTCTGATCGGGGACAGGACCTTCGATTCGTCCATAGTGATAGTCAACGACATTGCCAAACCTGTCGAGTGCGCTCGTCAGGGGCCACCGTCCCGCGTGGTTGAGGGCCCCCAAATCAAGTCCGAGGTTGAACCTGCCACCGAAGAAGTAGGCCATCCCGTCCAGCGTCATGGCGACGGCTTTCATTCCAGCATCATCGTCGGGATCGATGCTGTAGCGGATGTACTGATCGTCGTACTCTGCTCGGTAGGCCGTCTGGAATCCGATCCAGCCACCGACGCCACTGATTACAGGCTCCTCGACTTCGACAAGACGGTGTCCGCCTGACATCGAACTGACATACACGCCGCCCTTTGTAGGGCCATCTGGTGATCGCCCTTCCGGGAACTCCAGGCTGATCTCGGGGATGTTCAGGGACCAACCAGCGGCGATCCCACCGCGAAGAGCGCCTTGCGAGCTGTATGTGAGCGCCAAACTTGGTTGGTTGCCAAGCCGCCCTGGTGGTACCACAATTGGATAGCTGTACTCGAAGGCTCCCGTCCTGGAAGCGACGGTCATGTCGCCCACGTCTAGCGCTCTTGTCTCTTGCGCTGGGGCAGAACGAAGAGGGTCAATCGCATTGAGCACGCTGCCAGGCCCGCCAAGGATCGGTTTTACCTGGATGACCAAGGTGGCGCACAAAAATGCAGTGGTGAGGAAAGACCCAACAGCGGTTCTTCTTCGACGGGACATAATAACTCCAATCCCAAGTCGCGAGCGAACGAGATTCAAACTGGTTCTCATTTGAGCTTCGTTCAATATGGTAGCACATATTGGTATTGCGTCTCATAACTGATCAATTCGCGAGTCATCCTATTCGGCGAACTCTGCCCGAATAGGCCGTAGCCTGTGCCCTTCCGCGCAGAGAGGCGTGCAGGGACTCAGAAGCCAGCGGGAGGCAGTTTTTGACTTAGGTGCTACGTATTTGACACTGTGAGGATAAGTGGATTTGTTTTATGAGGTTAGGTGTGATTCAACGCTAGTGTTATGTGCAACGTGATGGTGTGACGAGTGGTACCTAAAATGTATTTCTGAGCCGGCAGATGCGTGTGTTTTGTAGCGCAGAGGGGAATTACGGCTGAGTCAACACATTGTCTCGGACGTGGCTCCGAAAACGTGGTTTCGCCCATCGGTGAGCCCTGAAGCCAGCAAATGCCTCCGTCATCAGCGAGGGAAGGGGCCTTCTTGCAGCAGAACAATGACTACCACGCCACGGTCGCGTGATTTATTAGGAATTCATTGCCTTTTCGGGGATTCACAGCGCGAGACCAGGGCCATGTCAGAACAGAATGCGAGGCGGTATTGGTGTCAATAACACGAATACCCGGGTGCCAGGCACCTTTAGCTCATCTGGACTCACCCTTGAAAAGAGTGCCGACAATCCGGTTCTTTCTTGGATCTTCAACAATCTCCAACGCCTGTCTCCTCGCACGAGTGACAGCGTTGTAAAGCAATCGGCGTTGTTTCTCCGGATCTTGTTGCATTCTTAGTGGCCAGAGCACAATCACCGACTCAAACTCTCGGTTCTTTGCTTGATGGACAGTCAAAGCAATTCTCGATCTTTCAGCGCCACAGCGGTGGGTTCTTCGTCTGCGAACTATCTCCCCGATCTGGTCTATGACCTCCGCGCAGGAAATTATGCTGCGTCCTTTCACGTATTGTTCCTTTCGGAGCCAATCACGAATATCGGCTGCCCCGATCTGTCGAGCTGTATCAGCGATATCCTTGCATAGGAGTTGTGCCTGCAGATCTGTAGGTAGGCCAATTTCCTTTATGACTTCCTCGCAGGCGTCTTTGTCACTGTTCTCCCATTCAATCGGATATGGACCGGCTGTTGCGCCGGTCTTCTTGGCGGTGGACGTCTTGAACGAAACCCATTCTGTGAGCTTGACTGTGAAGGGGGAGGTTCCTCGAGCTGTCGGGGAGATTATAGCGATTTCTCCGAATCGGCGCCAAGACCTTATACGCCAGCACGTTATAGCCCCGCCCTGAGGGGCTTTTTGGACAGGGAACACCTCGAATCCGGTCGCACGGTCTGAGACAACCTCGGTCCTGTTTCGGAGAGAATGGGCTGCATTCAGTAGCCCAATCACACTTGTCCGATGTACTTGTTCCAAGAGAATAACCCTGCCGACGGCGTAAGCCCAGGATGCGGCTTGGTTGTCCTCGCTGCCGGAAAGATCTTGAAAGGTGTCAGCGGCACAAATGAAGCAAACGTGCGGCTCGAGCCCAGAAAGCAGCTTAATCTCCCCATCCCTGCAATCCTGCAATTCATCAACGAGTACCATGGGGTAGCTGCGGGAAACCCACCGACCAACGGCACGTTTGTTCAACAGGTCACTCGCTGCGGCCACAATCGCCTGAAAATCGCCTTTCAGAGGAGTGGCGTTCATGATGCGACTAAGGCCTCGCCAGCGTTTGACTAGGTTCCAGGCGAAGCCATCTAGCGTCAGGCAGTCAACGGAAGTGCCTAAGCCGTCCTTCCCGCTAAACTTTGATTCCATCCGTCTTCTAGAGCCGTGAAACTTCGTGAGTGCCAGGACTTTCTGGTGTTCACTCAACGGGTTGGTGGCGAGATACTTACGTGCGTCTTCAAGAAGCCGGGTTGTCTTACCGGTGCCCGCTTCACCCTCGAATAGCAGAAGGCTCATATTCTGAGCCGGCACACCTTGCAGGAATCAATGCTTCGCGATTCGTCAACCTCCAAATGCTCGAATTCCTCGATTCTCCCGAGCCCCACCCTTGTCAATGCTTCGAGAATGTTTTCAACACGCTGGACGCAGAGCAGGGACCGTTTCATCGCCCCAGCGATCTCTTCATGAGCAATGTAGTGATACTTCAGTCCACCATCCTTGGCGCTTTCGGTTCTCAAGGATTGGGTCAGGGCATCGAGGCTGGCGTACCGCTCACCTAGTCTCTCCTCAAGCGCAGCCAGAATCTTGACTTCATCCGCTGCGATCGCCCAACCAACGACATCTTCGATTGCCCAGCCGTTGGGCCACTGAAAGATCGCTGTCGGCGTGGGTTCGCATGTGAGAAGGGCAGACACATAGTCGTCCCCTGCCTCGTCTCCGTCTACCAAAGCAAACACGGCAGGGTGTAGGTTGCACAGTCTGTTGAGCGTAATCCTTACATGGGAGTCCCGGGTTGGTACAACCCCAATGACTGCACCGAATGGGGGAACGTGATCCTCTGCCTCATTTAGCAAGCGAACCCCTGTTTCGGCAACGTCTAGAAGGAGGCGTAACCACTCGTAGTCGGTTCTTCCTTCCGGTACCAAAACCCGGGGGGACATCAATGCCTCGACGAGGCTTGTTCTCGCGTCTGTGTAGAGCTGCACCAGAGCATTGGGCTCATTGATCATTGACGAAGGGGCCAAGGGTTTCCCTTCAAAGCGCCGGCCGGGGGTACCCTCTTCCTCGGCGGATTCACTCAATGATCTGGTCAGAATCTGGATATCGCCCGCCTCGAAGAAAGCCGCAACCCGTGGTGAATGCGTTGTGCAGACTACCTGGTTTGATGCTGCCACGGCATCACCAATTAGGCGTCGCTGAATACCCGGCTGGAGGTGAAGCTCCGGTTCTTCAAGAGCAAGAATGAAGGACTCACCCAGTTCCTTTCTTGCCCTACCAATCTCCAACAGGAGGACAAGCGATTGAAGTGAGACAAGACCAGTGCCGTGGCGGCTGGCCGGCAGCGACGGTTCATTGTCCCGCAGGTAGTGCGGAACGAGTGACCGAAGCAGCGAGTCCGAATCGGTGGAAGTAACACGGAGCTGAAGCCTTGGATTGCCCGGTATTAGCTTTGCCATGCGACTATTGATCCTGGTGATCAAAGGGCTGAGTTCCGGGTCGTTCTCCAGAGCATGGTCTGGAGTTCGTAGCTTATTGAGTTGTTCTAGCACTGAGGAGGCCGGCACCCCTCCAAGAGTCGCCACGGCCCTGCGGAAAAGCTCTGAACCAAACGAAATCGTGGATGGCCAAGTACGTCGTGCCGGCAAGACATAAAACCCAATCTCCCTCAACAGCCGGTCTGGAAAACGGGTTACTGCATCCTCAACGTAGGGATCATCGAGGTCATCGTCATCGTGAAAGTACCTGATCTGTTTGACTTCCAGGTCTTCGTGGTCGAATCGTGCTGCATAACCGATCTGAACACAAAGCTCGCCTCCATCTGGACGGACAGGATCAACCTTCTGGGTTGCTGGATTCCACCACTTCTCAACAGCACGACGCGCCTGGAACCACTGAGTATGACGTTCAGGATCATTGGGTGAAAAGCCACCCGGTGTTGCGACAATCTTGATTCTGTCGATTGGTTGCGGTTTGCTCCCGGTGAAGTCGTGCTCTGTCAGGTCACGCACTAGTTTTTGGCGGCCAAAAACGAGACTCAGAGCATCCACAATGGTGCTTTTGCCAGATCCGTTGGGTCCGACAATTGCGACCTGGTCCGGGAAGACAAGATGGCAGGTCCCAATGCCCCGGAATCCTGCAATGTCAAGAGCCAGCACCTTCATATCTGCCTCCTATCACCAGCGCACAAGTCGCGTCGATGCCAAGATCTGAGGACGTCATCGATGCCAGGCTTCAAGATCCCAGATTGGGCGGCTGTGGTGATAGGTGCCGAGTTCCCACAGACTCAATGTGTCCGCCCCTTTTACAATGCCGAGCTTCCGAAGATGCCCTGAGGTCACTCGCGTTTTTGCCAAGTTCCACCCATACCCGTGAACTGACGAACCCCAAGCACGACGCAACCCCGGGCCATTCTCGACAGGCTGTTGAAACTGGTTCCTGTTAGAGCAAAATGAACAATTCTGTCCCCACAACCATAGTAGCGCGTCGCAAGGGCGCGGTCTGAGGAAGTCAGTCACGTTCCGCAATTCCCAGAAGAATCTGCCAGGCACGGCAATGATAGTGAGTTCAGCCTCCCAGTTGGGTGGCTTTTCTGTATCTGGTTTGTCCATTCGTTTGTCAACCAAGGTCTTCTTGGGATGCTGCCACAAGCGTCGTCGCTAGATTGTACCCAGGTTGTTTGGCTTGGAATTGGTTGGGCGAGCCTTCCGGAACGCTTCTGTTATGGGAACGCGGGCTTTCTTCTCCATCTCAGCAATGACTGAGGCGTATGGGGGGGGATGAGATTGGATTCTATGGGGAATGTCTTCGGAAACGCAAAGGAACTTGAAGGCCCGTTTGCTATCTGCGTCCTTGATCATGAGTGCGCCTATGTTCCTCCAACCCCTGCGGCGAAGCCTCTCGTTGAGTGACCTCTGGATGGCGTTGGCGAGAATATCAGCAATTTGCAGGCCGAGTTCTCTTCTGGAATCAAGGAACGACAGGTCTTCGCGCATTATCTTGCCAATATCAGTAAACTCTGCGTTGCGAGAACTTTCGGGGATGTAGGGCTTCAGGTGTGCTGGTGGCTCATCGAGTTTGGCATCGAAACGTTCATAGTGTGTGTAGTCACCCTCTGTCAGCCTGATTCCTGGCGTCCTAATGAATCTGGATTGGAGTAGGGGCATAACGATCAACCCCCATACATCTTCGTACTCGGTTTGCTTCGATGACTTGGCGTCAATCCGCCACCGAAACGCGCCAAGAGCGGCCGGGTCGGTTTGGCAGAAGTACAAGGTAGTGGTGCGGATCTGGGAAAAGACAAGCTCAGTTAGTAAGAGGGCTTGGAGATAGAGCTGGTTTGGCAGAGCCCTTAGCCTGTCGGCAAGCTCGCGAACTTGTCGAACCAGGTTTGGGTGGTGATCCGGGCTTAGAAGGGCGGTTACTTTTGCGGCCTGGTCCAGCTTGTGACTGGTTACATGGTGATCTTCGTGAAGGCCAAGATCGATGGTGCAAGTGTTCAGGACAACGTCGAAGCGTCGTAAGAGTTCCACAACCTGTGACACCTGTTGTTCGTCTAGCTTGCTGCCTTTCAGTTCGTTTGTGCCTTTGCGCCATTTGCCGATGAGTCTGTCGAACTGGTTGAGGAGCGTTCCATGCCCTGCCTCTGGAACGGACAGGGATGTAACGCACGAAACGGTATGTTGCCTCCCCTTGGGGTTGCAAAAGATGCCTGACTCATCGACATAGACATACATGGTTCGAATCGCCTCAACCTTTAATCTTCCCATCTATACCTATCACCTGGGCCGGACAAACTAGTAGCATATCCAGCCCTTCCGTAAAGTCAGTGACAATACCAGCGAATTCAGGGTGGAACTCGTGGTCGATGAAGACTGGGCCTCCGCTGATTCCCGGTAGATCGGAAAAGTCGAGGCCCAGCTCTGCGTCAGGTGTTGTGGAGATCCAGAATTCGCGCTCAAACCGGAGAACGAGCTTGTCAGGGTGTGCGGCAGCGATTGGTGTCCCGTATATTCCGAAAGTTCGAAATACGAGTTCCCCTTTACACTTTTCTGATCTCAGTGCCCCAGGGTAGCCGCCGATCATTGTAAGTTCTCCTGACTCGCATCGTTTGCTCGGCCAAACGCGAGGAGTGTGAATTCCGAACCCTGGAGGCGAACCGGAGTGGATGTCTTCAAGGTCGATTCCTTCAAGAGTGAATGTAGCTACGTCTAGATCGTCGTCGAAGTCTATAGTCCTCTTCTGGAGCAGGAAGTCAGTGTTGCCCAAGCGGCATCCGACGCGCTGATAGCTCTTTTCCAATCGTTCGTATTCCTTGAGGACATGAGCACAGGTAATTCCAACTGCCAGATTAAGCTTGATTAAGGACATTGTGGCACTTGAGATCACATAGTTTGTGCCTTGGCCTTGGTCGGCCCACAGCGTAAGTGACGACGAAAACCGCAGCGGGAAACGCACAAGCTCTTTCCCAAGCGGTCCTTTGAGGCGCTGCTTGGCCTGGCGGATGTCCTCGTCGGTCCACGTCGTGTCCATCATCTAAATCAGACTCCTATAGGTGCCGGGCACTTACCTTGATGTTGTTCGGGATTGGGAGTCCCGGTTCCATCTGCGTCAACCTCGGAAGCGTTCCGTCTTGGCTATCTCTCGAACCCAAACCACGACGCAACTCCCGTCCATTCTCGACGGGCTGTTAGAACTGGTTCCTATTAGTACAGAATCCTCAATTCCGTTCCGATTACCATGATACCGCTTCAAACCGATTCTACCCTGCTGCACTCTCCAAGAAGTCTGAGTACATAGGTGCCAATAGACCTGGAACTAGGGTGGTAGTAAGTTTGTGCGCCGATGGTCCTCGTCGTGAGTGCAGCACCACAAAACTTTTGATTCTTAGTCTCTGAGTCAGCGATTCAAGTTCGCGCGTTGGCTTCAGAACAGAAATGACTTAGCAGCCACCTTTGTGTGTGGTATTTCTGCTTCTGGTGCGTCTTCATCTATTCCAAGCTGGCACCTAGTGTCTTTGGGCTGCAAAACGAGGATTCATGAAGTCTCGAAGAAAGGACTGTTCAACAACAGCCTTAGCCGCCCCGCTGTAGTTGGGAAAACACTTGACACCGTCTACTTCTTCTCGCGACATTCTCCACAGCACCTCAAAGGCTTCCGTCTCTGGAAGGGTAATGTGTATGAAGGCTGTACCTCTGGGGTTGTTAGCCAACGATCCCCAGAACGGCATCTTGTCTAGTGGGATTCTCTCAGTTGTGAGATCTGGTTCTACAGTAGTTGCTTCAAACACAATGAACTTCGCACTCTGGGCATGTAGGTTTTTGTTGTCGGCTCTCGGGACAGTTTCGAGTCTAGGTGTGGTTGAGTTGGCCCACCCCTTCCGATTCCCGTGTAGGGCGGTTGCATACGCGATTAGGTTTAGGGACCAAACGGAGATAAGACCACTCTTGGTCCGATTCCCTTTTTCCATCCTTTTACATGCCCCCTCAGCGGCAAAGTAGGCCGCGATCTTGGAGGATGTCGTCCAATCAAGAAGCCTGGTAGGGAGGTTGTGGTGTTGAGCAAGAGCAACGAGTGGGTAAATAGTGGGTGACGGCCACGAAGGCATGTTCGGGACCGCTTGTCCGGTAAGTATCATCATCTGGTCGTGTCTTAGTTGTCCAAAAAACAGCTTTCGATACTCATTTGAATTTCCAGGAATCCTGAGCCCCCCCTTGTCGCAGAAAGTAAAGAAACTCGCCAGAATATTCATCTCTGCTTCCAATTGGACAGCCAGCCTGTCGGGTTGTTTGGCGAATCGTGGATGAACAGTCCCGAGGCGGAGTAGCTTCATTTGGTTATCGGGTCTAAGCGCAGTTGGCAAGAGTTTGTATGAATCATCAGAGTGGCCCCTGAAGATCCATTCAAGGTTGGTCTTGACGGCCCCAAACATCGACCCGTGAGGGGAAAGCGTTTCGACAAACTCTTGAGCCGTATTGCAATCGATTTCTTTGATGAGCGAACTCATATTCGAAAGTTTATCAGAAGGAGCCTTACGCGAGCCCATCTTCAAAACGTGCCAGGCGCGCGCCAGAAAGATGCCAGGCACCGTGGTATTCCTGTTTCTCCTCAAGGAGGACCGTTCATCGACCACGGATCAGTCGTGATTCGCGGTAACCACGGTTTGGTTGCCCGCGATAAGTGTGATAGTTCGGCAGCAGTCCTCCTCTGCGCTCTCTGCGTCCTCCTGTTAAAAAAACCCACGGGCCTTCACCATACGAAGAGGATGACGATGTTGAATGTGAGTGCCTTTTGAGCGCCCTCCTTCGAAGCGAATTTCGTTCGGGGGAGGGGAGCTAGAGAGTCTGTAGCGCTAGGACCGAAGGTCCCAATTCATTTCTTCGTGCCGTCTTCGTGTGCTTCGTGATCTTACGCGTGGCCGTTGGCCCCGGTGTCCCACTGAGATGAGCAGGTAGTCGTTGGGCAGTTCGGACCCCTGCCCACGACAACATCTGCTCCCTTCAGTGTGATGTGCGGTTCAGATCTCCTGGTCCCCTAATGACAGTTGTTTTACAGCACTTAGACGAACCTCAGCGAGCAGATCGCGTTATCTTTAGCTGACCATTTGGATACTCAGGGAAGGGGATACCGTGCAATGAGCCGCATCTTGGATAGGAAACACCGACCACAGAAGAGCCGAAGCGTTGTTGCCGAACGTGGACGTCATAGGCGCGACGAGAAATCATTCCTAGTTATGGTCGTTTGTTGTATATGACCAACAACGACAATTCGGCTGCGGGCTCTCGTTGCTCGTCGAACCTCGGAAGCAAACTCCGAGATTTTGGAGGAGGGGACCTTGCGCAAGGAAATTGGTTGCATGATGCAATAGTTGTAGCATACAATCAAATTCGGAGGTCATTCCTATGCTCATAAAACCGAAGACTGTCACCATGGCCGGCCTACTGGCCGTCGCCCTTGTGAGTTCGCCTTGTGCGCTTGCCGCAGGGGCAGACCCCGGCCTACCGCCAGTAGTTTCAACGTCCTGGCTCGCCGAACACCTCGACGACCCCGACCTAGTCGTTCTGCACATCGGAGCGCCGGACTCCTATGAGAAGAGTCATATTCCGGGAGCCATCAAGGCATCTCTGAGGCAGCTCATCAGGGTCAACGACGCGGGTATCAGGGATGAGATGTTGTCCGCCGAAGGACAGGCGGATGAGCTCGGCGCTCTCGGGATCGATGATCGCTCGCAAGTGGTCGTCTACTTCTCAGACTCAAATGCGGCGTGGGCTGCGGCGCGCTTCTTGATTACTCTGGAGTACGTCGGACTGAACGGAAGGGCAACCTACCTCGACGGAGGACTGCCGGAGTGGGTGAGCCAGGGAAATCCCGTCTCGACAGAGGCCGCAGTGGTTGAGCCGACAGAGCCGACCATCACAATCAATGACGACATCTTGGTGGCTACCGATTGGTTAAGTGCGAGGATCGATGGTCCTGGAATCGCCTTGGTGGATGGGCGACCGGCCGAGGGATATTCCGGAGCGGAGGGGCACTGGGAGCGTCTTGGCCATATCCCGGGCGCTGCCAACATCCCGTTCTTTACGATGCTTGCCGAGGATCCGCCATACCTACTAAAGACTCGCAATGAACTCCAGACCATCTTTCGTGAGGCCGGCGCAGAACCGGGCGACACAGTGGTGGTCTATTGCGGAACTGGACTCTGGGGAAGCCTGCCGTTTCTGGCGGCGCGATACATCGGTCTGGATGTGCGGTTGTATGACGGCTCGTTCCAGGAGTGGAGCGCGAACGAGAATCTGCCGGTCGTGGCGTCAGCGGCACACGGTGAATAGGAGCTTAATAGATGAAGAACGCGTTATTTACGGCTGTTGTGACGATAGCTTTTGGTCTCGGGATGAGTTCGCTTCTGCTGGCTGTGGCCACCCCTCCTGGAGACTCGAATGGTTCGGCTGCAGGCCGGGTTCGTACAGCTTTGGCGAACCAGATTGAAAAGATCGATATTGTCATCGGCGATCCGGAAGAGAAGGGCATCGTCTACGCAGTAGTCAACGTATTCGAGATCGGTGACGACCCGAGAGTCGTCGAGGCAGCGAGGGGCGCCGCTCACTCCCTTGGCGAGTCCGGCCTCGACGCATCGGTTCGCCTTCTGGGGCCGGGAGATCCGGACTTCGCCCAGATCGTGGAGCAGAACGACATCGTCCGGTTTCCAGCAGTTCTGGTCGCCAAGAAGGGCGCCGGGATCGTGTTGGTGTCTGACGAAATCACTGAAGAGAGCCTTGCAGGTGCCTATTGGCAGGTGTTGGGTAGGTCGTCGTCATGCGTAGGAGCCATGGCGGGCGTGGGCTAAGGGGCGACGATGGGGACCACGAACAGGATTTCGCTGACGGGAGTGAAGAAACCCTCGCCTGAGGACGCCAGGAAGGTGTTTCTGACTTGCGCGAGTTTGGTAGTGATCAGCCTTGGCGTCGGTGCGTTGAGTGGAGAGATGCGACCGTCGATGGCGGCGATCTACTTCGTGTTGGGATTCGTCATGCAAAGAGCGAGTTTTTGCAGCGCGTCGATGATCAGCGCCGTCGTTCTGTCTCGCGATAGACGTGGAATGCTCGCGATCCTCGTCGCGGTGTTGACCGCGATGCTGGGATTCGGACTCCTGCACAGCCTGGGATTGATCACCGTCTATCCCAGTACGATTAGCGTTCTCCCAGCGGCACTCGGCGGACTGCTCTTCGGAGTCGGTATGGTTTTCGCGGGTGGCTGCGTCAGCGGCTCGCTGTTCAAGGCCACGGAGGGGCGGTGGCCCTCGATTCTTGCAGTGTTCGGCATCCTCATCGGCATGGCTGCGGCGACCTCATCTTGGGGCCGGGAGGCAATGATCTATTTGGCCGAGCTCGGATCGGTTTGGAGTCCTGACCCGAATTTGACGTCTCCAGACGGCAGTCGTTTCGCGCACCTGAGCATGGGTGTCGCTTTGATGGGGCTGGCTTTTGTGGGCGTTTCCAATCGCTCCGGAATCCTGAGCTTTCGACCGCGTGTCGCTTTTCCTGTCGACCGCCGCTGGCCCCTCTTCGGGGTGGCGGTGATTGTAGGTTCGCTCGGATGGATTGCGTTTTTGATCGGGCCGGCGGTCGGCAGATACTATCCACTCGGCGCGAGCCACATTCCGAATGCCGTCGTTCAACTGCTGGTCGTGGGAGGAGTCAGCCAGGCTGGACTGTTGGCGTGTACCTTCCTGCTGGGCTCGGCAGTTTCCGCCTGGATGAGAGGCGATATTCGCTGGCGAAGCGCACCAAATGATGTCCTTGCGTTGGCCTTTTTCGGCGGCCTGTTGGTGGGAGTGGGAGCAATTCTCGGAGGTGGCTGCTTTATCGGCCAGGTGCTGTCCGGCTGGGCCCTGCTTTCAACCCATGCTCTTATATTCGGCGTCGTGATGATTCTGGCCAACTGGGTGACAACCTTCTTCTACCTGAGGGGGTGGGGGTAGGGGTGTGGAGGCCCCTCTTCTGT
>JAAESQ010001664.1 GCA_024229275.1 bacterium | reverse complement strand
TGAGGTTGTCCGCGATCGACTCGGCAACCTGGACCACGTAGGAAAGGTCTGCAGATCCGTCTTCCGCCGGCGGCGTACCGACCGCGATGAATACAGCCAATGCCTGTTCGATCGAAGTCGGCAGATCAGTCGAGAAGTGAAGCCGGCCAGCCTCGGTATTCTTGGCAACCAGAGTGTCAAGTCCGGGCTCGTAAATTGGAATCTCGCCACGAAGTAGCATGTCGATTTTCTTGGTGTCGTTGTCGACACAAGTGACATCCATGCCGAAGTCGGCGAGACAGGCGCCGGTCACGAGTCCGACGTATCCAGTGCCTACGACGCATATGTGCATGAGCTTCCTCCATGAAAGGCCGTGTGGCCGCTGCGCATGGTAGCAGAAGTGGACGAAAAAGATGAAAGATGAAAGATGAATGCAGAGAGATGAAGCAAGAGCCGTCCACCCTTCTGTCATTTTCGTGTAATCTTGCCATCGCGACGGCCTCAGGGTTGTCTTCTGGAGGTATGACATGGCGGTTCCTCTGCTTGATCTGACACGACAGTACGAGCCTTTGAAAAAGGCCTTCCACAAAGAAATCGATCGCCTGTGCACGTCTCAGCGTTTCATCCTCGGACCTGAGGTCGAGGCGTTCGAGAAGGAAGCAGCCGAAGCATTGGGAGTTGATCACGCAATCGGGGTGAGTTCGGGCACCGATGCCCTGCTGATTGCCCTCATGGCCCTCGATGTTGGTCCTGGCGATCAAGTGATTATCCCGACCTTTACCTTTTTTGCCACCGCGGGTGTCGTCACGCGGCTCGGTGCGACGCCAGTCTTCATCGATGTCGATCCGGTCGACTACTGCCTCGATCTCGAGCAGTTGCGAGATCGGATTACGGCCAAGACCAAGGCCATCATTCCCGTTCATCTTTTCGGTCAGGCGGCCGATATGGATGCGGTGATGGATGCTGCAGGTTCGGTCCCTGTTATCGAGGACTGCGCTCAGGCATGGGGAGCAACCTACAACGACCGCATGGTCGGTGGTGTCGGCCGCATGGGTGCGTTCTCGTTCTTCCCTTCTAAGAACCTCGGTGGTTTCGGCGATGGTGGTCTGGTAACAACCGGAGATGCAGAGTTGGCAGCGTTCCTCAAAGAAATGCGAATGCACGGCCAGTCCGGGCAATATCTCCATCCTCATATAGGGGGGAACTTCAGACTTCACGCTCTTCAGGCGGCAGTGCTCCGCGTCAAGTTGCCGCATGTTCAGGCATGGGTTGACGGCCGACGAGCCAATGCTCAGTCGTATGCGAAGCGTTTTGCAGACGCCGAATTGCTTGAAATGGTCCAGCCGCCGGTAATGGTTGACGGCCGAGGCCACACTTTCAATCAGTATGTGGTTCGGGCATCGCGCCGCGATGAATTGAGGCAGTACCTGGTCGACCGAAGCATTGGCGCCGCGGTGTACTATCCGCTGCCGCTTCATCTGCAGCCCTGCTTCAATTCGCTGGGTTACAAAAAGGGGGACCTTCCAGTTGCTGAGCAGGCTTCGCACGAAGTTCTCGCGTTGCCGGTTTTCCCGGAGCTGACGGATGCTGAGCTTGACGAAGTCGTGGATGCGATTGCGAGCTTCTATCAGAAGGGTTGAGTTGTCCGGCCGATGAGGCGTTTCTTGTTGGTGACGAGCCGATTTCCGCTGCCAGTGCGGCGCGGGAACCAGGTGCGCACCTTGCAGTGGATGGATGCTCTTGACGACATGCAAGGCGTTGTCGTCTCCCCGAGGCCGGAATCACCCTCTCTCGAAACTGACCTGCGTGAGATGGGTGTCGAGCTTGTGACCTATTCGCCGAGTGTTCTTGGCCGCCTTGCTGGTTTGGCTCGTGCCACGATGTCTGGGCGACCGTTGCAGGAGGGCATCTACGATTTCGGATCGGCTCGCCGAGCTGTTGCTGCTGCGCTAGACAGAGGTGACTACGATCTCGTCATAGTTCAGATGATTCGCTGTGGTTGGGCGGCGGAGATGGTGAGAACCCGCGAGGATTCGCCGCCAATTCTCTTTGATGCAATCGATGCGATGAGTCTGCATTTTCGACGTGGTGCTCAATCTCGTGCTTGGCCGCTGAGTTCAGTCGCGAGGATCGAAGCCGCCCGGTGTGCGCGACGAGAAGGTGAGATGGCTGGATTGGCGGATCTCACGCTCGCGGTGGCGTCGAGGGACAT
>JAAESQ010001663.1 GCA_024229275.1 bacterium | reverse complement strand
CTTTTCTGCGTGCGAAGTTCAGAGCCCAGGCCGAGCAGGAGGAGCCATGAGGCGGCGTGCACTCATCCTCGGACTCATGGTTGCCGTAGTCGCCGGTATGGTTCAGGCGCAGACTCCGGCCGAGCTCATTGCCTCCAAACACATACTAATCCGAGCCTGGCTCGAGCCGGAAACGGTCTTCGTCGGCCAGCCCGCTGAACTCAAGATTCAGGTCTTCACGAAGACGTGGTTTCTATCCGCTCCTAGATATCCCGAGGTCATTGCCGTTGACGATGCCGTCGTCTTGCCACCGGGAGCGTTCGGAGTCAACTCGACAGAACGGGTTGATGGCGAAACCTATGCTGCTCAGACACGCACCTTCCGCGTCTTTCCGGTGGCGCCAGGGCAGATCTCGATTCCACCAATTGAGGTCACGCTCGTGGTCGCGAGGAAGGACGCCTCGCGCTCGGACGAGATCGTCATGCGAACACCGCCACTTACCGTCGAGGCAACTTTGCCGGAGGCGGCACGTGGGCGTGGACTGGTCATCGCGGTGCCGCGACTTGAGGTCGAAGAGAAATGGTCGCGATCGCTTGACGGCCTCAAAATCGGCCATGCGGTGTCGCGCACGGTGATTCAGCGGGTCGAGCGTTCGGTAGCAATGGTCTTGCCGGCGCCGCGTTTCGAAGGCCCGGAGGGAATCGCCGTTTACCCGCAACGGCCAGTTCTCGAAACCGATACCCAACGCGGAGCACTCACCGGGCGCCGCGTCGACGAAGTGACCTACGTGTGCGAGCGCGAGGGTGAGTTCGTCGTCCCGGGCGAGGAGATCGCCTGGTGGGACCTCGGCGCCAATCGCCTTCGGGTCGAGGTTCTGGCCGATGTGACAGTGACGGTTGAGGCCAACCCGGAGTTGGCTGCAGATCACCTGGAGGCGCCGGAGGATCTCGTCGAAGATGTTGAGACGGTCGCGGAGGCAGAAGGTAAACCGTGGTGGCGGGCTGTGCTGATCGGTTTGTTGATTGTTGCACTGCTCGTCGCAGCGTTGTCGCGCCTGCGATCAGTCATCAGTCAGTGGCTGCACGCTCTGCGCCGCCCGCAGGATGAAGAAGGCGTTGCTTTCCGAGCGCTTCGTGCCGCGGTAAGAACCGGCGATCCTTCGGCCGTCCTGACCGCGTTGTACTGCTGGCGAGATGCAATGTCTGAGATACCCGGACCGCCGACTCTCGAGGCGTTGTTTCAGTTGGGCGACGATGAACACCTCGAGAACGAGCTTCGCAGTGTGCTCAAGGCGGCGGCAGGCCGAAGTCAAGACTGGAACCCAGGCAAGCTAATGACCGCAGTGGATCGTCTTCGAAGGCTTCTGCACCAGACTGGGCGTCAGAGACCACTCGCAGGTAGGATTCTTCCCTCACTCAATCCGAGGACTGAGTGACTCGATAGTCGTTGAATTTCTGGCGCTTCCCTCACACGATGAGGATGGCCGGTGCGCGCACTCAACCCAACGTTGTCATTCGAAGCGAAAAGCATTCGGGAAACGGAGTCAGGACTGGGTGGGTATGTCCTTCTCGGTCTTTGCCGCTACCTCAGCCTCCCGCACATAATCAATCCTGGTCGGCAGCGCAAGCCGAGTGCCGACTTTCTCGATGATCGCCATGCACTTGAGCAAAACATCCTCGCGGATCTTGAGAAGTTCCGGCCAGGAACCGGTCATCGCGTAGGCAAAGAGTTCGACCTCGAGTGAAGAGTCGCCGAAGCCGTCGAAACGGACCCGAAGTCGTTCGTCGGCGATGCTTGAATGCTGACGTAACATCGTCTCCACTTCTAAGAGGATCGTCTTGACTTGATCACGAGTGGTTTCGTAGCGAAGGGGCAGCGTCTCGCGCAGCAGAATCTGATCGCGCTCGGAGAGATTCTCGAGTTGCATGTTGGCGAAATCCCCGTTGGGTACGGTGACGATGCTGCGATCGGCGGTGCGGATCTTGACCGATCGTAAGCCAACATCCTCGACGGTGCCTCGGCGGTCCCCGAAGCGACACACGTCACCGACTTTCACCGGCTGATCGGCATAGAGAATGATGCCGCCGATGAAGTTCTCCAGCGTGCCCTTGGCGGCCAAGGCGATCGCCAGACCGCCGACCCCGAGCCCGGCGACGAGGCCTGCGACTGGCACGCCGAGGATTTGCAGTGCCTTGAGGGCGATTCCGGTGACCACGACGATAGTTGCGATTCGAAAAATCACCCGTACGAGTTGTTTCTTCAGAGGTCGTGCTTCGCGAAACCAGAATCGCACGATCAGATCGCCGATTCGGGTCAGTAGCGTTGCGACCAGCCACGCCAATCCGGCGTAGCCGACCATAGAGAACAGAAGGCGGACCGTAAGCGCAGGTGCGCCAGGGAGCGTGAAGAGTCGCTGCATCAGTAATCGGCCGACAATTGGAGTGCTGATCATCGCCAGCGGGACCAGGAAGATCGCCAATGCGGAACCGGGGTGTCGGCCACTTCGCCAGCGCCGACTGAGCCACAGAAACACAATTAGCGCTATCGCCAGTGAAGCCGCCAACATGATGAGCCCGAGCCACTGCCACACCATCATGTCCGCGATCTCATGCCTGAACCAGTTGGGCATTGCCTCGACGAGTTTCATCAGGACGATGGCATCGGAGCCTGATCGTAGCTCCTCGACGTGTCCGCCAATCTTGCCTGGGCGGTAGGGAAGGTGTTTCAGCTTGTCGTAGAACTCGTCGGCCCGTGCGACTGTCGCCTTCGAAAAGAGCCACTCGCCTTCGTGTTCACCTTCACCACTGAGCAACAGCGTGATCTCGGTGTGGGGTATCGTCCACCTGGTGATGCGGAGGGTAGCGACCGCTTCGGCATCAGGTATCTCGTTCTGCGGTGGTAGTTCGATCTTGTCCAGCACGTCTTTGAGAAGCAGCGTGTTCTCTGCCGAAATCTCACGCAGCACAAGCGGCGGGATTTCGCTGAGATCGAGGCAGTTCCTGGCGTTGCGGAAGGGCTCCTTGAACCCAGACTCGTTCGCTGAGTAGAGTGTCCACGCGAGATCGGCAGAGGTGAGGAACGTGCTCAGAGTGGCGCGTGGACTCGAACGATCAGGGGGCTCGAGTGGATGGTCAACTGGTGTCTCAGCGGAAATCGTCGAAGCCCACGCCAGAAGAAGTGCCAGCGCGATAGAACCACAACGTACAAGGTGCATAATTCGTGACGGTGTGGTCATTGCTCGCCTCCGGCCTCGATTTCTGGTGATTGATCAAACCTCTCAGAATTGTAACCGCTTATGGTGTCCCGCATAGGCAGTGGAACGAGACCTGGACCTGGGCGGAAGTCAACAGACATGAGATCTGCCTCAGGAAGTACAACCGAAGTTGCTCCGAGTGCTGCAGGAGGGAGACGTTGAACAGCTGGTGGGCCACTTTGCCCAGAGTTCCAGCACCGTGCACGGCACAGCTGTCAACGAGATTCCGGCTGATCTGATGCGCCGGCTCGACACCTATTCGTGGCCCGGCAATGTTCGTGAGTTACAGAACATCGTCGAGCGCGCGGTTCTCGCCTCGAACGACGGTGTACTGCGGCTGACTGAGCCACTCGAAGCGGTTCTTTCGCAGTCCTCCGAGCCAACAAACACCCGCCGCCTCGCCACCCTCGAAGAAGTCGAGAAGGTCCACATTGAAGCCGTTCTCGCGACATGCGACGGGCAGATTGCCGGCAAGGGTGGTGCAGCGCAGATTCTCGGCATGCATCCCAATACTCTGCGGTCGCGGATCAAAAAGCTCGGCATCTCGACTCGTAACGGAAACGCGTAGGCGAACCACTCTCCAGCCGCTTGTGGAGCGGTCGTCCCGCCCGCGCAGAAACCTATGCAGCCCCGACGCGGGCGGGACGCCCACGCCACAATCTTCCGGTAGAGTGATCTATCCGAACGCTTTCGCCACAATTCGATCGTTGCCCAGAACACTCTGTAGTGGCCCCATTCTCTTCTTTGTGGTCGTGGGCGTCTCGCCCGCGCTTGGTCCCGGCTACACTCAACCCATGGGCCAACACAAGCAGCCGGCTCCTCCGCCTCCGGGCGGCATACAGGATCCGCGCAGGCTCGCCTTCTCCCCCGGACGCAGCCGCGGCCGACTGCCCCACCTCGAGAAGCACGGGTGCACGTACTTCGTGACCTTTTGCCTAGCCGCGGTCGCTGCTTCCCATTCATCGCCCCGACGCAAACTTAATGAGTATGCGGCGCCGGCCGATATTGCTCTGTACTCCGAACCATCCAAAGGCTCACGCCATCCGCTGCTTGTCGACGAGCGCCTGGCTGCGATCGTCGAGGCGGCATTGCTCCACTTCCAAGAACAGCGCTACGCTCTACACGCCTGGGTTGTCATGCCTGACCACGTGCACCTTGCGGTGACGCCCTACACCCACACATTGGCGGAGGTTCTGAGGTCTTGGAAGTCGTTTGCTTCGCACCGGATCAACGATGTGCTACACCGAAGCGGTAGGGTCTGGCAATCGGAGTCCTTCGACCACATCGTGCGTAGCAATCACGACTACGAGCGGTTTGTCGAGTATGTCGAGCGCAACCCGGTCAAGGCGAACCTGTGCTCTGATCCGGCCGACTGGCCCTTCAGTAGTGCACGCTTCCGAAGCGAATGAGCATTGTGGCGCGGTCGTCCCGTCCGCGCGGAGTCATTCCGAACAAAGCCCATTGTGGCGTGGGCGTCCCGCCCGCGCTAAAACCTATGCAGCCCCGACGCAGGCGAGACGCCTGCGTCACAATTTTTCGAAGGAGTCATCAATTCGAGCGCCTGCGCGACAAGTTGTTGGAGGGTCCTCGCACTCTGGAAGCCTCGTCACGCAATTCCAGGGGAGCCATTGTGGTCGTGGGCGTCTCGCCCGCGAAGAGTCATTCCAAGTAAAAGCCCGTTGTGGCGCGGCCGTCTCGTCCGCGCAGAAACCGATGCAGCCCCGACGCGTGCGGGACGCCCACGCCACAATTGTCGTTCGGAATGTTATGGGCAGCTTGGGGATGGCCTCACATCGAGCGGGACGTGCTCGATTGGATAGCGATGGGGCCAGATGCGCTTCTGTAGGTCGTTCATAGAGTGACCTGACATCGAAATCGGCAGACGCAATTGTCTACGGCCCGGCCCCGAGGCCCCTCCTTTGCACCGACAATCGACGATTCTTACGATATCTCGTCACGAAATATCGTGTCCTGCCTCACGTTGAGGCTTCGTGTTGGCCTTACGAAAACGAAATGGAACTGCAAAAGCCGAGATTATAGGAGTCTTACAGATTTGTGGCCTAGACTCATCAGATTGGCACGCGCTATGCTCTGTACTTGATCATGGGAAATCAACATTTGCCGCGCTATGGGCTGCAACTGGTTGTGACAACGACTCAAGGCAGCCGCAGGGAACTGCTGCAGTCTTTGGAAGGCTTTCGAGAGAAAGCGGTCGCTGAGCCAGACAACAGCCACTGCGAGATCTTTGAGGATCTCGGAGAGAACAACCGGATTCTGTGGACCGAATGGTGGCCGTCGCGGGAGGTGATCGAGAGGGTCCTCGAATCAGAGCGTTTTCGGGCCATGTCGGCAGCGATCCGCTTGCTCGGAAATCTCGAGCGCATGCAACGGGTTGAGGAGCGACCGACAAGTCAGATTGCGAGACCTGTAAACGTAACTACGTCGGCGAGATGAGGCCGGCAAGAATTCACCAACGCCATGGAGGAGAACTCATGACTCTTAGAATGAACAAGAAACACTGGACCACGCTCGTATTCGTCGCACTTTTCGTTGCGCTCGGAGCGGGCCTGCCACAGGCTGCCGCCGAAGACCAGGACGCCGAAACCAAAGCGCTCGACTCGACCGCGACCCAGTGGTCGTTCCAGTTCGCCTACCAGACGATGGACTACCATGACGACGTTTTGGACAACGGACATACCCGGCCTGCAGGTCTCGACAACTACGTGCAGATGCGCATCGTTGCGCCGTTCCAGTTCTCGAGCTTCACGCTGCTGCCGCGGTTGACGTTGCGCCACTACGAGAACGCCAAGGGTGAGTCGGGCATCGGCAACACCGAACTCTTCGGCCTCATCATCCCGAAGGCGTGGGACTGGGGCAGCGGGCGCTTCGGTATCGGCCCGCTCGTTACCTTTCCCGGTAACGACAAGGTGGCCAAGGACGAGTGGGGTTACGGTCTCGCCACCGCGGTCGTGAACGGCAAGGGCAAGTGGTTCTACGGCCTGCTCTTCACTCAGTCGTGGCAGGCCATCGACCCCCAGACTCTGCCGACGGGTAAAACCGACACTAACCCCCTCGGCATCGCCCCCTTCCTCAACTACCGCCTCGGCAACGGTTGGTACATCGGCAACGGTGACATGGTTGCCCAGTATGACTGGGACTCGAGCAGTTTCTACCTTCCGATCGGTGTCCGGGTCGGCAAGGTGCTGGTCAAGGAGCAGGGGAGCTGGAATATCTACGGCGAGTGCCAGACCGCCTTGATTTACGACAGCTGGCCCGGCTCGGCAGTCGAAAGCTCAATTCGTTTCAACGTCACCTACACCATGCCGATGGGCAACTAATTGGAATGATGAAAGATGAATGATGAATGCAGAAAGAGAGCAGCCGGGACAGTTCTCCTCATCATGCTGCTCTTGGTTGGCTGCAGTCAATCTGGGCACGATGGGAAGGTTGAACAGGTTGGTGAAGATGCTCGCGACGTCCACCTGGCTGAGGTCCACTGGACCTACTCCGGCGAGGAGGGTCCCGATCACTGGGGCAAACTCAGCCCGGACTTCGCTCCATGTTCAGAAGGCCTCGAACAATCGCCGATCGATCTGACGAATGCGACTACGGTGGACGGCGGTGCTTTTGAGCGCCGCATTGGTGAGACGGCGCTCACGATCGAGCAACGCGCCCGTGTGATGAATCTCGTCGACAACGGTCATACCATTCAGGTGACCAATGATGTGCCGATGGCGCTGGACTTAGACGGAAAGCACTACGAGTTGGTGCAGTATCACTTCCATGCGCCGTCCGAGCACACCATCAATGGCGAGTTCGCGCCACTGGAAGTCCACTTCGTTCACAAGTCAGCGGCCGGCGAGCTGGCGGTCATCGGCGTGCTGGTTGAAGAGGGCGAGCACGACCCGATCTGGGATCCGGTATTGGCTGCCTTGCCTACGCACGATGGTGAGTCTCGCCATATCGAAGACTTGGAACTCGACATGAGTGAGCTGCGTCCTCTGCCGAAGCGCTACTACCGCTATCACGGCTCGCTGACGACCCCACCCTGCTCGGAGGGAGTCGAGTGGTTCGTCATGGCCGAGAAGCGGCAGATCTCTCCCGAGCAGATGGCAACCCTGGTGCCTCTGCTCGACAACAACAACCGACCAGTGCAACCGCTCGGCGAGCGAGAGTTGGTGTTGGTGTCAGTAGAATGAAAAATGAGAAATGAACAATGAAAAATTCAGAACAAGACCAACATGAGGAGGGTATTGAAATGAGAAGGACACTTGGACTCGCGATCGCCGTTGTGGCGATCATGGCTCTGGCGCTGCCGGCGGCGGCCCAGGACAAACCCAACATACTGGTCATCTGGGGTGACGACATCGGCGGATTCAACATCTCCGCCTACAACATGGGGATGATGGGCTACAAGACGCCGAATATCGACCGCATCGCTGCCGAAGGCGCTGTGTTCACCGATTGGTACGGCCAACAGAGCTGCACCGCCGGCCGCGCAGCCTTCATTACCGGCCAGTCGCCCATGCGTACCGGCCTCACCAAAGTCGGACTCCCGGGCGCGCCGGAAGGCATGAAGAAGGAAGACCCGACCATCGCCGGGTTGCTCAAGGCGCAGGGTTACGTGACCGGGCAGTTCGGCAAAAACCATCTCGGCGACCGTGACGAAATGCTGCCGTCCAATCATGGCTTCGACGAGTTCTTCGGCAACCTCTACCACTTGAATGCCGAACAGGAACCGGAGCATCCCGATTATCCGGGAGATCTGAAACTCGCAGACGGAACGACCTTCCGAGAGAAATTCGGCCCGCGAGGTGTGATTCATTCGTATGCGGACGGCCGCATCGAAGACACTGGCCCACTAACCAAAAAGCGCATGGAGACGGTCGACGATGAAGTCACCACCGCGGCGCTCGGATTCATGGACAAGGCTGCCAAGGCCGACAAGCCTTTCTTCGTCTGGTGGAATAGCACCCGCATGCACATCTGGACGCACCTTAAGCCCGAGTCTGAGGGCGTTACAGGTCTCGGCGTGTATGCCGACGGCATGGTTGAGCACGACGGTCATGTAGGCCAGCTGCTCGCCAAGCTCGACGAGCTGGGCATTGCTGACAACACCATCGTCATGTACTCCACGGACAACGGCGCGGAGTTCTTCTCCTGGCCCGACGGTGGTTCGACGATGTTTCGCAACGAGAAGGCAACACAGTGGGAGGGCGGCTTCCGCGTGCCGACAGCAATCCGCTGGCCCGGCGTCATCAAGCCCGGCACGGTCATCAATGAGATCGCTGCCCATGAAGACATGCTGGGCACGCTGCTTGCGGCGGCGGGCGATACGACCGTTAAAGAAGACCTGCTCAAGGGCAAACAGGTCGGCGACATGAACTACAAGGTCCACCTCGACGGCTACAACCTTCTACCCGCGCTCAAGGGAGAGGCCGAGTGGCCACGCAAGGAGTTCCTCTACTGGACCGACGACGGCAGCGTCGCGGCGCTGCGCTACAACAACTGGAAGATCACATTCCTGCGCCAGGACCACGAAGGGATGGATGTCTGGATACAGCCCTACACGACGCTGCGCGCACCGATGGTCACGAACCTGCGCATGGATCCGTTCGAGAGAGCCTTTGACGAAAGCATCGGGTACGGGCGATGGTGGGTGGATCACATGTTTGTGTTCGCTCCGGCCGGCGCCTATGTCGGCCAATGGCTGCAGAGCTTCCGCGACTTTCCGCCGCGTCAGAAGCCCGGCAGCTTCAACCTCGACCGCGTGATGGAAGCGATCACCAAAGGCGCTGGCGACAAGTAAAAGAAGAACCCATCCCAGGGGCCTGCGGGCCCCTGGGGTTTGCTTGAGAGTGGAAACAGACCATCGTTCGATGACGATGACGATGACGATGACGATGACGATGACGATGACGATGACGATGACGATGACGACCTGTCACGGCGAAACTGAAAGTGAAGCCGGATGACGACCTGTCACAGCTGAGAAGGGGGGAGCGGGATGAGTCCCACGCATCGTGAAGAAACGGCTCGTCACCAACTGGTGCGATTGGGAACCCTGACCGATGTGGTCTATGCGGTGGCGTTGGTTTTGGTGATCAGCTGGTTGCCACTACCTGAGGAGAGCCAAGCCGGCGGTGCAGTGTGGATCATGGATCTGTGGGCCGAGTACTCGCAGAACATCATCGCCACCGTCATCGGATTGGTCTTCATCATCATGTATTGGCTGCGCTCGAACACCATGCTCACCGCACTGGACCGTACCGATGGAGTGCACACTGGACTGTCGATCGCCTCGGTGTTCTTTTTACTCCTCTTGCTCTACGTGGTTCGGGTCAGCGCAGAGGTTGCTGCGCCGAGTCGTCGCGCCGGAGAGAGTGTTGCCGTGGCGTTGATCGGCATTGCCGCGGGGGCTGCCTGGTGGTGGGCCCGCAGAAAGAGCCTAGTGGTGGCCGAAGCTGCGGCAGAAGAGCGAAAGGCTGTGCAGCTCGAGGCCTACACGGAACCGTTGACGGCACTGGTGACGTTGCCGTTTGCATTCGTCGGGGAATTGGCCTGGAACCTGGCCTGGTTAGCGCTGATACCGATCGGCGCGCTGCTGCGTCGCCGTGGATCAGATTGATGGCTTGGCTCGGAAGTGGCTGCTACGATATCGGACAAGACGATGGAGGTGTGCTGTGAAGTCGAGGACTGACGGGATTTTGAGATCTGCTGCGACTGGTGTGTTGGTGTGTGCTGTGTTGATGGCGGCATGGCCGGCTGCAGCCCAAGGTCAGTATCAACTCTTCGACAAGTACAGTTTCAGAATCGAGGCCAGCTATGTGGCGCTGAAGACCCAGGTCCGACTCGACTCAAAGACCCTCGGCAAGGGGACGACCCTGAGCTTTGAGGACGACCTCAAGCTCGGTAACAATACGGCGATTCCTTCTGTCGCCTTCGAGTGGCAAATGGGACGCAAGCATCGTCTTACGGGACGGTGGCAGGACATCAGCCGCGACTCCTCAGCGCAGGCGCTGACCGAGATCCAGTGGGGCGACGAGATCATTCCAGTCGATGCTTCGATCTTCCTTCTTTTCGATGTCACCCAGTTCGCTGTGGACTACACCTATTTCCCGTGGGTTGAAGAGCGCTGGGCTGCCGGTTTCGGAATCGGACTCCGAGTGATGGATGTTCTTGCCGAACTCGCTTGGCAGGAGACGAACTTCGAGGAGGGCGGCGTCCAGGCCGCGGACGTCACCGGTCCTCTGCCCTATCTCAACTTTGAGTACCGCCGCATGTTCTCTGAGAAGTGGCGCTTTGTCGCCGGCCTCGGCTGGCTCTACGTCAAGATCGGTGACATCGAGGGCGGTCAGTGGCTCGCGGATGCGAATATCGAATACCTGCTGGGGAAACGCTGGGCCTTCGGCGGAGGTCTCAACCTGTCGAATATCGACATCGACTGGGAAGGCATCGAGCGAAATGATGGCGAGAACGAACTCATGGCTCACTTTGACCTCGACATCAACGACATCAGTTTCTATGTGAGGGTGCGCTTCTAGTTGCGGAGGGATCGGCTATGCGATCGTCAAGGGTCTTAGGCTCCCGACGGAAAGTCATCCTCGTAGCGATGCTCTTGGCGGCCTCTTTATCAGGCGCCCAAGAGTTCGAACCGCGGACCTACTCGGTGACTCCGCCTGGGCTCAACTTCGTCGCCCTCGGCTATGGCTTCGCCAACGGTGCGGTGTTCTTGGATCCGTCATTGCCGGCGAAGGATGTCGACGCCGAAGTTCACTTGGTGGTGGCGCGCTATGTGCGGACTCTAGAGCTTTTCGGTTTGCCGTCGAAGGTGAAGGTCGTTTTGCCGTGGTCCTCCGGCCACTGGGAGGGCTTGGTCGAAGACGAGTTTCGGACCCGCGATGCCGATGGTATGGGTGACGCCAGGCTCGTTCTCGAGATGCAGTTTTCCGGCGCCGAGCCGAGTGAGGTCCCCGTTCCAGCGGCCGACAGAAGCGGCACGGTCTGGGGAGCGCGACTACAGATCATCACTCCCACCGGAGACTACGACAACACCAAGGCTATCAATCTCGGCGCAAACCGTTGGGGATTGATTCCGGAAATCGGGTTTGGTCATTCTATCGGCAAGTGGAGCCTCGAAGGCGCACTCGGCGCTTGGATTTTCGGTGAGAACAATGATTTCTACGGCGGCCATCACCTTGAGCAGGACCCTTTGCTGGTGGCGAAGTTCCACGCCATTCGCTCAGTTCGTCCTGGCTTTTGGTGGGCGCTGGCTGCCGGCTACGGCTACGGCGGCCGCACGGCGGTCGATGGCGCTCCGCGCGATACCATCCAACGCAACTGGCGAATGGCCTTCGTGCTCGCCTACCCGATACGGCCAAACCAAGGCGTTTCTTTTTCTCTTGGTAGTGGCGGTAACTTGGGCGCCGGTACGGACTTTGACACTGTGTCCATTGGCTATCAGTACGCGTGGTGAGGGCGGTGAGGAAAGATGAAAGATGAAATCAGAAAGATGAGAGAGTTCCGCTCGATTTGAGAGCCGCTTGCTTCGTGGGAGAGCGCTGACGAGGCACTCGCGCCGGCCCTCGACTTCGCCGTGACAATTCGCCATCGAGACTCTTGCGCCCGTGATTCGATGACGATGGGGATAGGACGGCCTCGAATCCCGGATGCTATTGGCTTCGAAGGAGAGCGCTCGGTCAGGCACCCGCACTAGCCCTCGTCATCGTCATCCTCATCGAAATAGGAGCGCCTGTGAAGAATCGATGACGATGACGATAGCGATGACGATGAGGATAGGAGGGCTCCGCTTCATCAGGAGCTATTGGCTTCGAAGGAGAGCGTTCGGTCAGGCACCCGCACTAGCCCTCGTCATCCTAATCGTCATCGTATGGGGGAGGCCCGTGAGAACACGATGACGATGACGATAGCGATGACGATGAGGATAGGAGGGCCCTGCTCCTCTGGGGGGTGACCAGCTAGAATAGCCCCCGAAGAGGAGAATCCACAGGTGAACTCCATCAACCCCGATCCCTCCACCGGTTTCAATCGTCAGACCAAGATCCATCTCGTGATCCTGTTCCTCTTGTGCGGCATCCTATTCTTCTCTGGCCTCGAGAGCCGGTCGTTGTGGGACATCGACGAGGGAATGCATGCCGCAACCTCGAAGGACATGGTGCTCACCGGCGACTGGATAACGCCGATGCTCAATGGTGAGCGATTCGACGATAAACCAGTGATGTTCCCGTGGCTGGTGGCTTTGTCCTTCGTGGTCTTCGGCTTTTCCGAGTTCGCGGCACGCTTCCCGTCAGCATTGATGGGACTGGCGACAGTGCTCGTTACCTATGCCTTGGGTCGCCGAATATTCAATCCACGTGCCGCGTTCCTCGGCGCGGTCGTCTTGGCAACCAGCATCGAGTTTCTGGTGATGTCGACAGTCGTGGTCCACGATGTCGTGCTGACCTTCTTTGTGACGGCAGGGATCTACTGCTGGTGGCGAGCCTTCGAAAGTGACAGGGGCCGGCTGAGATGGATGGTGCTCTTCTACGTTGCCGCAGGTCTTTCGGTCCTGACCAAGGGTCCTCTCGGATTGGTGCTGCTGTTTCTTGCGACGGCCCCCTTTCTCTTGGTCGAGAAGAGGTTGAGTTTCATCAAGAAGATGGCGATCCCGCTGGGAGCGGTAGTCATTCTTCTTGTCGCCGGACCTTGGTACGTCGCGATGATGCTGCGTCACGAGGGCTATGCGGCGTACTTCTTTATCCAACAAAATTTGATGAACTTCGCATCATCCACGCCACGACATCCGGAACCTTTTTACTATTACATCGCTCCGTTGCTCGGTGGATTGTTTCCTTGGAGTGGCTTCCTCCCCGTGGCCGTGTGGAACGTCTTCAAGGAACGCGCCGGAAACTGGGGACAGGAATTGCGCTTCATGCTTCTCTGGCTTGTGGCTATCTTCCTCTTTTTCTCAGCGGCCAGTTCCAAGATTCCGTCCTACCTCATGCCTTTACTTCCGGCTGCTGCGCTGCTGATCGGAGTGGCCTGGGAGCGGATGGTAGACGATCCGAATCCGGCGAGGCGAAAGTGGTTTTTGTGGTCTCAGCTGCTGCCGTTGGCACTCATTTCAGCCGGGCTGGGCTATTACACGATCGTGCGCCTGGACGAGTTCATCGCCACTTATGATCTCGAGTTGTATCGATACTATCTGCCGATCGGAGGGCTATTCGGTGGTGTGCTGATTTCGGCGCTACTCTTCGTCATCAAGCGCTACCGGGCCAGCTTTACCTCCCTTGCGGTCATGGTCGTGGTCCTCATAGTGTCTTTGCAGATTCTCATCTTTCCAACCCTCAATTCCTATCGGACTACGGTCGAGCTCGGTGCCCAGCTCGACGAGCTTCTTCAACCCGGCGAGAGAATGGTCCATTACAAGCGCCTCTTTGACTCTGTTCTTTATTACACCTCGCGACATGCGCGAGTGGAAGAGGACAGTGAAGCTCTGGTGGCGCTCTTCGCTGGAGACGATCCCGCCTATTGCATCATTCGTCGCATGGAGTTTGAGCGCATCGAAGAGTTGCAGGGGATTTCGCGAGTGATCGGAACTGAGGGGAATAAGTATTTGATAACAAATCAAATACTTGAATGATGAATGCGGAATGATGAGTGATGAAATGGGGCCTGCGTAGCTTCGAGATCAATGGCATCGAAGGAGGTTCCTCGGTTAGGCACTCGCAACCACCCTCGTCATCGTTATCCTCATCGTCATCGTATTGTGGGAGGTCAGTGAGAACACGATGACGATGAGGATAACGATGACGATGAGGACAGGAGCGCTCCGCTCTTCCCGTGCTGTTCGCTTCGGGCAAGCGATTCACTCGGTCGTGGGCGATTCCTCTGGGCTATCGCCGCGAGGATCGTGCTGCAGCACAAGGTACTGATAACCGCCTGCATAGAGATCATCGCGTATAACGCTCTCTCGCCACACAACGCCGTCACCGGAAAAGAGTCCAGGCGCGGCACTTTCGTGCACCAGCGCGATGGAACCCGGATGCTGTTCGAAGAACTGCTCAACGTCGGTTGATGTCTCGAGAAGCTCCACCAGCCGTCCGGTGTGATAGCCGAAGCCACCCATCTTTCGGAAGCCGAGGTTGCCCTTGGGATGGAGCAGACCAAAGTGGGTCGAATCCCCCATGTTGGCGAGCATCCATTCGCCAGCGGGACGATAGGTCCTCGCCGGGTTCGCACTCGGCAGAATCCACATCAGGAGGACGACATAGAGTGCGGCATGGCTGATGCCGAGCCGCCAGGCGATAGCACCAGGTCGAGCGTCACGGGCGGCGATAGCAATCCACAGTCCAGAGGCGAGCATGACCATGCCGAAGATGACGAGAGACAATCGAATCTGGTGTGCCGCGAGTAGCTCTTGAGCGAACAGATCTGCTTTGTCGAGCGCCGCTTCAAACCCGGGCCCCGCCGCACCCAACACCGCGAGGCCAATGAGGATGAGAAAACCCGCCACGATCCAGCCATAGGCCTTGATGATGCGTGGGGAGGGCGTGTCTTTTTCGTCTTTGTGTGAGAGTTTTGCTACCCAGTTTCCGAGGATTAGAGCGGCCACCGGATAGACGGGCAGCATATATATTTGACGTTTTGTGATCGCGATAGAAAGGAATACGAAGAAGGCGCCCAGCCACCATAGCAACAGCTGTTGGTTGCGGTCTCGCTGGCCACCATTTCGCCAAACATGCCAGAGGGCGAAGGGGAGCACAGGTCCCCACGGGTAGAGGTCTCGCCAAAACACGACCAGGAAGTAGTAGAAGGGTTTGGCGTGGCCGCGCGCGCCACCGAAGAAGCGAGCTACATTCTGTGCATAGAGTTCATAGAGGATATTGTCGGACCCCATGGCCTTGGCGCAGGCAGCGAACCACGGCATGTAGACCGCCAGAGCGACCAGCGACAGTGGAGCCAGCTCGAAGAGCCGACGCCACTCGCGCCGCGAGCCGTGCCATAGAGTCAGCACCAGGCCTGGCAACAGCAGGCCGAGTGGCCCCTTGGCGAGCATTGCGACGCCGAGCAGGGCGAAGCCGGCGACCCGCAGAAACCAGCGAGGTCGATCTCCGGCCCCCGCCGCGTAGACGAAGAGGCCTCCTGCAATGCCAAGAGTGAATAGAAGGTCTGGTCGATAGCCAACCGCCTGCAGTGCGAACTGCTGCATCGTGAGAAGAATGAAGCCAGCCCAGAGACCGGCTCGTGGTGAGTACCACCGTGCTCCAACCCAACAGGTCATCACTGCGAGGGCGATCGCCGTCAGAGCGCTGGTCAAACGGAACGCAAACGCTGAAACGCCGCCAAAAACATGGGCGGATGTCGCCCCCGCCCAGTACAGCAGTGGTGGATAGTCGACCCAGATCACACCCATGCGACGCGGCGCCACCCAGTCGCCACTGATGTACATTGCCTTGACGACCTCAGCGATGTCGGGCTCGTCTGGGTACCAGAAGTCGCGCAAGCCGAGCGACGGGATGTAGAGCAAAGCGCCGAGCAGGATCAGGGCTATCACGCGGTGCCGAACCAAGTAGGTCGAGATACGGCCCTCGGCAGGGGTGGTGTGGCCCTGTCCTTCTTGCGGGTGATCCATCAGAACTCCGCGACGACCTTGGCGACCTTCTCAGCCATACCGTCGATCGTCTCCAGGCTGAGTTCCGGATACGCGGGCAGGTGTAGCACCTGTTGTTCGGCTGCGATGGCATTGGGGAAATCACCGCCGATGTCACCGATGCCCGTGCAGTCGCGCATGTAGGTGTGCTTCGAGTCCACCCCGACCGCCAGCAGTCGCCGTGAGACCTCCAGCATATTGGGCATCAGAGTCGTCACCAGCATGTAGTTCGACCGAACATCGGGATCGTTGCTCCGCTGAAAACGCACTTTGCCTTCGAGGCGATCCATTAGGCGCTCTGCGTTGGCGATGCGTCGTTCGACCATGGGAGCAACGCTCGCCATCTGTTTGAGGCCGAGAGTGGCTTGATAGTTGGTGTAGCGTCCCATGCGATGTTGAAGGGTGGTCTCGTCGCGCTGATAGCCGGAAGCGAATCGCTCGGCGGCCTCCTCTTTCTTGGAGGTTAGGCGCAGGGCGGGATAGACGCCAAGATTGAAGATGAGTGGGTTCGTAACGGTTGCCTCGAAGCTCGTCTTGAGCAGACGCCGGGCGAGCCACTTGAAGCCATTTGGATTCTGCTTGCGCGCGATCTTGCGCATCCGCTGGGCGAGCTCGGGATCTTTGACGGTGACAATGCCGCCACCCATGGTGTTGACGGGCTTCGACGTTTCGAAGCTGAAGTATCCAAAGTCACCGAAGGAGCCTGCTGAGGTGCCGCCGACGGATGCGCCGAAACAGTGAGCGCAGTCTTCAATGAGGATGGCACCGTGGGCCTTGGCGATCTCGGCAATCTCGCGAATGCGGCAGGGAACGCCATAGAGGTGAGTCGCGATGACTACCTTTGTTTGATCGGTGATCGTAGCCGCGAGGGCCTCTGGGTCCATTCCGAGAGTGTCCATCTCGATTTCGGCAAACCGAACCGAGTGCCCTAGCCTGTGGGCAAGGTGGGGCACCACCGGATAGGCGAAAGACGCGCAGATGACATCGGCGCCCTTCTCGAGTTCGAGGGCCTCGAGGGTGAAGCACAACCCGGCCCGACCTGAGGGGACGACGACGGCTTCCGGGGCGCCAATAAAGTCGGCGAACGCCTTCTCAAATTGCGCAATGGCGTCGCCTTCCCACATTTTTCCAGTAACCAGGGTAGACAGGGCCCGGCGCCAGGCGGCGGGCGGTAGGTGAATTCGTTGTCTCGCGACGGCCATCTCTCACCTCCGAGTGGAGATTGTTGTCTGGGCACCGGTGCAGCCACAAAGACAACACCGATTGTGGTTCGTGATGTTCCTTCTCCTGCTTTCAGTGAAGGACCCGCGTGATTATACGGGAGTGGAGGCAGTTTCTGGCAGACGAGCTGTGATGTGAAGTGACTGTCATACTTTCAGTTGACACTGGTCTGAGCGGTCCATAACATGGCCCGCCATGCCAGAAGACACTGAGACGCCGCAGCAAGTTACCGATCAGACCGAGAGCGGTGGCGTGGCTGACACAGAGGAATCGTCTCCCAGGCTCTCTCGCTGGCAGCGATGGGCGCGTTGGGTCGGGCTCGCCATTCTTGTTGTGGTTTCGGCACACGGTATTCGACAGTTTATGGCTGGCGATGCCACTGCGGTGACCGAATACTGGAGCCAACGCTATCTCATCCTGCCGCTGGTGCTGTTCTTCGGCATGATGGATCTGGCCATCGAGATGACAGCTTGGACCTGGGTCTTTCATCGTTTCGGCATGCGTTCGCGCGATCTGACCGGTGTCGCGGCCGGACTCTCGGGGAAGGCCGGCTTGCTCCTTCCTGCACAGCTGGGTCGACTGATTCGGCCGGATCTGATGGTCCGTTTGGGTCGAGGATCATTGGCCGATTGCCTCAAAGCGGAAGCTGTGGTCTTCGTTCTCGATACGACCTCGGTCCTTGCCCTGTTTGCCGCTTTGGTGGCCTATCGCGTTCATCCAGGTCTCTCGCTTGTGGCCGGTGCGACCGTCATTGGAGCTGTGCTCTACCTCGGGAATCGTGTTCTGAAGTTCCTTTCGGGAACCACGTTTGACCTGCCCCAGGGCTTCTGGTGGAAATGGGAGACCTTCGCCATTGTGGT
>JAAESQ010001662.1 GCA_024229275.1 bacterium | reverse complement strand
GTCGGCTATCTTGCCGGCCCAGTCCCGGAGGACCAGGGTTTGCAGCAGCTCATTCGCTGTGCTGGTTCCTGAGGCAGCGGCGGATCGCTGCAGGATGGTCTTTATGAAAGCTAACTTCTTCTCGCTGAATGTCGGGTGCCGCTTGAGCTTAACCCACTCCCAAAATTCCTCGATGCTTCCGGCGATGTGGCCTCGCTTGTGCGTCTCGTACCACTTGCGAATGTCAGCCAGCACAGTCTTGGTCCCGTTCTCCAACAGGTGCTCAGGGATTAGCCGGTCGTGCCGCTCGAAAATGGTGCGGTCGCGCATGAATAGGCCGATAAGGCTTGCGTCTGCCTGGTCAGTCATGCATCTAGTGTTCCTCGTACTCGTAAACTCGTACTCGTCACCCGAGCTGGTCCCTACAAGGGGACCAGCCTAGGCTAGTACCTAGTATACTAGTATCTTAACATAATAATGGGGCAATGTCAAGACAAAAGATCGTCGGCGGAGAGAGGCCGCCCACATGCAGGGCACCACGGGCCGCCGTTGCTCAGGCCAGGTGGTATCAGCCAGAAGCGCCGCCCGCAGTGTTGGTAGTAGTCGTACTGCTGGTCAGTCCGTGGGCTGGCAGTCGTTGTTGTCGACCCAGATTTCAACTTCGCCGGTGCTGTAGAATTCAAAGTTGACCTCCTCAAACTCCTCGTTGTCGGTGGGCACTTCGATGTACCCGAGTCCCAAGTGGTCTTCCTTGTACTCGATGCCCAGCTTATCGAGGGTGTCCTTCAGTAGGGCGATCTTCTCAGGCCGCGTCATGGACAGCCTCTTCCGCCTTGTCTGCTTCGGCCTGCTCTGCCTCGTTCTCCGCGTGCTCCTCATGAGCTTCGTTGACCATGTCGACGTTCCTACGCAGGGCGTCGATCTCTGACACGTCGCCTGTTTCGTAGAAGGAGTTCCCTTTGTACTCACCGTCACCATCGAACGTGAGATTGAACACCCCGTTCTTCGGTTCCACTTTTCGCGGGAGCCCGAAAGTGCTGGTGGCCTTGATCTCTACATAGATGCTCGGGAAGAGAAAGCAGGCGGCCTGAAAGGTGGTGTACTCAACGCCGATTTCGTCCAGTACTGCAGTAAGTTTCTCAAGTTTCGTCATGGTCATTGGGTCCTTTGATAGATGATGCTACGATAATAACAATGGCACAGAACAAGCCTATGCCGCCGATGCTCCAGGTCACTTGATCCCAGTGACCGTCGGGTAAATTGAATACGTTGCTACTCGCAAATATGTCATCAAATGCGAATAGAAGTATGACTGCT
>JAAESQ010001661.1 GCA_024229275.1 bacterium | reverse complement strand
GGGCCACTTCGGAGATGATCGCAGAGTCTCGAAATGATCGACTCGGTGTCGATGCCCGTGGTTGTTGCATCCTGTAGATGCAGCTTCGGATCGATTTGATCGACTCCGTCGAAGATCCAACGGCCAGCACCTTCTTCTTGCGCATTTAACTGATCACATAGATCTGCGAGGTCCACTCGCCCCGGAATCGAGCGACTCACGAATTGAAGCCACGATTCATAGCGGTATTGCATTTCCAGACGCTGGCCCTGTACTAGTACGAGTCGGTTGCAGGTGGTGCGGTTGCAGATCGCGAATGGATGGCAGGCTGTGCTGACCGGGTTGGCGAATCGATGCGTGCGTTCACTCGGGAGATCATCAGGGATTCGCACGACCGCAAGATCGACGTCTGCCCTCTCTTCGATCTCGATCGTTCCATTCTCCAGATATGCCTCACTACGTGATAGATGAGCGTCCTCGTCCTCCCAGTGCTTTCGGTAATCGTCGGTGCGCTCCAGGATATCCGGAAACGCGGGCAGGAGTTCTTGATACAACCGCGCCGTCATGTCGGCGTAGGGGCTTTGAAAGATATCGGCTGCCAGAGGCGATACGGCGGGATCGGAAAAGGCAG
>JAAESQ010001660.1 GCA_024229275.1 bacterium | reverse complement strand
AGCGACACCACAATGGCGACGATCACTTCACGGCGACGGAGGGCAAGTCGGTTTCTCACGGTACGAGTCAATCAGATACTGTCACAATATTAGTCTATCCTGCATGGTTTGTGTGACCTCAGCCGAGGCTTGGGGGAGTAGGGGCCTAGGATGGAGTGCGTGATGCTGGTGTTCGGTGTTGCCTTGTGCGAAGCTCTGATCATCGGGTGATATGATCTCGGCGTTTGAGAAATAGAATTCCGGCGGTAAATGAAACGCTTGATGAAGCCTAGAGCACTTTGTAGAACTATGGCCCAGAGCCACCCGAGACGAGGTTCATCCTTCCTGCTGTTGATGGTTTGTTCTGCCGTCGTGGGACTGGTCGGGTGCTCAGTGGCTTCTCCTCCAACCGAGACTCCGGACGAAACTGTAGTACTCAATAATCCCCAGGCAAAAGGCCCTCCGATTTTCGAGTTACGTGCCGTAGCAGAGCGATCGTCGAAAGGTATGGTTGTTTCATCATCTCGTGAGGCCTCAGAGGTCGGAGCCCGAATTCTCGAGTCGGGGGGGAATGCTGTCGATGCCGCAGTGGCTGCAGCGTTGGCACTCGGAGTCGTTGAGCCGTCCGAATCCGGATTGGGCGGAATCACCTATCTGCTGCTGCATCTTGCCGACGGTCGTTCGGTGGCTATTGATGGCTCAGGCCCAGTACCGCTTAACATCGATTCGGAACGAATCTTCGAAATGGCAGAGAATAGTCAGAACTTCGGAATCGAACTCGCAACTGTGCCTGGGACGCTGGCGGCGCTTGAGCACGCTCGTGAGAAATATGGTACGCGAACACTTCCGCAGCTTCTCGAGCCGGCGATCGAGCTTGCCGATCATGGATACCACATCACTGCATTTGGGCAGACGGCGCTTATGGGCTATTACGACGAAGTTGCTCAGTCAAGATACTTGAAGAGAATTGTGCTGATCAGAGGCATTGAGATTCCCTCGCCGGACCAGGTTATCACCCGGCCGTTGCTCGCACGGACTTTGCGTCTCATTGCAGCGAGAGGAATTGACGAGTTCTATCGAGGTAGCATCGCCAAGCAGATTTCTAGGGACATGAAGCGTAGGGGTGGTTATCTTTGCGAGAATGATTTCGCACTCTTTCAGGTGCGAGAGTTGGAACCAGTGCGAGGCAGCTATCGTGGCAAAGAGATTGTGTCTTTTCCGTCTCCGGGTTCCGGTAGTGGACTCATACATGCGCTTAACATTCTTGAACAGCTTCCACAGGCCACGATCGCCCGAGACTCGGTGGACAGGTACGAGTTGCTAACGAAGGTCTTCAAAGCTGTCCACCTCGATCACCATATGTATTTTCTGGAGCCTGAGGGTCGGATACCTGGGTTGACCTACCCGAGCCTGATGATGGCGACTGAGCGCGCGAGCGAAATCCTCAACAATGAACCGGTGGAGGCAGCAGGTAAAACGCCTGCACCATGGCACACTGCTGACTCTGCAGAAACAACCCAAATTTCGGTCATGGATCGGCTGGGCAACGTTGTTTCATTGACGCAGACCCTTGGTCGTCTGTACGGGAGCAAAACAGCCTGCCCAAGACTGGGTTTTCCGTACAACAGCCTTCTCGAAGGAGCGCCAGAACTCGAACCAATGACAATCAATCCGACCTATATGGCACCTTCGATCGTCCTCGATGCAGGAACGCCTTACCTGGTCCTCGGAAGCGCGGGGAGTTCTCGAATTCCGGGCATTCTTGCTGGTGTCATCAGTAACTGTATCGATCGCAAGATGAATCTACGAGATGCCATCGAAGCAGGCCGCATCGTGTGGGGGGCAGAATCGCCGGGATTTCATGTCGAAATCATTCCACCAATTACTGAGGATCAAGTTACTGAGCTGAGACGCCGAGGATTTAAGGACGTCTACCTAGCGCGACTTCCAACACCGATGGGACGTTTGGCTCGTTTCGGAGCGGTCAATGCCATCCAGGCTCACCCAAAGAGGCGGACGCTGATTGGGGTTGGAGATCCGCGACGGCACGGTTGCGCAGTGGGTGTGAAAAAGATTCGACGCTGACCTACGAGTCCTGTCTTATTCAGTGAATCGCCTCAAGCTAGCCTGCACTTCTCACCAAAGCACATTGATAGCGGCCGGTGCCGTATTGACCGGTGATATGGAAATCGGTTTCACGTTCTTTCTAGATGCCGGTCAATGTGGTGCGGGCCGCTACGACAGATCGACAAAACTGTTCAGGTTCCACTTTGCCTTGATGAGATCGAGTCGTCGCTGTCTGTAGGCGCCTTCGGCGCTCTTCGGGTTTGTGGCTGTGGCAATGGCAGGCGCTACATACTCGACCACATAACCTCGGCTACGGAAGACGTCAAATGCCAGAAGATCCGTTGCAAAGATCGGAACGAAGTCGCGACTGCGCAGTTGTCTCTGTTCGATCTTGTCGACGGCTTCCTTGACCTGCTTCCGGGTGGTGCCGAACAGAGTGAATCCCAACCGGACAGCATTTCGATTGACGGTCAGGCACTTCCAGCCCGGCGGGGGCGCAAGTGGTGCTGGCAACGGTGCTGCCGAGCAAGACACTTTTCTGAGGGGCAACCTTAACGGCGTGGACTCGGCGAAGCTTTCAAACACTCTCTGAGAAGAGGCGGTCAGTTCTGCAGACTCAAGGCGCTGCCGCAGAAGATCTGCTTGGCTCGAGAGGGTTTCGATGAGTTCGCGGTACCTGCGGTTCTCGCGTCGAAGCTCTCGATTCTTGTTCCGGAGGTCTTGTTCTAGCTCAGTGTCCATTGGCGGCACTCGCAATTCCTGAAATCTCACAGATGTGGTGTGCGGCAGCTTTAGCACCGTTAGGTTTCGTGATTTTCATGCAGTTCGTACGCAGTGACTGCCGAAACTTGTCGCTCTGCATCTGTGCTAAAACCTTCTCCAAGTCTGGTTGGGTTGCGGTGTGAAGATGTATTGCGGCACTGTTCTGCTCGGCAAATGTGGCACGAGCTGCCTGGTCGTCCATTGCCTGGTTGAGATTCGGCACAAAGATGGATGGCACCCCAAAACTGATGATCTCGTTGAAAGAGTTGTAGCCAACCGCGCTGATTGTGAAATCGAAAGCGTTGTAGTAGCGACTGATTGGAAAGCAGCAGATGCGTGGAACATCTGGCCATAGATCAAGCGACAGATCAGAGGTGAGCCATTGGGCGAGAACCGGTCGGATGCTGCCGGCCGATCTGAGGGTCGCGATCAATCGGTCCATCAGATCGATGAAGTTGTAGTTGTTGCCGGCGCCAAGCTGAATAAGGGCGTATCGCTCATTCGGCTGAAGTCCGAGCTTCATGCAACTCTCAGAACGGTCCAGGATCTCATGGGTATCGAGCAAACGGATTGGATCCACGAGGATCGAGTTCTCACCCGGCTGTGTTGCAGCGCCACTGTCGAGTTCTGCTGCGATATCGTCAGGCTCGATGACAAGATCTGCGTGAGCGCCCTGCTCTAAGTGTTGGGTGTTGTTTTGGTCGGCGCGCCACATGCCGCGGCGAATCCAGATCAGGCGGCAATCGGGGCGGGACGACACAGCTTGACAGAGCCCGGGGTACAGCATGTTTCCGTCAAAAGCTATGGATCTGATGTCGTATGCATCCAGCATCTGCCCAAGCGTAAGGCTCAACCAGTCATTCCAGTTGTCGAAATCTGATTGACCGTAACGAAAGCAGGGGAAGTACTCGGCGTGAAACCCGAACTGCTGAACCACAGGCAACGCTTGACTCATCGTAAAAAATACGGCTTCTGCCTGCTTTGGAAGTCTTCTGGCAATCGAGACCAGACGTGAGAGATGCCCAACACCAACTCCGTTGGAACTCATAAACAGGATGCGCTTGCTGCGGTTACGCTTGCTGAAGATCACACCAGTCCTCTCTCGCGACGCAATGTGCAGCTATCAGCTTCAGGTGGGTGTTGAGTTCAACGCCGCGTAGGTTCCACTCGATTCTACAGAGAAGAAGCAAAAGAAAATAACCCGCTCAGCTTTGTAACGGTCATCATTTGATTTGTTGGGGATTCGTTAAAGAACAGAAGAGGAAGGAAAAAATATTGCCCTGGACACAAACCAACCCGTGACTCCAGATGGAGCCACGGGCGCAATCTGCTCTTGAACTCGACTAGGTGTGGCTCTAGTAGAGACCGAGATCGTTGTCTGCGTCATCGACAGTGAGTACCTGGTCGGCCTGGGCAGCCTGAAGCGCTGCATCAAGACGAGCATCGACATCGCTGTCCTGCGCCGGAACTGCAGGGATTCCACGTGCCACGAGAAGACCAGCCGCAGCCATCAATAAGAACTTGTTAGTTTTGTCGCCCATCAAAAGCTCCTTTCCAACCTCATATATCGAATGCAGATCTTAGCAAGAGTTATTTTTACAGTCTAGTGCGCTGAATGTCAACTCCGTTCTCCGAACTTGGTTTCGTGGCATGCATCACATCATACCCCAAACGCCGAGGTCACGCTCGCTGCAAAAAGCGCGAGAATGCCTAGTGTCACCGCCCAATACCGGAGTCTGTGCGCCCGTGCCGCTCTCTGCGACACAACTTGCAGTGCGTAGTTGAGTTCGTTAGTGATTCCAGCCGCCGGTCCTTCGGTCGCCGCTTTGGGGTTCATCTGCGATTCGAGAATTGTGAAGCTTGTGCCGAGGATCATCGAAGTGTGATCCATTTTTCGAAGACCTGCTAATAGGGCTAGAGCGAAAAGTAGGATCGCAGTCAACTCGACGATGCTCGCAGCGGAAAGGCCATCGCTAGGATCAAATCGAACAACTCCGGCGATCAGTAGTAGCGCTGAGACGCCTGTAATGAAATGGTCAGACTGCTGGGTGGCTGCCCTGTAGGCCTCTTTCTCCGAAGCAAGGTTAGAACTTGGTGTCATCACTTCTCTCCCATGACAAATGGTCTGGTGTTCGGCGCCGGAAAGAACGCTGTTAACTGTTGAGAGATGAAGAGTTGGCTCTCATCACTCGATTCCATTCACTACCTATTCTGCAACCGAAAACTGCAACAGCTCGGATCATATCACGATGCAATTCTAGGTTCTGATTGTTCTGATTAGGTCTCAGATTGCCATGTGACCAGGCCGCCAGTCTCAAAGTCACTACTGAAGATTCGTCCGTCGCTTTCAGCTGTATGGGGCTCAGCGATCGGGGTCAGTTCGGTGCGCTTTGATGAAGGGCTGGCAATGCTGGAAGAGGGAGCGGCCGGGTCTGAGGAGACGATCGTGCTGGTCGATTCCACTGATTGCATCAGTGTGTCTTCATGAGCATTTTCGGTTGCTCGAGGTAGATTCCACAGAACACTTGATGCGAGCGCCAATACTGCCATCGCGGCGAGGGCATGCCACCAGTGACTCTGGGTTGATGGCAAAATCTGAGCTTCGGAAATGGCGCCGGCTACAGTGTCATCGACAACTGCATATGTCTCACTGGCCTCGAGATCAGCCCACCAAGCTCTGCAGGTCGCGCATTCACTCAGCGCAGCCTCACCAACCAAGTACTGCTCGTCATTGAGTTGCCCTTGGGCAAGTTTGACAACAAGGCTTCCGTGGTTGTCGCATTTAGGTCCGATCATCATCATCTCCACAAACCAGGACGGCCGGGACACCGATGGGTCACGGTTCGGCATCAGGATTTATGAATGGACCCACCAGCACATTTCTGACCATCACCCCATCCTGAGTTTATGGAGGCGCTTACGAAGCCGTTTTCGAATGCGTAGCAGCCGCATTTTCAGAGCGCCTTGTGAGAGATTCATCTCCGTCGCGAGTCTTTCAATAGAAACGCCGTTGGCACGAGCTGTGAGGAGATCGATGACTTCTGGTTCTTCTTCGGTCAGAGCGGCGAGCATGAAACGCAGTTCGGATACCCGTTCCAGTCGAGCGTGGGGATCATCGTCGGCCTCGACGTGGATCGCGAGTTCCAACTCGTCCTCCTTGCGAACAGCCTGTCGCCGCAGGTGATCGCGCGCGGCATTGGCGGCGATACGACGAAGCCAGGCGGGAAAGCTGCGCGGATCGCGGAGGCGTCCGAGGCTCGTCCATGCCTTCGAAGCTACATCCTGGATGAGATCGTGCACGGTTTCTGGGCACCGCACACCGCACGCAACGAGTGTCGAAGTAAGTGCTGGCTGATGCATTTCGAGCAAGGAACGAAATGCTTCCTCACCGCCGTCACGGGCCTCTTGCACCAATGCGCCGATTTTCTCCCAGTCTGGTCCAGAAGGGTTGGTGATCATGTCCTCCAGTGCTCGCGCTCATCATACCGGTGAGGGAGGTTTCGTGCTGAATTGGAGAATTGGTTGCCTTGTCGCCCGGATCGTGCAATCGACCTCGATTTGAGTGTGAGGCCCATCACGATTAATCCGAATTCATGGGGCAGCTTGTAGAAGATGACTGGATCGATAGTCTCGTATGGACTTATACTGTTGCCAATATGTGTGGTCCGCCTCTTCGGTTGTGGAGGCACGGATCACGAAGCCATTTCGAGTACCTGAGCTTCAGTGCAGTGTGGGGGGCATGATGACTGCGAGATTTCTTCACGTATCTGTGATCTCTTTTGTGATTCTGGGCTTTGTGCAGCTGGCATCCGCTTTAGATGTCAAAAGCTACAGCGTAAATGATCCAATGGAGCAAGCGTTCAACGTTCGGTTCGGCGAACGACTACAGGTCGGCAACGTGGAGATTCCGGGAGTGGTGGAATCGGCCACGTTGAAACTCGAACGCTTCAGAGTATTCGCGGTTGATGGCCAGGTCGTCGTCCATGGTAGCGAAGGAGACACTGTCGAAGCGGTGCCGAGAAACGCCTACCTCAGAGGTTCTGTCGAAGGGCTTCCAGGATCGCGAGTGGTTCTGTCTGTGTTTCCAGATGGAGAGTCTCGTGGTGTTGTCAGTGCCGGGGGTCGATTCTGGATTCTTGGGAAGGGTGCAGCCGCGAATGCACCATCTGATCAACTCACGGTGCGAGAGGTCAATGCAGAGGTCGATCTCGGTCACAAGTCTCAGGGCTACAAATGCGGTACGGATACTCTGGAATCGCCAGCCGACATTCTGGCGCAGTCTGTCGTCGCACAGTCGAAATCCAGTCGGCCGGTCTCGTCTGCTGTGGCTGTAGCGAGTTACACAGCTCGAATGGCAATCGAAACGGATTACCAGTTCTATCAGAAGTTTGGCAACGTACTGGATGCCACTAACTATATCGGCGATCTCATCGCCTATGCGTCGACGATCTACGATGCTGAAGTGGACACGACGCTTGTCGTTCAGTCGGTTTCACTGTGGACTACCGGTGCCGCGGATGATCCCTGGGACCAACAGGCTTCGTCGCTGTGCCAGCTCTTTCAGTACGGTCGCTATTGGAATGACAACAATGACGCCATCGACCGCACGATCTCATTCATGCTGAGTGGTTACAACAATAACTCGGGAGTGGCGTGGGTCGGGGTTCTGTGTACTGGGGAGTTTAACTATGACCGTGGGAATTGCTCTCTGACGCCGCAGGTAGATAATTATGGTGGAGGGCACGGCTACGCCGGTGGAATCGACGGAATCTTCGACATCAACAATCCTACGGTCATTTGGGACATCGTGGCAGTCAGCCACGAGATCGGGCATATGTTCAACTCCCCGCATACTCACTGTTACGGAAACGTTGGGGGCAACGTAGATCCGGTAGATGAATGCAACGCTGGACAGTGTGGCAGTAGTGGTTGCTTCTGTGGAACTCCCAGCCTGCCTGGATGCAACGCCGGCGGAGGTTGCGGGACGATCATGAGCTACTGCCATTTGCTCAGTGGCGGTATGGGAAACCTGAGCCTGACCTTTGGCGATGGCCATCCGTTTGGCGTTGAACCGGAACGTGTACCAACGCGCATGAACGCTCATGTCGTATCCCGGGCAGGGAGCAATCTGGGCTGTCTCGACTATTTCGAACCTACCAGTATTTTCACGGATGGTTTCGAGTCCGGGGACACGTCGGGTTGGAGTTCAACCGTCGCCAACTGAGCGAGAGAACCCACAGCCGCTAATGCAGGGTGGGTAATGGCTAGGGTCGAGACGAGCGTTGGGTGGATTGACTCACCATCGGCCCGTCCTCTATATTCCCGGCTATGGATATTGAGACCTACTCCATAGGGAAGAGCTGCCGTCCAGATCCTGTTAAGCTAAACAAACAAGCGATTTCCGGGAAGGGCGTGATCGGATGAGATTTAGAAGCGGATGGGTAATTCTTGCATCTGCTGTTGTTCTGTTGGTGATAGGTGCTGTCATCCTTTCACAGACTCATTCTGAATATGAAATGGTGAGTGAGTCGGTCGATCTTATCTGTCCCCTCCTCGCAGGCAGTCCAGTTTACGATGTGCCCCAAATTGAGGGTTTCGCTGCGCGCCGAGACGCGGGCTGCGGTACCGATAAGGACTGTTATTACGCTGGTGGAGACGACCGCAGACGGTCATTGCTTCTCTCTCCGGGAACAACCTACAAAGCCTCAATTGAGGTGCCGAAGTCACCGCAGTCACTGCGGTTCTCTTACCAAGTTCTTCAAACGGGATCATGTGAAAGCAACGTCGGGTTCAGCGTGACTCTCGGTGGCAGCGAAGATGAAGATGATGGTGGGGACATTCATTGGCAGCAGACTGTCATACCGCAAACGAGTTGGACTGATGTCGACATCGATCTTTCTCAGGTCAAACATCATGAATTATCTGTCGAGGTCTCAGCGTTCGGCCAAGGTGAATGCCTCCTGGCCTTTGGGATGCCGCGTATCATTGCGAGAACAGAACGAGGTAGCGCCGCAGAGCAGGCCTCGCGCCCAAACGTCATGGTGTACTTGGTTGACACGTTGCGGCCAGATCACATGTCGCTCTATGGCTATGAAAGAGAGACCACACCTCGGATTGACGAGTACTTCGCGGACGATCTGGTGTTCATGAACGCCTACAGCACCGCCTCATGGACCCGTCCCGCTACCGCCAGTCTGCTCACATCGCTCTATCCGTCGTTTCATGGTGCAAATGTCGGAGGCATAGCAGATGAGGTGAGGACGCTTGCGGAACGGCTTCGAGCTGCTGGATGGTCGACATGGGCGTTCATAACCAACGGTAACGTTTTTGCCGAAGATCTCGCTTTCGATCAAGGTTTCGATCAATTTGTGACAATTCACGGTGTGAAGAACGACAATCACGCAACTTCTGAAGAGGTCAATACACTGGTGCTGAGGCATTTGGAAGCCCATAGTGATGAGCCTTTCTTTCTCTTCATTCACACAGTGGACCCTCACATGCCCTACAACCCACCCCAAGCCTATCGTGGGCTGTACACCGATATGGAGTATGACGGGCAAGTTGAGCCGAAGAATACCAAGAGAAGGTACTTGAGAAAGATGGAGCTTTCTGAGCGGGATAGGTTATTCATCGAAGGGCTCTACGATGAGGATATTCGGTACCAGGACGAAATGTTCGGTGAGCTAATCGAAGGGCTGGAGAGCCTAGGACTCGATAATGAAGTCCTTACTCTGCTCACTTCCGATCATGGTGAAGAGTTCTTCGAACACGGGGATTGGGGACACGGGAAACGGCTCTACGAAGAGGTAATACGTATTCCATTGATGATACGGCTGCCGCCATCCGTTCCGCAGCGTGAGCAAGGTCAAGTTGAATCACCAGTTCAACTCATTGATATTGCTCCTACTCTTTGCGAGTGGCTCGGAGTCCCGGATGTAGAGGGACAACAAGGATTGAATTTGGCGTCTACCCCGCCTTCCAGTGAACTAGATGCAAATCGATCGATTTATTGCGAGGAACCGCGCACAAAGGTTGCCTGGTATTCGTTGAAAGAGGGTCCGACAAAGCTCATCGTGCGCAACAGAATCGACCGGGGAAAAGAAGGAGGTCTGGTTGTGGTTGGAGAGTCCGAGTATCAGCTCTTCAACCTAGATGAGGATCCCCTCGAGCGGGACAACCTCACGAAACGAAGCATGAAAACTGCACAGGCGATGTCCCTTCGGCTGCTAGAACTGGTCGATGAGCTCCGACGCCACACCGAAATGGCTGCGCAAACAGATGAGCCAACTTTGGATGAGAGGACGCGTCGCCACCTGGAGGCCCTGGGGTATATCGACAATTAGTAATGTTGCTGAGTGGCAGGCAAGGCTTCTCCGAATCGGATCTTTCTATGAGGATGCGTTACTATTCTTCTTCGAGAACGTCCTAGCTGATGGAATTTTGAGAAAAGAACTGCATTACAATATTGAAAAGGGAGTTGAACATGAGGAACCGTTTACCATTGCTTATCGTTGCTATCGGCATTTTGGCCGTAGCGCCTTCAACTGTTTTTGCGCAGAACTGCCCTCCTGGCACTGTTGTCTCTCCAGGCATGCTTGAGGTTAACGATACGGCAGCCTTGGAAGGTGATTGTGGGCTCGAAGTCATCATGAATGGAGCCAGCACAAAGCGCTTCGTTCAGGACGACACACCCGATGCAGAGCACGTTTATCGCGTTTCGTTCTTGATTCACCCAAATGACATCGATTTCGACCTGACCGGCACTGCCATCCAGGCACAGCACAACATCCTGGATGCAACGGCCTCTACACCGAATGGGAACAACATTGGTGTACGACTGACCTTCCAGCACAAGAAGTCTGCCAGTAGGTACCAGGTCAAGGCAAAAGCTGGTGTCTATATCGCCGGCAATCCCAGCAAAGTCACTCGAAAGACTTCACCTGCAGTAATGCAGTTGGTTGCCGATCCGGCCGCCATGCATCTCGTTGAGTTGGAGTGGCAGGCTGCATCAGCTGATGGCGTCAGAGATGGCCTTCTGCGAGTGCGAGTTGATGGTGGCGCCTGGTCTTCGAATACCCTTGACAATTTTGATTTTGGGATCGACACCGTGAAGTTCGGGGCGGTCAATGGTATTGACACCGGGACAACTGGATCCTATTTCCTGGATGACTTCCAGTCGTTCCGTACTTTGACCACTCCATAAGTTAAGACTCAACCGGCTGCTGTCCGTCCCTGTTGTGGGGCGGACCTCGGCGGCTTTCTTTTGAAACAAGTCCATCCAATCGGGCACCTTTTGGGTGCCCGATTTGTATCTTTCAGCACGCCTCGTAGGGCAGGACTTGCTCGTGACTTCTGAGATGGATTACTAGGAACTTGCCGGTTGTTGCAGCCTTTGGTATAAGCATCAGAGCTGGGCCACCTGGGCTGGAGGAACACTGTGATAAACAGCGGCGTCGTTTCAAAATCGCTTTCAAGCGCTGGATGGAAGTCACAGTTTTTCTCTGGGAGGCGACTTAGATATTGTTTCTTACTTGTCGCGTTGCAGGTCCTAGTACTTTCCTGCTCGGCTTCTCCAGAACAGGTTGAACAGCCGAACTTTCTGGTTGTTCTAGTTGATGCGTTGCGCGCCGATCACCTCGGATTTCATGGTTACTCGAAACCAACCAGCCCATATTTGGACGAACTTGCGGCTGGCGGAGTCGTTTTTGATCAAGCGTATTCTCACTGTTCAAAGACCTATGGATCTACGGCGAGTTTCCTGACGTCCCAGCTGTTTCCAACAATCATCCGAGTTGAACCGGATGAGGAAGATCGTGAGCGGCTTGGATCGATCTTAAAGAAGAAACAAGCACTCAACGTTCTATCTCCGTCGCGTCCGAGTTTTCTCGAAATCCTCGCCGAGCACGGCTACTCGACAACTGGTGTACTGACCAATCCAAATCATCACCAATACTCAGGGTTTCCTTCACTTTTCACAAAGCCCATTGTGTTGTTCGAGGGCAGGACTCCCGGAGAACGTGAGCCCTATGTAAACGGCAGGACTGTAAGCGATACCTACTTGGACTGGTTGGCGGGACGTGAAGACAAAGAAGCACCTTTCCTTGCCTATGTTCACTACATGGATGTGCACTGGCCCTACGATCCACCTCAGGAGCTGGCTCGCCGCTTCGTGACGACCAAGGGCAAGGATCGATACATTAGTGTTTTGTATAGAGGTGGAGGTCCACCGAGTGGAAACGACCTTGAGAACATGGTTCAACGATATGATGCCGAGATCGCGTTTGACGACAGCCTGATTCGGGAAATCCACGAGGCTACGCTTAATCACTGTAATCGAGAAACGATCCTCATAGTGACTTCGGATCACGGCGAGGAGTTCATGGACCATGGTGGTCTAGGTCATGGGAGAACGCTCGAAAAGGAGCTTATCCATGTTCCTTTGATACTGCATTCGACTGATCGGTTCCCTGTTTTGCGCGACCCCAACGTAGCGCGCCAAATTGATGTCGGCCCAACCATCCTCGAGCTTGCAGGTATCGAGCCGTCTGGCGAGTTGGATGGGCAGAGCCTTCTCTTCCGTATCGAAGATTCAAGTAAGCAGATCCCAGAAGAGTTGTTGGCCTCGGTAGCTCGATTCAGGTCACTCTTCAGCTTGTCAACGCCTGACTGGCATTTCATCAGCGACACAAAGAGCGATTCTGTCACGCTGTACGATAATCAACTCGATCCAGCCGGTCTGAATGACCTGGCTTTGGAGAAATCCAACAAGCTACAAGAGTTGCATGACAGACTGCTACCATTTGTAACCCTGCACCATCAGGCAGTATTGCGTGGGAGACAGTTGCGTGAGAACTATCTCGCCAACGGACTCCCGGATGCTCCAACTGACGAAACGGTCGCGCAACTCCGCGCTCTTGGCTACCTTCAGTAAGCACCCACTCATATGGAAGACCCTCTCACATTGACAGTAATTGGGAACCGCCGCATATGTCCGTTTCGGTTGGGTGTCTAGGGGCACAGGATGGGCAAGCTCAACATAGACGGACAGCAGGATGGATCCACTCTTGAATACCTATTCGTGTCGGGTTGTGCCCGAACAGGAACAACCGGCATAGTGAACCTGCTGAATCAACTGCCTGAGGTCGCCATTGGCTTGGAACGGTACAAAGGGATTGCCAACAAGAAGAGAATCGACGAGTACAAGCCACACCTTTTTGGCCCAAGTCGCTTCTTCGATTTCCGCGAAGGTGAAACCAATCTGTTGCCGCGATCTCCAGTTCATGCAGAGTTTTATGGTCGACTTCAAGAGAAGTTCAGGAATGGCACGATTCGATTCATCGGCGAGAAGGTTCCCTTCCTGTTTAGGTTCTTCAGGCAGATCGAGGGAGCGTTTTTCTCCCCCAAGTGGGTCATGATGTTGCGCGATCCGAAATCCGTTGCCGCATCCTATGAGCTTCGATCGCAGACTCCTGACGATGCATGGCCTGAGACACACGACTGCAGGATGAGTGTGAGGCATTGGAACGAGTCAGTCGAGGCGATTGAAGCTATGGCTAAGGAGCTACCAGGGCGTGTCTTCGTCTGCGAGTACGAACGAATCTACTCAGGTGACATCGCCTACCTCGAAACGTTGGTGCGTTTTCTGAACCTACCGATGTCTGGCCATCTCGTCGACCACTACAGAATAGTGACAGCTGACTGGGCTGAACGTGTACGCTCGCAGCGTCGGTTATCAATCGAACAGCGTGAGTTTGTTCAGGAGACGGCTGCAATCGAAGCCTACGAAAGGATCCTGGCCGAGAGTTTTTCGTCTGAATCCAGGCACGGTGACATCGGCGACAGGAATTGCTGTTTGACATAGTTGTTCAAACACCATTTCCTATTAGCTTCAACCTGATTTCTTTGGAGACAAGACGCCGATAGCTCACGACTGAACTACTGGGGGCAAAAAGCCTGCACCTGTTCAGGGCTGTAATGCTACCGCAACCGCCAGCGACGAAGAGTGACTATCGAAATCACACTGTCGATTAGGTTAGTGTCCTTCTCTTGCCGCTTGCGCAATGCTTCCGATTCGCTCACCGTATCTACGAACCGCTTGTACTCTTTCTTACAGCGTTGGAAGGCGTCTTGGGTCTTGGCGAGTCTAGCCTTCTGCTCAAGGTGTTCTTTCCGCAAAGCTGACAGCTCTACCTGTTGCCGTTCGAGGTGGTCCTGGAGAGCCGCGGCCCTTGCTGCGCTTTCTCTGCCCTCAGTCCTCACTGTTTCGAGCTCGTTGAACTGTAGCTCGTAGCGCTCTCGCAGGGCGGAAATCTCGGCCCGCAATCGTTCATAGTGATCCTGCAGGGCAGTTGTCTTCGCACTATTCTCTCTGAGTTCCATCTGCGCTGTTTCGAGTTCGGCGAGCTGACTCTCGTAGCGCTCCTTGAGAGCTGAGTGATCGGCCTGTTGTTGCTCGTAGCGTTCTCGGAGTGTGGAGTAGTCGGCTTTTTGTCGCTCGTATTGGGCCTGAAGAGTTGCTTCACTGGCCTCGACTGCCTGTTTCTCCGCTCGAGCTTCTTCGAGTTCTGTGACTTGGCGCTTATAGCCCTCTCCCAAGGCGACGATTTTGGGCTGGACAGCTAGGTACTCATTCTCTATGGACGTCGAATCGTCGTACGACTCTTGGGCTGAATTCTGCAGAACTTCGACGAGGTCACTGTCAGGACAATCCGATCGTTCGAGAGACAGCGCGAGCTTCTCAAATTCGGTTTGCGATGTGACGAGATCGGTTTGCCGAGCCTGGTATCTATGCCAAAGGGCGAGAAGTTCACGTGCCTGCGATGAAACTTGCGGCACTTCGCTCAGATCATCGGCGGATCCATTTTCAAGGATTCGACACAGCTCTTTTTGTGGATCGGTGAGAAGCTCGTCTCTCCCATCCTCTCTGGGGTGATGGTTGAGTTTCGACTCGAGAAAGGCGTTGATTTCACGCCGTCCAGGTAAGCGGAGGCCGGAGACCTCCAAGTCGATGAGCTGCTGGTATAGGCGTTCAACTGTGCTGATCGAATCGCTCATGATCTCCTCATAAGAAACCAGAACACGCGGTAGATCAGCGCTTGCTGCCAAAGCCTCCGATACATAGCATTCCCACAGCGCGAGGCTGATGGGAAGTGGGAATCCGTTTCGCTTTTTCAGCGAACGGGCAACGCTCACTGGACAACGGTGAACCAGCACGCACACTGGGAGTTCGAGAAGATCACGCCACAGGGGGAACAGAATGCAAAGACGTGGTTCCTTGACTACCCAAGGACGGTGGGCGTCGAGATCTCCTACAAGTGCTCTGGCCTTGCTGGAGTAGCGTTCACGAGCTTCGTCCGGTAACAACCCAAGATCTAAATCGCCCAATCTGTCCCAGTCAGCTCCTGCTGATCTCAGGAGTTCGTCGTTCATGTTCCGAATATCACGGCGCTCCCAGAAACCCTTTGGATTTTCATGACTCGCGCCGGTACTGCTCTCTTCTGGTCCGAAATACGCACCCATCATGTTGAGCAGCCGAGTCACGACTGATGAACCTGATCTGTGCATGCTGAGAACGAAGATCTGCACGATGCTGCACTCCTTTGATTTCAGCCGATTCTGCCGCCCATACACCGAGGGTTAGCCGACCTCAATAGGTACTCATCCCCTTTTCAAGTGGGCCAGAGCAACAGTAGTATAGTTCCTCCGGCCCCTATTTACGTTCTCTCCAAGGCTGGGGAGCAGTACCAGATCTGTTGACGAACACCAAGCTTTCTTGGAGAGGCGACACCGGGCCGTTTGGACCTCGAGAGGAGCGTAGCATGGAACCAAAAGGATCTGCGGGGAGCGTGTCAACCGACGGGGATGTGACTGAAGAGCCTCAAGCTGCAGATCCCAAAGGTTCAGACGATTCGATCGCACCGGAGGCTGGCGGATCTGCTGTGCCTGGTCACCGGGAAATTGCTCCCCTGAGACTGGAATGCGACGAGTTACGTGACCGGCTCGAGCGCCTCGACGAGAATAACCGAGAGCTTCAATATCAACTCTATTCCACTCGTCTCGACCAACTCAAGCTCCGGAGTGATAGGGCCGGCACCAATCGGTCTCAGTCAACTGCTCCACGCGTGGGCTCACACACCCGCCGGCGCTACGTGGTGTACACAGCGATTGCTGGTGGGTACGATCAGGTGAAGCTTCCGCTTCAGATTTCAGATGAGTTTGACTATGTCTGTTTTACCGACAGGGAGATTGACGATCACAACGTCTGGCAGGTCCGCAGATTTGAGTACCTCAACCGGGATCCAACCCGGATGGCGCGCTTTGTCAAAATGCGTCCACACGTCTATTTCCCTGAGTACGAGGTGAGTATCTGGATCGACGCAAACCTCCACCTCAAGGGCAATCCAGAGTCGTTTCTGATCAATCTTCTCGAAAAACCATTTGCTGCCTTTGTGCATCCGCATCGCGACTGTGTCTATGAGGAGGCACTGGAAATCATCTCTCGTGGCGGACTCGACGACCCAACGGTGGTACGAGATCACATGAACCGGTACCGTTCGCAGCATTTTCCGGATGACAGTGGTCTTATCGAGACCAACGTATTGGTCCGCCGACACAACGACCCAGCCGTGAAACGGCTCATGAATCTCTGGTGGCACCAGCTTGTCAATGGCAGCAAACGTGATCAGCTGAGTCTTCCATATGTGCTGTGGAGGGCTGGGTTTGAGATTGAACCTCTCGGGAAGAAGGGAGTGAGTGTTCGCAACGATCCGCGGTTTGAGCGATATCTTCACGGATCCGGTTCTGAGTATTCACATCCGCAGCTCGGGCCGAAACACCTCGAGCGACAGGAAGAACTGGAGCCAACCCAGGGCCCCTTCGGTCAGAAGATTGAAAGTGGTTACCAGCCGATTGATACCAGCGTGGTCGACTCGCTGAGCATGGACATCGTGATATGTGTTCACAATAGCCTGGATGATGTGAGACGGTGCCTTAACTCAGTGATACCCACGATGTTGCCACATCACAAACTGATTATTGTTGATGATGGATCAGAGAAGGAAACCGCGCAGTACCTCTTTGACCTTTACAATGCCGATTCCAGAATCCGACTCATCCGTTGCGAGAAAGCGGGTGGATACACCAAAGCCGCCAACATTGGACTCAGGAGTTCCGAGGCCGAGTTCACTATTCTTCTAAATAGCGACACCATTGTGCCCGCTAGATGGTGGCGAAAGTTGGCCACCGTTGCCTATTCGTCACCGTCGACCGGCATTGTTGGGCCGTTGAGTAATGCAGCTAGCTGGCAATCTGTACCCAAGATCCTTGACGCCGATGGCAGTTTGGCTGTCAATCCTCGTCCAGAGGATCTATCGGTCGATGCTATGGATGATCTCGTCGAGACGAGTTCTATCAACGTATTTCCCGTCGTTGATCTGCTGAACGGATTCTGCCTCGGGATCAAAAGAGCAGTTGTAAACGAGATCGGTTACTTTGACGAAGAGGCATTTCCCAAAGGCTACGGTGAGGAGAACGATTATTGTTTTCGAGCATTTGAGGCCGGTTTCCGCCTCGTTGTGGCGACTGGCTGCTATGTCTTCCATGCAAAGAGCCGCAGCTATACGCCGGAGCGACGGGATTCGCTTGCCACTGAAAGTGGTAAGGCCTTTCGCCGCAAATACCCCGCACCACGCATCGGAAACGCAATCGAGTCGACAAAGAAGAACCCATTTCTGGTCAGAATGAGGAAGAGGTTTGAAAGCAATCAGGACGCGGCGATCGCAGAAGCAGAATCTGCACGCGCTCAGGTCCAAACGATGCGGACCATCACTCCCCGGCCCCTAGGCAGCCCGGCCTTCTTCGATGTTTCGGTTGAGCAATTGGAGGCCAACCAGGAGTTGCAGTCGAGATACGCAGAAGAGCCCTGCGGTGAGCCTCGCGTAGCCTTGTGGTTTTTACCGAACTT
>JAAESQ010001659.1 GCA_024229275.1 bacterium | reverse complement strand
AGTGTTGTCGCCACCGGTTCATCACTGCTCGTGATCTCGGTCGTGAAAACCTCCTCGTCGACGATGTCGGTGATATAGCGCGCCTCACCGTTGGAGAAGTCGCTCGCACGCAGGTAGGAATGCCACTGGCGGTGCAGCAGACGCACGGTGAGAGCTTGTCCGGCGAGCATCTCGTTGTCGAGGTCCAGGACGATGATTTCGGGTTCGATCTGGGCAGCACGCTCAACGTAGCGAGGAACCTTCAGACCGAGAACGAATGGCGGGAGCGCCAACACTCGGCGTGTAGCAGTGACGGTTTGGTCGTCTGCACCGGTGACAGTGGCCTCGACTACGTATGTGCGGGGCTGTGCCGTCGGTTCGATCGTCGGATCGAGACTTATCGCCGCAGCGCCTTCGGGATCGGTATGATCCTCGCGATCGAGGCTGGCGGTGGATTCGAAACGAGAGGTGCGAGAAAAGCGGCCGTCGGAGGAGAAGACATAGCCCTCCTCGGCCTTGGGGCGCCAGGTATAGGGGAACTGAGTCACCCGCCAACGAACCGGACGATCGGCAACGTTCCCTCCAGCGTAGTACGTAGCAGTCATGGAGACATCGAAAGGCCTGTCAAGAGGCACCCGATCTGGAGAGTGAATGTCGACTTCGAAACGCGGGAGGCGATACGCTTCCAGTTTGAATGTCACTCGTTCGGACATGAAGTCGTAGGCTTCAAGGTACGCCTGATACTCACCGGTCGGCCTGTCGTCTGCAACGAACTTCCAATAGAAGGACCCTTGGTCGGAGACCTCCACAGGGAATCGCCACACCAGGTCGCCGGGACCTTCGACGATTACGGTGGGTTTGCTCAGTCCGGCGAGGCTCAATCGCCCCTGATCGCGATGACGAACGTAGCCCTTGATGTGGACCGGTTCCTCAGGTCGATAGACAGGGCGTTCCGTGAAGACATGGGAAACCACCTCTGAGTGTGGTCCGCGCCAGCCGGTAGGTTCTGTTGTCCACTGCAACCATGTGTTGCCGGTGGCAGTCCATGTATTGTCCGAAAACCCGTCCGGAGGCTGAGTCGGGTCAAGGACTAATAGATCAGCACCATGGCGCACGACGATGCGAAGAACTCGTGTTCGAGAGTCTGATGCGCGACTCGGGGTCCAGCGGAATGCACCCTCTGAATCAGTGGCGCCCGAGAAGACTGTCACCCACTCGCGTCCTCGCGCTCCTTCAAGCTGCACGCTTGCGCCTGGCACGGGTTTTCCCGTGTTCAGTGATGTGACGACAAATCGAACCGCATGGGATTCCTCGACAGTCGTCAGACAAAGGTCTGTCACCTGGAGTCGCATCCACTGGCGGTTGGTGCCGGCATCCAGCGATCGCAGGCCGAGGATGTAGTGGCCTGGAGTCGTTGTATTGCCTGTGAGTCGTTGTAGAGAGTCGGCGACATCCAGTCCAAACGACGCAGCAGATCCCTCGCGGCGAAGAGGAAGATCCACGATCGATGAGATGGGTGGAGACCCCAGTGCCGACAGAAATCTGCGCAGCTCGGGCTCACGGATGTGGCGCATCGCCGCCCATGGCTCGGGGTCCTCACCGGGACCTGGTGGGCGCTGCGATTCATCGATGGAGACAGGGGAGCCCGGGAACGGCCAGAACGAACGGTCGAGAGGATCGACAGGGTAGAGTCGCATGTCGAATCGTTCGTGTCCTCGTCCGTCTATGGGAACCATCTTCGGTCCGAACCGTTCGGTTACCCCCTGGCCCGTACGCCAGCGGAGATAAGCGGGACGCCGCGGGAAATAGAGAAAGACCTCGCTCGGGCCTCGAACTTCGAGGGCCCGACCGTTGCGATCGCGCAAAGGGCTTGGGGTGATGGCAATTTGGTACAAGGTGTCCCACTCGAAACCGCCGGAGACTTCGAGTGTTCGACCAGCCAAGCGAAACTCCAAATCGTCAACCGCAGGAGTGAACCGTACCAAGCTACGGCCTTCGACCGGTGAAATTGCTTCGGGCGACGAAGAAAACTCGACGACCACGGTTCGGCTGCTCGAACCGGCATTGATGGCTTGGTCCTTCGTGTAGAGGCTGCCATCCGCGGTTACGGGAAAACGACTCGCAACTGATCCCACAGCAACTACACGAAACGGTTCAGCTGTGGCAAAGTTGTATTCAGCGAAGGATCGTTGAGTGTTGTCGTCAAGTGAGAGTCTGAGATGTACTGTTGCGTGGGTAGCTTGTGGGATTGGGGTTTCGAGTACCAGTACGTAGCTGGCTCGATCTCCAGCTGAGTTCCTTTCCATGACTTTGACTTCAAAGTCTTGGGAAGAGAGCCACCGAGCGCCGCGGCTTCCGATTCCTGGAAGGGGTCGAAGCTCGATGGTCACCATGCGTGCGAGATCGACCGGGTCAATCGGTTCGTTAAAACGAAGAGTGATGGACTCTACCGGATCGAGACCCTCGGTACCCGCCACAGGATGGGTTTCGATGGGAGATGCCATGAGAGTTGTGAGCTCGAAGCGCCGTCCTCGTGCTGTCCACGTGAAGCGTTCCAGGGGCGACCACGCGTCGGCCGGTCTGAATTGCAGCGTTTGAGAGTCTATCCATGTGTAGGCGCCGGGATGGTCGGGTTCTAGGGTTACAAACTGCTCTGGATGATCTTCCGGATCACCGGGGCCTCCGCCAAGGTCTCGATCGAAGAAGATGGTTACTGGGTCCCAACTCCGCAGGAAGCGATCCGGAACGATAACGGTCCCTGTGGGTGCATCTGCGGGGCGCGCGAGAGTGCCACTGGGTGGGGTCTGAGCTGACGACCAAGGGATCAGGCAGCCGAGAGCCAACAACAGTATTGCAATGCGCTTCATGAGGCACCCCCTTCGTGGGTTACGTAGCTTCGAATGACGTCTTCCGGAGGTCCTTTGGAGGGTCGCTCGATGCCAACCAAAGCCGGTCGAATGCGGACTCCTGATCCATCGATTGGCGCACGCACCAGGAGGTAGTAGTCACCGGCAGTCAGATCGTGCATCTGGATAATGCCGTCGCCCATGACCTTGCCTGTGGAGTCCACAAGCTCGCATCGGACAGTGTCGGGATCAGCGCGAACGCCGACCCCAATGGTGACGGATTTCTCGACTGTGAAGGTGAAGGCACGACCATCGCCTGGCCCGAGGAGGTGTTCCGGTCCCAGGCCCTCGCTGATCCGAGTGACTGGAGCTAGAGCCAGATGCAGGGGGTGGCTGAGTGGGGTGTCGGCGAGCCCCCTCACTGAGACTTTGATATCGCCAGGAGGTGTCATCAAGTGTCTCTCTCCTGGGGAAGTGAGGAGCACGTGCCTTGTATCGCCGCCGGTAGAGATTCGAAAGAGTCCGGCTCCGCTGGTAATAATCTGTAGCAGGGCATCGTCGTGACTTTCAAATCGCATGGACTGTGATCGGCCGGTGAGATCCAAACGGGCCGGGACCGCGATTTCTATCGCAGAGGGAGAGTCCTCTTCATCCCACAATCCGGCGACGACGTCGTTGCCATTGCCTAGCCAGGACATGGCAAGGCCCGGTTGAGAGTCCAGCAGAAGAGTCCCTTCCGCGGTTCCTATCGGCATGAGGAAGCCTCGCCATACGTGGCCATCGCTACTGAGAAAAGTCGCACCATCTACCGCTCCGGCAACAGCTAGCCAGCGGTCGTCTGAGCCACCCTCTTTGATTGAAAGTCGAACACGGCCGGCCCTGGCCGATCGCTCTTCGAACGGTACTTCCCACGTAACGACCCTGGGGCGGCCCGTCCCGGCAGTCACCTCGAGCGCCCAAGAACCACTCCTGATGCCGACTATGAGTAGACTGGTGGCAGTTGTTCTGAAAGTCTCAACCCGGGTGCCTTGTCCACCATGATGCAGGCTGGTGACAGAGGATCGGTCTGCGGATACTGCCAGCACTCCCTCGGTGAGGGTGAGACGTAAGTCTTTGGCACCGTCTGGCAGTTCGAGAGATAGGACCTCATTCGTCCCGATATTGCTGTCATGGCTCCCGAAGCTCAACTGTGAGTGTGTCGGACTCAAGCATGGGATGCGCTGAAGTCGGATGTCTGTGGCGTCGATTTCATTTGATGCCAGCCAAACGGTCGTCTTTTGTGAGTGTTGATCGAGGCTGGCTGTAGCTGCGAAGCCGAGGTCAATACTGGTGGTCGCGAGATCCTTGCCTGATGTGGTGTTGGCTGCGCCAAGTCGTATCGCAGGTTGGCCGAGCATTGAAGTCGCAACGACAACGTGGGGTCCGTGCTCTGATTCCGCAAGATCAACAACCACCGGAACGCCTAATCGTGTATGAATCTGCAGTGGTTGGTCATCGAGAAAGACTCGATCGGCCTTGAACGCCCGGCGCCCGTTCGGAACAAGCGCCGTCAGCCAGCCTCGCCGGGTCGTGCTCGACAGGAACCCGCCCGCAACTTGGGTAGCAACCCGATTTCTGGCCTGCGTCCACCGGACGCCATCGTGATCTCCGGCGAGGCACAGTGTCCCCGCCCGTTGCAGGTTCACCGCCGCGACCGCAGTCGGAGGCTCGAAACCTGGAATCGCTGCGAGCCGAACAACACGCCTGAACTCGTTCTCGCCGATCTCTTGAGGTGTCAGAGTCAATGCTTGGAGTCGCGCTGAACCCCCGCGGCGGTCAATGGACCAGATCCGAAGTCGGTAGGCTGCGTCGGTAATGGGTACTGAGATGGTGATGCGTTCTCCGACGTCGCTGGCGATGGTCTCCCAGCTGGTCTCGTCGGTCATTCGTTCGAGCGCCATGCCCATCGCTTCAGGTGCGGCGATGGAGGCCAAAAGGAAATCGCCATCCGACACCAGAAGCGGCATGATGTTCTCATCCTGGCCTGGTGTGAAGGTCTTTTCCATCGGCAGTGCAGTGGCTTCGAGTTCGACTCGGTTGCGAACCTCCATACGCACTCGAGTGCTCGTGGATCGTCCGTCGACCTGGCTCATGGTCAAGGTGTAGCGTCCTGGCGTAAGGCGGTCAGCGAGATGAAAGTTCCAGTCTCCAGGCCTGTCGTCTCCGGCCAAAACCAGTTGCCCCGATGCATCTTCGAGTCGCGCTCGGACATCCACCGTTCCCAAAGAACTGATCTCAATCAGGTGATCACCCGCAACAGCGACATCGACCGTGGCCGGAAGAGTGAACTCACGCTCGACTCCCGCCACCAAAGCGCTCGGTGTGACCGAAACCTGGTAGTCAACGCGGTTGTTTCTACGCGAGCACGTGGTCTCGAGCCGATAGTCTCCTGCTTCAAGGCGCCCAATCCATCCTCGGGAAGGAGGGATCTCGAAAGCTTCGATGGACCTGCCCTCCGTAATGAGTCGGCCCTCCATGTCCGCGTTGAGCTCGATTGCAACCTCGGTGGGCCCCGACAGAGAGAATGTCCAGACATCCGGTTCGCGAAATGCATCTCCGGTCGGTTCGTGCCAGCGATGCTTGGTGGATTTGCCAAGAGTGAGAGGATGCGGTCCGTGTCCCACGAGAGTCTGCGGTTGCTCGACCCGCTCGAACAGTGTGAGGCGTCGTCCCTCGACAGATTCTGGAAGCAGGACGAGTCGATAATCGCCGGATTCAAAATGGCGTGTGATGTCGGCTTTGGCGTTGGGTTTGATGATGGGCCATCTGTCCCTGTCCTCGAGTCGGCATCGAATCGTACGACCAAGTGCGAAGGAACGGAGGCGATAGTCCCCTGGCTTATCGATGGTGAATCGATAGACGATCGATTCGCCTGGATCAAGAGATGCGCGAGCTGGAACTCCGGCTTTGAGTACGCCCCCTTGGTGAGGGTCGGTTCTCGTCAGCTGGAGTCCGAGATGGCCGGCTGAACTCCCATTTGCCTGCACGCGTACTTGATAGTCCCCAGAGAGCAGATACTGATGAAGGAAGAAGTTGCGGCCGGTTCCACCGAACGACGACTCGGCCAATGAGGTCACGGTTCTGCTGCGTAGATTACCGATCGTGTCGAGGAGTCCGGTGGTTTCGAGCCGGAAGAGTCCGTCCTGCGGTGCTTTGAGCAGAAAAGTCATCGCTTCACTCTGTTCGAGATCGAAGAAGGACGGAGATTGCTGGGTGACGATCGAGAAATTAGGCAGTGTGTCTAGGGTGGCCGCCGGAAGTTTGGGAAGCGCAGCAGTCTGCTCGAGACGGGTTGGTGTTTCGCTGACGGAACACACAACGGTGGTATCGGTCTGGTTGCGAATTCTGAGTTCGTGATGACCTGCGTGAGTTTTGAAGTCAGTCCTCCAGGGTCCGCCATCCAGTGACATTTCGAGCTGCGTGCCCTCCTCCGTAGTTGTGCGAAGGGTGCTCTCTTCGGAGGTCTTCGTTGACATCGTGATCTCTTCATTTGGACGAATAGTCATAGGGATCGCGTGTCGGAGATCGAGAGGTAGTGGACGCAAGATTAGGCCAGCACGTACCCCTGGTTGGTGATTGAGAAACAGAGTGTATCGGTCGTGCTTTGTCAGCTGAACTCTTGGGAAAGTTGCTGATCCACGGACAGGCTCCCCGAAATCAGCTGTTTCGTTCCCGAGCTTTTCAAGCAGGTTCTGAAGCAGCCCTTCCGGCTTGACTGCAACCTCAAGAATGCCTTTGCGTACCGGCTCAACGGTGAGTACGTAGTAGCCGGCATCTAGCTCCCATTCGCTGTCACCTTGTTTGAAGTCCGGCGCTTCATATTCGCTCGGTCGATACACGAAAAAGGGTTCGATTCGAAAGCGAGCCTCGGTACCGTTCGACTCGATTGCATAGGTTCCGGTGTGACGTACGTCGAGAAACACGGACAGAGATTCGAGCAGATTGCAGCGCGAGGCCCATCCTCTGTCGCGGCTGAGAACGAGAGTCTGCTCGCGAAGAGGCTTCTTTTCCAGGCCGCTTGAATAGCGCCAATGAGCCAGAAACGCTGTGATGTCTACCGAATCCTCAGGGTGACCGGAGTGGATCGTTGAAATCCAGTACTCTCCGGATCCTTGCAACGTGATGGACCGTGAGGCTTCGAAATGTTGCAGTACGTACGGTTGCTCGGCTGCAGACCTCACGGTGACGATGTCAAATCCAGAAGGGGAATTGCTATTCTCGAGTTCGGCTTTTGGCTCGCGTGAATCCTTGTCAATTCGAGCTACTCCACCGTGCTCAGAAAACGGTCTCGCCTCGGCGAACTGAGCGACGCGCAGTGAAGCTGGTTTGGCTTCCGGGAGTTCGAGCCTGAAGTAGTTGGCTTTGGCCGGCACTAGCCAACGGTCTATACCAAATGGACTTAGCTTGAAGCGGGCGCGCCCGGCCATTGGGAGTGTTTGGATGCCTAAGCGAACGTGAAGGGGGTACTCGTCACTGTCTATAGCCCATGGTTCGGGAGGGCCTCCGTAGGTGGTCAGTAGATACAGTCCGGGTTCGAGATTGAGAGCGAGGCGACAGGAAACCAGAGGTTGGCCTTCTACGGGGTCGAGGATCTCAATGGTCGGTTCGCCTTCGACCAGCCAGCTCCCGTCACGCCAGAATCTGAGGTCGCGTAACGCCCGTCCAGCGGCCTCGACATAGACCCAACGTCGGCGCTCGATTTGGAGCCAGTATGAGCGCTGTTTGAGGTCGCCGAGAGAGGTCGCGATCGGTTTGTGTTCAACGAGTTGTTCGGCGGGCTTTGGCGAGACTTCGTGGAACGACTCCACATCAAGATGGGCCTCGCCTTCGGATCGGTCATGGCCTGTCGCGATGATCTTGTACTCGCCGCGATCGAGAAAGACGTCTATACGCCCATCCTTCTCACCGGGTATCCCAGATCTTTCCCTGGGGCCGGACATGCGGTCAATCAGCTGCAGGGCAACGCCCTGAGTGCTTGCAGCCGTGATCGAGTAGCGTCCAAAGCGCTTGACCGAAAGCAGCGCCTCGTGCCGTCCAGAAGCTGGAATCATCTGCCGATCAAGTTTGGCGGCCTGTTCGTCAAGAGGTGTGAGGAGTTGCGCATTGACGATCGGGACCAAGAAGAGGCTTGCCAGAGCCAGGATCGCTGAATGAAGTGGTCGGTTCGTAGCAGGTCGTTCCATTACTTGACCTCCAAGTCGCGCGAAGGACTGCTCCATCGTCACCGCCTGTTTAGCTAACGTCAAGGTACCCCTCCGCAACAGCTCGGCGATGGCCAAATTGTGGCAATTGAGGGACAAACCAAGGCGTGAGTTTCACAAGACTCAGAGGAGGGTCACCCGCAGTCAGATCGACCTCGGCTTCGAATCGGGTCTTTGCCCTACAGCAGCTTGAACCGCGTTTGATCCCAAAGACATAAACAAACAAGCATCGTCTTTTCAGCAACTACGCCTCGATCTGTCATCCTGAGCGAAGGGACGTTCTACGTCTCGCAGTCGAAGGATCTCCCATTGAAATCAGCAACATGCAGTCGAACGCTTCGCCGCAATCAAGGCGCTGATTACTGGAATGGAAGATCCATTCGACTCCGCTCTGCTCCGCTCAGGATGACAGCCTTTTAGCGGCATTGTCATTCCATGAGTCAGCACCGCAAACGCGGTGTAGAAATGCTCGGGAAGACTTTCAGTTTCATTCCCTCT
>JAAESQ010001658.1 GCA_024229275.1 bacterium | reverse complement strand
TTCACTTCAAGCGACTTGGTGGCCAGGAACAGGAATAGCGCCCCGACCGAGAGCTGGTAGACGAGGTGCCGTGTGTCGACAACGCCACTCGCGAATCGTTCGACCTGGGTCCATAAACTCATGTGCTCGATCACCGGTTTAAGGAATGAGGTGGAGGTGAGGAACATATCAACCAGAGGGATGACGAACAGTATCCCAAGAATAGTGAAGCCGATGATTGCGGAGATGAGCTGGTTTTTCGCGAGTGTCGAAGCGAAGATCCCTACGCCGAGGAAGAGCACACCAAGAGATAGGATCCCAATGTAGCCCGCTGCCACGGGACCGAGGTCGATTGGGTTGTAGTGGTTGATGACCAGTACATAGACCAGGGTCGGAAACCAGAGTACACAGTAGAAGATGAAAGCAGCGATGAATTTGCCGACTATGACTTGCGCTTCGGTCACGGGTGAGGTCATCAGCGTTTCGATTGTGCCGGATCGCAGTTCCTCAGACACCAGTCGCATTGTGATGACCGGCATGAAGACCAGCATATAGATCCAGAAGAAAATGTTGCCTCCGAAAAGAACCTGGAGTGGTGAGAAAGCCATGTCTCCGGGCTGACTGAGTGCCGAAAGTAGTACTAAGAAAATGAAGCCCTGCATCAGTAGGAAGGTTGCGAGGACGACGTACGCCAATGGCGAGGAGAAGAAGGCGATCAGCTCGCGTCGAACGATGGCCAGTACCTTATGCATCGGACACCTCCGAATCCTCTGCGGCCGGCAATGTCGCTTCGGTTTCACGTGTCGTCAGGCGGACGAAGACGTCCTCCAATGAGGCCTGCTCGGCGGCAAGGCCAATGAGAACCCAGCCGCGATCGACGGCGAGTCTGAAGATTGACTCTCGCGGATCAACAGTCGAGTCATGTTCGATCTTGAATGTTCGGCCGTTGTCTCCGGAAACGTTCAGAACACCGTCCAGGTTGGCGAGGCTGGAACGCGCCTCGTCAGACGATTCAGCCAACTCGACACGAACGGTGGCGTTGCCCTGCATCTTGACCTGCAGTTCGTTCGGCGATCCGTCGGCGATGACACGGCCCTTCTCGATAATGAAGACCCGATCGCAGACCTGCTCGACCTCGGGAAGGATGTGGGTCGAAAGGACCACCGTGTGATCCTGTCCGAGTTCGGTGATGAGCTCCCGGATCTTGATGATCTGGTTGGGGTCCAAGCCTACCGTTGGCTCATCGAGGATGAGTACCGGCGGCTTGTGAATGAGCGCGCCGGCCAGACCGACTCGCTGCCGATATCCCTTGGATAGTGTGCCGATGACTTGTCGTCGAACATCCTCTAGCAACGATCTTTCGATCACGTACTCGAGGTTTTTCCTCGCTTCGAGGCCCCTCAATTCCTGGATGTCGGCTCGGAAGCGCAGGTATTCCTCAACCCGCATCTCCGGGTAGAGAGGAACGTTCTCCGGCAGGTAGCCGACCTTGCGCCGAAGTTCGATTGGATCTTGGTCCAGATCGACTCCGCCGACCACCACGCGCCCTCGCGAGGGTGGGAGAAAAGCTGTCAACATTCGCATTGCGGTCGTCTTCCCGGCCCCGTTCGGTCCAAGGAATCCAAGCACTTGTCCTTCGGGTACGAAGAAGGACAAGTCGTCGACGACCGGTACATCCACGTACACCTTCGTGAGATGTTCGACCTCGATCATGAGTTGTGCCTCCAGCGAAATAATGGCTGCGCTATGAATGTGCTCGGTTTACGAGCCATGCTGCGGGATGATGTTTTGTCCTGCATCGAAGCGCTATCAATCTGCAAGATTAGTGCCGTTTCGGACCCTGTTTTTGGCAATGGTGTGGAGCCGTGTCCGGGCCATTCTGGCGCGAACCGGATGCCACTACATCGCTACCTCTCGGTCGTGGGTGATGATGAGCATGAGAGTCGTCGAACCGAGAGTGAACTCACTCTGGTTGCTGATCTCGACTCTCTGAACACGCTCGCCACCGACAAATGTACCGTTGGTGGCACCCAGGTCAACGAGGGTGACCTCTTCGGGTCGAATCTCGATCATCGAGTGGCGTCTTGAAATCTCGGCGTCCTTGAGCTGGATATCCATATTCGTGCCGCGACCCAGGTAGATGCGTGGTTTGACAATCGTGAACACGCTTCCAGCCTGTGCGCCGGCGATCACCGCCAGAGAGTAGCGGATGTCTTTTGTGAGAGGTGCGAGTTCAGGCAGCTCGGGCGCTTCAGGTTCGAGCCGAACCCTGTCAGTGTCCGTGCCTACCGGTGGCGGCGCAGACCTCGCGGCGATGTTTGTCGCATCTGCGATCTCGGGGCTGGGATTCTTCGCCTCAAACACCTCGGAGCATTTGGGGCACTTGAGACGTTTGGTGGTCGCCTTGCCGAACCGCGCAACGTCGTATTGGTATTGCGTCTCGCACTTAGGGCACGTAATGATCACCCCAACCTCCCCGGCAAACTGGCACGCCACATCATAGCAGGGCCAGAGCGAGGCTGGAAGAAGGGATGAAAGGTGAATGCTGAAAGATGAACGATGAGGGAAGGCGGACGGGGCAACGGAGCGACGGGGCAACGAGGCGGACGGCAAAGGCGCAGCCTCAGGAGTGTGGAATATCCACCGTTCGGGTTGGTCGTGAAGTGACACCGTGATGCGCAAACACTTGCAAACGAAACTACCTATACGTCCTCATTACAGATTCGTCTTCTTGACTCAGGCACCTTTTCAGTATCAGTTCCGCCAACGAGGTGCTGGCCACAAAGAAGCGATCACGCGGGAAACTTGGCCCGCAGTTCCTTGCCTACGGCTTCACACTTGACCAAGCGGACGTGTCGCCGGACTCGAAACCGTCGGAGAAAAGTTGTGCCGGGTCCACGTAGACCACGGCAGACTCGTCGCACGAACTAGGTCCTAGTGCCCTGACCCAGTAGCAAGTCGGTTCTGCAGGGTTTACGACGATGCTCGACGTTGTCTCTCCAGTGCTCCACTCGAATGTGTCGTGACTGCTCGTCACGGTCAGTGTCTTCGGTATGCCATCTCCGGCGAAGACGACTCGCTGACGACCTTGCTCTGATTGTGGTTGTGTGGATTGGTAAATGCACTGACCGTGAAATCGTATGACTCGCCTGGATCCAGTCCGGTCACCGGGAACGTCGTGTCACTCTTTGTTGCGGTGAACCCTCCGGAGGTCGGTGCTTTCGTGACCACCGGCTCGGAAAAGACCTCATATCCGCCGGTATCTCCCGTGTATGTGATCGGCGTCCATTCCAGCCACACTGTGTGGTCCGCTACTGACGCGATCGTAAGTTCCTCGGGCGCGATGGTCTGTGTTTCGTCCCATTCGGAATCGAAAGAGTCGAGGAATGTCTGCAAAGTAGCGTCGTCGGTCCACAGTGCGTTGTATTGAATGTCTACATTGTACAACCCGGTGAGGTCTGCCAGCTCGGTTGGGATACTCCCGTTCAGCTGCTTGTTGCGGGCGGCGATGTGCCTCGCCCATAGGCGTTTTCTGGCTTTCATGGGGACTGTCGTATACGATCAGAACAACCGGGAGGTGGGAAATGAGAGTCATTTTCGCAT
>JAAESQ010001657.1 GCA_024229275.1 bacterium | reverse complement strand
GTGGTGCAGCGAGACCAATGCGCTGGCACTGGTTCATCTCGTACAACATGCCAAGCCATTGATGCCCCGAGGGTCTCGAGTCTTGGCCCTTTCGAGCCTCGGCGCGGAGCGAGCGATCCCAAACTACGCCTTCATCGGAGCATCGAAAGCAGCGCTGGAATCGTTGGTACGGTCTCTGAGCCTAGAGCTTGCGCCAGATGACATTTCAGTGAACGCGATCTCCGCAGGTGTGGTTGACACACATGCATTGAGCTACTTTCCCAATCGCGAGCAATTGCTCGAAGAATCAAAGAACAAATCACTTCTTGACGACCCCCTCAACGCCGAACACATCGCAGCTGTCGCCTATCTACTCTGCCTACCTGAGGCACGGGCAATCCGAGGCCAGACGATCGTTGTCGATGCCGGATACTCGATCGTAGGGTGAGTAAAAGATGATATTCCAAGATTCCGGCATCAAAGGCACCACTGCAATCGTCACCGGCGGTAGCCGAGGCATTGGCCGCGAAATCGTGAGACTTCTGGCAGTAGAGGGCGCCGACGTCACATTCTTCTACCTCGAGAACCGCGAAGCTGCAGATGCGGTCGAAACCGGGTGCCGAGCACAGGGACAGACGGTGAAGGCCCTCCAGGTAGACGTCCGAGATGCCGAGGCCTGCCGGAAGGCAGTGGAGTCGGTGCTTGAAAGAAGCGAACGCATCGACATTCTCGTTAACAACAGCGGCCTGGTCAGAGATGGTCTTTTACCGGCCCTCTCCGAAGACGATATTCGTGATGTGCTGGACACCAACATCCAGGGAGTGCTCAACCTGACAGCTGCAGTAGTGCAGCCGATGATGATGCAGCGTAGCGGTGTCATCATCAATATGAGTTCGATCTCAGGACAGAAAGGTGGCCGAGGCCAGGCCAACTAC
>JAAESQ010001656.1 GCA_024229275.1 bacterium | reverse complement strand
TCACCGCTTTGCCCATCCCGAGCGCATAGGCGAGCGTACCGGAAATAATTTGCGCCTCGTTCTGGTAGGGAGTGACATAAATATCTGCTGCACCGATAAACTCCAACAGGTCTTCGTCGGCAACGAAACGATCATGAAAAACGATATGGTCCGAAACGCCGAGTTCATTTGCGCGCATGTGAAGGCTGTTTCTGTAATCCTCCCCCTGTTCCACCTTAAGGTGCGGATGGGTGGCGCCTACCACCATATAGATGACCTGCGGGTGGGCCTTCACGATCTCGGGCAGGGCATCGATGACCACCTCAATGCCCTTGCCTGGCGAAAGCAGGCCGAAGGTCAGGATGATCTTCTTTCCGGATACGTCGAGCTTGTTCTTGTAGGCATCGGATTCGACAAACGGCACGTCAGGGATGCCGTGGTGTATGAGGACGATCTTCTCCTCCGGCACCTGGTAGATATCGCGCAGGAATTCGACTGAGCGTTCGCTCATCACTACCAGCCGGTCAGAGAACTCGGCAAGTTGCATCATGATGTGCCGGTCCTGAAGGGGCGGGTCTTTCAGGATCGTGTGCAGTGTGGTGACGACTCTGCACACGATCCTGAAGGATCCGAATCCTCAGGACCAGCACATCATGATGCAACTTGCCGAGTTCTCCGACCGGCTGGTGGTGATGAGCGAACGTTCAGTCGAATTTCTGCGCGATAT
>JAAESQ010001655.1 GCA_024229275.1 bacterium | reverse complement strand
CGACGAACCCGACCTGTATCGCGAAGCATCGCCATTGACCTGGGTTGACAGAGTGAAAACCCCGCTTCTGATCATTCACGGCGAGCGAGACGCGCGGGTTCCGCTGGAGCAAGGGCTGCGTTTTTATGATGCGCTACGCCATCATGGATCTCCGGTCGAAATGGTCGTATATCCGGGGGAAGGTCATTCGATTCGGGGCTACGACCACAGGATCGACGCCATGGGTCGCCTGCTCGAGTGGTTCAAACGCTGGGATGTCGAGGGGGAGCGCCCTGCCCGGGAGTGATTGAGAAGCGCCGAACAGTTGGAAACAGGATCTTTGACCTTTGATGAACCTCTCGTTTCCACATGAGCCTTACGCAAAACTCTCAATAATGTCATTCAGAGGAGCGAAGCGACGAAGAATCTCCCGCTGAGGTTAGCAATCTAACGGCAAACAGCAGCCAGCATATTGCTGGTTTTAGCGGGAGATCTTTCGACTCCGCTTCGCTACGCTCAAGATGACCGTGTTTGGTGAATGTAGGCACGAGCGCGATGCCAAGCGAGTTATGCAAAAGGCTCACGCGTCAACTGCCGGTACGAAAGGTCTTCTTCGCGATCTTCGCGGCTTACTCGCGCCCGATGGGCGCGGTGCCCCTCCCGGATGAGCGGATGAACGTTCAGCAGCTAGGACATCTGCCGACGTTCATGGGCCGCTCCCTCTGGCGTGGTGGCTGTTTAGGATTTATCGCTTCGGCTCTGTAGCGCGTCAGCTAGCTGCCGGGAACTGTTTCGTCGTCGTTGATTCGGGGTGCGATTCCGATACCAGTGAAACCGTAGATCAGCGCCATCACGAATCCTAAGTAGCACATTACGGCCCAGGGTAGATACTGAAGCGTTTCGACTCCAAGAGTGCCGGCCATGAACACTCCAGCAATCGACCACGGGACCAGCGGCACGACCACTGTGCCGCTATCCTCGGTGGTGCGCGAGAGGTTCTTTGCTGCGAGATTATTGCGCCTGAAGACCGGTGCGAAAAGCTCTCCCGGTATTAAGATAGACAGGAAGGAACTGCCTGTCATCAAGGCCACCGTCATCGTGCCAGCCACGGTCGATGCGACGATGCGTGCGGTGGTATTGGCGAACTTCACCAAGTGTTCCAGCAGCACGTCGAGCATCCCGGCGCACTGGACGATGCCACCAAACGCGAAGGCGCAGAACGCAATCAGCGTCACGTGCATCATGCTGACCATACCGCCTCGCGTCAGGAGAGTGTCGACAACCGTGTTGCCGGTTGTTGACGTGAAACCGGTCACCATCGAGGCAATAGCTGGTTTGAGATCCATGCCTTGAAT
>JAAESQ010001654.1 GCA_024229275.1 bacterium | reverse complement strand
TTCATCGCACTTGTTCTCATAGCTGGCGGCTCTGCGTTCGCCGTTGACGAGGTCACCCAAGAGGAAGTTCAGAAACTCAAGCAGGACATCAAAGATCTCGAAAAGCGTGTCATGAAGAACGAACGTAAGACAGGTGTCGACAGACTGAACTTCAGCGGCGATTTCCGCTTCCAGATGCACTCACTCGAGTCGACATTTAACGACTCGTTCGACGGAATGCACCTGCAACGCATGATGGTCGACAATCTTTTTTACGTCGGTGCCAACGAGGGAAGCTTCCCGCCTAACCAGGAAGCTGTTCAGCAATACATAGCTCAGAACTACTCCAACTACCTCTACTACCTGAATAACGTCGTTACTTTCGACTGGCTCAAACAAATGGTTGGATCGTTTCCCCCCGAGCAGATGCAGCAGTTCATGGGCATGCTTCTGCCACACACGTATCAGCCCGGCTACGACTACAAGAATTCGATCATCTACACCAATCGCCTGCGCCTGCAGATGGACGCCAAGGTCTCGAAAAACGTCGACTTTGCCGGTCGCCTTTCGATGTACAAGGTCTGGGGCGACTCAACCGGAGTCCAGGTCTTCAACGGCCAGCCGACTTCGATCAACGTCGATGGCACCACCGCCAGTGTTCCAAACTCGGACATTGTTCGTGTCGATCGCGCCTACTTCACCTGGAAATCACCGAAGTACTATCTTTCCATCGGCAGACGTCCTTCCACGGGCGGCGTGCCACTCAACTTCAGAGAAGATGAGCCTCGCGGTGGAACCCCCCTCGGATCGATCATCAATTATCAGTTTGACGGCGCCACACTCGGCTGGCACATCAACGACTACTCCACCCTTCGCCTGTGCTACGGCGTCGGCTTTGAATCCGGCTTCGGCAATGGCGCTGAGCAGCAGCTCCCTCAAGACCGTTTGAAGGATGCATCATTCTTGGGCGTCAACTGGGATATCTGGAACACCGATGACATGTTCATCCAGGGTACTTTCGCTCGCGCATTTGACGTCACCGACGGTTTCAACGGCCTTGTAGTGCTGCCTGTCGATCCAGTCTCCGGCCAGGAAATCCCTGGAACTCCAGTACTGCGCTACACCCCATCCGCCAACCTTGGCAACATCGATTGGGCGAGCATCGTCCTCGTTCGCCACGATGGCCCGTTCGATTGGTTCGCAACCTACAGTTACATGCAATCTGACCCGAACAACATCACCACGCCTTTCGGCGGCTTGTTCTCTGATCCTTTCGAAACTCCACAGAAACAAGACGGAAACATGATCTATCTCGGAGCGCGGTACAACTTCCCAAACGAGGCCACCAAGATCGGGATCGAGTACAACAAGGGATCTGAGTACTGGTTCAACATGGCGGTTGCCGAGGACGATCTTTTCGCGCCCAAGACCTCAGTTCGAGGTTCAGTTTGGGAACTCTATCTGACTCACCGCATTTCAAAGAGATTCGTATTCAAGGCTGACTATATTCGCTACGACTTCACCGATTCGGGCTCTGGCTGGCACATGGGCGCACCGAAGGACCTTGATTCGACGCCGATTCTCGGCTTCGCCTCTCCGACGAGTGCCGACAAATACATGCTCAGCTTCTCGGCCCGTTTCTAGGAGGAAATCATGTGGAACCGGACTCTGCTCGCGTCCGCATCATTGCTGCTGATCGCTTTGCCGGCCTCTACAGCGGGTAAGAGCTACTCACATCAGGAGTACTTCGAGCACTACGAAGGGACGCAAACTTGTCTTGAGTGCCACCAGGATGAGGCTGAAGCATTCTTCTCATCGCAGCACTATCAGTGGCGAGGTGGCACCCCTGATCTGGTCAACTCCCATGGCCAAAAGCTCGGCAAAATGAACATGGTCAACGACTTCTGCACGAACCCACTGTCGAGCTGGATCGGAGAGGTTCGCAGCGACGAGGGGAAGCTTCTCGCAGCTGGATGCTCAAAGTGCCATGCCGGTCACGGAAAACTGCCATCCGCGGAAATGACCGAGGAGCAGCTACTCAATATCGACTGTCTGATGTGCCACGCATCTGGTTACAACCGCACTCTGGTCGGCGATCAGACTGAAGGCTGGGAATGGCGACCACTGCTCTGGAAGAATCGAGAGGGCCTCGACTCTGTAGCCAAGCGGATCTCTCGCCCAACCCGAACCATGTGCCTGCGCTGTCATGCAGCATCTGGTGGAGGTCCTAACTTCAAGCGAGGCGATATCGAGTACGTCCTGCGCGAGCCGGACTACGATTTCGACGTCCACATGTCACCCGATGGGGCCGACCTTCACTGCGTCGACTGTCATGCAGGTTCCGACCACCGCGTTCGCGGTCGTGGAGTGGACCTGGCGGCAACGGATCTGGTAACAGAACCACTGAGGTGCGACGACGGTCGATGTCACGAGAACGACCCACACGCTAAGCAACTTCTCAATCGTCATGCACAGCGGGTCGACTGCACTGTTTGCCACATCCCCGAGTTCGCCAAGGAAGAACCAACCGACATGTTCCGCGACTGGTCCGACGGTCACTTCTCTGAAGCAAAGGGCAAGCATGTTGCTCGCATCGATCTTGAATCGAACGTCGTACCAATCTATGCCTGGTTCAATGGCAAGAGCAAAGTACAGCTCCCTCAAGAGAAGGCCGAGTTCGACGACGAAGGACGCATCGTCATGGTGCAGCCTCTCGGCTCCCGAGAGGATTCAGAAGCCCGAATTCACGCATTTAAGCTTCATCGAGGAAAACTCCCCGTGCTTGATGAACAAGGATGGATTCTTCCCGTCAAAGTTGATGACTTCTATGCGCATGGAGACATCGAACTCGCGGTACGCGACGCTACACATGATGTCTACGGAGTAGCCGATGCCCAATTCAGATGGGTGAGCACCATCCGATACATGGGGATCTTCCACGAAGTTCAGCCGGCAGACGGCGCGTTGCGGTGTCTCGATTGTCATGGCGCTGACACACGGCTCGATTGGATGGCTCTTGGCTACGAGGCTGATCCACTCGACGGATGCCTTCCAAAGACTGATTAGTTTTGCGCTCAACTTTATTTTTCTTTCTCAAGGCGGGCCATCTGGTCCGTTTCTTTTTATTGTCAAGTTTGTACATATTTTGTAGAATTCCCATTACTATACTTGGAATTCTAGGATCTAAATACGCCCTAATTTGAGACTGATACACAAAACCTACATCGATCCGAGAAACAATGCCGCTTACAGAAACTCTCCAAGTCATTATTACACAAATACTTAACTCCTACATCTAAATCCACTCTTAAATAATCAACTTTCCATATGCTTGACATTCGATATTGCGAAAGACAGTATTGCCTTGATGGTGTTTATTCGCACCTTTTCCCGCCTGTATTCCCTCTGCTATTGAGGTCGTTCTAGTCGCCCCGTGCGGGCGGCAAGGCATACGTCAAGGAGAGATCACCGTGGCGATAGCTGCATGCCTCGGTGGTCCTGTCAGTACTTTGGAAACCAGTATCAACCGGGAGAGTCGGAGTGAAGGAGGTATCAACTATGAGATGGAGAGTGCTGCTGGTCATGGTCGCTATGGCCGGTGTCGCAGCCCGGCCCGCTTCAGCTGAAGACGGTCCGGTGTGCGCCGACTGCCACGATGAAGCGGCCGCCAGTATGACCCACAATATCCACATGCGGATCGAACCATTCGAGGTTCAGGGGCGCACCGTGGGCTGTGAAGCCTGTCATGGAGACGGCACCCAGCACATGGAAGAGGGGGATGCAGCCCTCATCCGCACGTTTTCCGACAAGTCGTTGGAGGACGGGGCCGTGTGCAGCACGTGTCACACGACCAAGAGCCACTCGGAATGGGCAGCGTCAACCCACGCAGCCGAGGGCATGACTTGCCTCGACTGCCACGGGACACACACACCCAATAAGCCGCTTGAAGCCTGCAAGGATTGTCATGCCGACACGATGGCGGAAATGCAGCTCCCGTCTCATCATCCTGTCCGCGAAGGCAAGATGACCTGTGTCAGCTGCCACGATCCACATGCAGCGACCGAAGCCCAGCTTCGGACCGAGCATCTGCGACCGAACGACCTTTGCTTCTCTTGCCACATGGACAAAGAGGGTCCGTTCATCTTCGAGCATGAGCCTGTTGTCGAAGACTGCCGCATCTGCCACACGCCACATGGATCAGTCGCCAACAATCTGCTCACCGCAAACGAGCCCATGCTATGCCTGCAATGCCATGAGATTCATTTCCACGCCGGTTTGAAGAGTCCGGAAGGACCGATCGAGATCGGGCCTCGAGAAATCGAGAACCCTCAGGGCATGTACAGCATGAACGCAACATTTACGACGCGCTGCAGCCAGTGCCACTCACAGGTACACGGCTCCGACCTGCCGTCCAACAGCCTGGCCGGCGGCG
>JAAESQ010001653.1 GCA_024229275.1 bacterium | reverse complement strand
GATCGGCGCATCGATTGTGTTCTATTCAGACGGTTTGGTCGAAGCTTCTGGTAACGATGGTGAGCCCTTCGGGTACGATGCCCTAGCCGCAACTTTAAAGAGCCACCGAGAACTGACCGGTGGCGAACTTCAAACTGAGATTATTCGATCATTCGATGAGTTCACCCAAGATCGACCACTCGAGGACGACTTAACGTTGATAGTTGTTTCGCGGGGGAATGACAAGAGACGAGAGAAGAAAGGCGATTGAAGAGAGATGCCATAAACAGAGGCCGAGACCTTCTGCTTGCGCCTCTCATGTCTGTCGTCTTCCGTCTCGAGATCTTTCCCTACGGTGTCAGGTAGAGCTGTGAGCCTGGCCCTAAAGGAAGGCCCAGAAGAAGCCAAGCCACCATGAGAACCATCCACACGAGCATGAAAGTCACGGAGTAGGGCAACATGGTAGCGATCACAGTTCCCATTCCTGCCTTAGGTTGATACTTCTGCATGAAGGCAACGATCAGAGCGAAAAAAGACATCATGGGTGAGATCATATTTGTAGTGCTGTCGCCGATCCGATATACGCCTTGCACTAGCTCTGGCGAGTATCCGAGCAGCATGAACATGGGGATGAATACTGGTGCCATGAAAGCCCATTTGGCCGATGCACTTCCCATGCACAGATTGATAGTTGCTGCGAGAACAAGGAATGCCAGCATCAGTGGAATCGGACCCAAACCAGAGGCCTTGAGTAGGTCGGCACCTTTGATGGCGAAGATCATGCCAAGGTTGGAGTACTTGAAGTAGGCCACAAATTGTGCAGCAAAGAAAACAAGAACCATGAACAGTCCGAGTGACTGCATGGATTCCTTCATCCCTGTGATGACATCGCTATCTGATTTGAAGGTGCCGGCAGCAAAGCCATATGCGAGACCGGCTAACAACCCGGCGACGAAGATGAAAGTGACGATACCGTGCATGAAGGGGGAGTACAGTACGCTGCCCGTTTCTGCATCGCGTAGGAATCCGCCCTTTGGAACGAGGCCAACGACGGTTATTGCTGCAAGAAGCAGAGTGGAAATTAAGGCCCACCAGAGGCCCCGCTTTTCTGCGCTCGTCAACGATCGCAGCTCCTCGGCCTCGATGGAGGTCTCGCCTTCGTATTCACCGAGTCGGGGAACAACGATCCTTTCGGTGACCCAGGTGCCGGCCGCAGCGATGAAGAACGTTGACACCACCATGAAGTAGTAGTTGCACGCCGGTGTCACCGTGTACTGCGGGTCGATGATCTTTGCGGCCTCCTGACTGATGCCCGCGAGGAGTGGGTCGATTGTGCCGAGCAGCAGGTTGGCACTGAAGCCGCCAGAAACGCCAGCAAAGGCAGCTGCCAGGCCCGCAATTGGATGTCTTCCTACCGACAGGAAGATGATGGCGCCGAGCGGAACGAGTAAGACATACCCAACGTCGCTGGCCATGTTCGACATTACACCTGCAAACACGATTACGAAGGTCAATAGGCGTCGGGGTGCCGCCTGGACCATGAGTCTGAGACTGGTCCCCATCAACCCACTTTTCTCCGCCACACCGATTCCCAGCATTGCGACAAGGACCGTTCCCAATGGCGCAAACCCTGTGAAATTGTCGATCGTGTTTTCCAAAATCCAATGAATGCCGAGTCGCGACAGGAGGTTGATGGGTTCGACAACCGTTTTATCAATCGGGTTCACGGCTGATACACCAAGCTTGGCAGAGAGCCAAGATAGTAGGACGAGACCCAATGCGAAAAGGGCGAATAGTGTGGCTGGATGAGGCAGGGCGTTGCCGATGCTTTCAATTGCCGTGAGAAACCTGGAGGTCAGAGATTGTCGAGTTGCGGATTCGCTACGCTTTTTCATCAATGCGAGGACCTCCGGGTTGCTTTGAGATAGTAGAAAGCACCAGAACCGTCAGGTGAGGAACTCTGTTCCTTTGTTAAGTAACGGCATGAATGTCGGACCTGCCCTCGTGTTGGTTGTAATGCGAGGATTCCTTAGGTGGCCTTACTAATCGACACGGAACTCGAACAACTGATCGGCGGCTCCAAATTGGACGATATCTCCTGAGACGAGAATGTGCTCAGTGATCTGGTTCTTGTTGACGAAGACACCGTTCTCGGAAGCCAGATCGAAGACTGTGATTTCAGCTTCGGAAACGACGATCTTTGCGTGGTTGCGGGAAACCGTTCCATCGGGGACGCAGATGTGGTTGAGGTTGAGACGGCCGACAGTCGTAATTGGAATCCGTAGTACGTGCGCGCGACCTTCGCCTTCTTCGACGATTTCGATCAGTCGCGGTTGAGGCGTTACCACGGTCGATTTCTTTCCGATCAGCTCGCCACTCCGATCCTGCGTTTCATAATTATGATCGCTGTCTTCTTCGAGCTCGAGATCCGGGGCTTGCGCGAGTGCTGAGGTATCCCCGTCCTCAAAGTCGTCACCGCTGACTTCCTCGCTGTCAACGACTTCGCTCCCAGAGTCTTCATCGTCGCCGCTGATATCTTCGGCGTCATCCAATTGCAACTCCTCGGTGTCAGAATCATCTGGCTCTATCTCTGTTGGTGGTGGTGAACTCTCTGGCGGTGGGGGAGCAGGAGCACCGGTTTCGAG
>JAAESQ010001652.1 GCA_024229275.1 bacterium | reverse complement strand
TATCCATCTGTGGCAGCAAACGGCAACCTCTACTTCTTCTCCTGTCGAGAAGACCGTTTCGGTGGCTGCGATCTGTACGTGTCAGAGTTCAGAGAAGGAAAATACCAGCCATCCAGAATCCTCCCAGGGACCATCAACAGCGACCACCACGACTGGGATGCCTACATAGCGCCTGATGAAAGTTACATCATCTTTAGTTCTCAGGATCGAGCCGACAGTATAGGAGCGCAGGATCTTTACATCGCGTTTCGCGGAACTGATGGAGGGTGGGGGACGGCGAGGAACATGGGTCGACGAGTCAATTCATCGTCCGATGAGATCTGCCCGAGTGTGTCGCTGGACGGACAGTTCTTCTTCTTCACCAGTCGCCGGCGCGGCGTGGCGGATATCTATTGGATGACGACAGACATTGTCGAGGAGATGAGGCCGTAGAACGGGTCAACGGGGCGAACGGCATTTGGGAATGATGAAAGATGAAACCGGATCAAGCCGAAGGGACTGGCGAGTGAACGCCGTCGGTTCTTCCGACGTACGTTCACCCATTCATCTCGGTGGGACACCGGGGCCGAAGGCCACGCGTAGCGATGAAATCGAACAGGGGTCGACATACTTGGCGCGGTAGTGGCGAGGATCGCGAGACGTGAAACGGTTGCTCGCGGCCTGTGAATGGTCTTCCCGGCTTCATCTTGACTTGGGTCTCCTTTCTCCGTTTCCTCTGCGACCTCCTGTTCAAGACTCACGCGCCTTTGGGTTTCTGGGTGGACCACGCGACAGCACGCAATCGCACCATCACAGTACGTGCGAACAAAGGCATCCCTGAGGCCGGCTCATGAGCGGTGATCTGGCGCGTCCCTGGTTCCGTAGCGTAGGATGGGCCCATGGAGGATCCACATGACGTTGACTCGCCTTACCCTCTTCTTCAAGGGTTTCGCTATCTGCCAGTTTCTGCTGCTCATAATCACAGTGTCTGTAGCCGGCGAGTCTTACCCCGGGTCCTTCGAAGAGACTCTCGAACGCCACTTAACTGCAATTGTCTCGCGGGATCTCCAGGTGATTCTGGCAACCGTTGCTGAAGGCGATTCGCTGACATTGATTCTTCCCGACGGGAGCCTTATCAAAGACAAGGCCGCATATGCGGATCTTCATGAGGCATGGTTTTCAGATCCTGACT
>JAAESQ010001651.1 GCA_024229275.1 bacterium | reverse complement strand
GTCCAGAACTCGCCGTTGCCGGAAGTCATGCCAAAGAACTGACGTGCGTTCGAGTCCAGCCTGCCGGCGGCATCGGTCACTCCCGGGTGGGTCGAGGTTCTCAAAACCTCGGCGAGGAACACGGTTCTGGAAGGCGGTAACACGTGTTGCTGCAAAACCCGGCACTCGAGAACGATCGCCGCTTCCGCGATTCCCGGCGCATTGATCGTTTTGCTTGGCAATCGAGTGAGATTGTTGGCAACAAACTTGTCGTCTCGCGTCGAGGAAGTCATGTCGATACCGTCGAAAGACTCGATCCAGCTGGCGTCAGGAACGTTCAGAGTGAACTCCCCGTGGTGCTCGATGAGATCAAGCGCCGCATGCCGCGGACCGTCGAGGGAGTTGCCACCTTCAACGCTGATTCCGACCTGAGGTGGGTGACCATTCAACACGAAGGTCCAGACAACACTGAGTTCGTCCGGCTTCTCTTCGAGCCCCTTCACACCGAGCACGATTGCCGGAACAGGTGGAAGCATGGGTCCGGGAATAGGCAACTCGAAACGATCATCTGCACCGACCACTACTGTGGCACGACCAGATTCTTCAGAAGGTGGTTCAGCTGCGGGGACTGTTGCACTCTGAGTTCCGCCGCACGCCACAGTACCAATCAGGACTACATAGAACATCGCACGATCGAACATTTTCAACATGAAGCCTCCACCTGTTTCCACAACGCACTGATTGTAGTGCGCGCATCAAGATGATTACTCGACGCGGTGTGCCTATCTTCGCTAGATGGATTTCAGTTTTCGGTCTGGTGCATCCCAAGCAGACCGTGCCGTTCGATTGCGCCCAGCTTCTTTAGCTTGGTACAACGCTTCGTCAGCGAGCTCCATGAGGTCGTCGCTCCTGCTTTCGACGTGCGGTATCGTCCCCGCCACACCAAAGCTCACCGATACCCAAGAGTGTGCCCTTGATGCCTTGTGAGGTATTTCAAGGGACAGCACCTGACGGCGCATTGATTCGGCAACAGCCGCTGCACCTTCGATATCGGTTTCCGGAAGCAAGGCGACAAACTCTTCGCCTCCATATCGGGCCACAACATCTGCCGGCCGCCGCACTTCGGAAGCGAGAACTTGCGCAATCTTCTGCAGGCAATCGTCTCCAGATTGATGACCATACGTATCGTTGAAGGCTTTGAAATCGTCGATATCCGCCAAAATTACCGAAATACTCTGCGAATTGCGAACGCACCTTTTCCACTCATGCTCAAGGAGTTGCTCGAAGTGTCGACGATTGGTGATTCCGGTCAAACCGTCTTGATTGACCAGAACCTCAAGTCTGCGGTTTGCTGTCTCAAGCTGGGCTGTCCTTTCTTCAACAAGTTCAACCAACCGACTCTCTCGACGACGCATTTGACGAATGCGCACGAAAAAGACCACTCCAATGAGCGCCACCGAAGCTGCGACGTAGATGAGAACCATCCATCCGGTTTGCCGGAACATCGGCACTATTTCGAACTCAAGTTCCGCGGCGGAGGTACTCCAGACTCCGTCGTTGTTGCATCCGGTCACCTGGAACCGATATCTACCCGGCGGCACGCTGGTGTAGTACGCGGTTCTCCGTGGCCCAGCATCGGTCCATTCCGACTCGAGACCGTCAAGGCGATATCGGTAACGCACCTTGGCCGGATCGAGAAGGCTCAACGCCGCAAAATGCACTTCAAACCGTGTCGTTCCGGGCTCGATTCGAACAGACCCATGTTTATTGACTGAAATCTCGTCACCATCGACAACCACGCGGTCAATAACGACATTCGGTGACACTCTGTTGCGGCGCAACCCTGCCGGATCTATGCGCGAGATTCCTTGAACGGTGGGAAACCACATTCTCCCTTCGTGATCCTTCCAACCAGCTGGTTGCACACCGCCGTTACACTCTGGATTCTGCATACCGTCTGCCGCTCCAAACGAGCGTATGCCTTCAATCGGCTCACCAGTGTCAATCGCAGCATTGAGGGCGCTCACCGGTATCGCCATGATTCCTGCATTGGTACTCATCCAGAGACGATCCTCCTCATCTTCGAGGATGCGATAGATGAAGTCATCCGGCAGGCCATCTTCGATCGTCAGCGATTCGATCCTTCCGTTCCTGATCCGGTTCAACCCTTCGTTGGTGCCGGCCCAGATCGTTCCGGAGCGATCCTCATGAAGTGCAAATACGTAGCCTGCAGTAAGCCCATCCACGGAAGTCAGTGATGAGAATCCAGATTTACCTAGGCGATTGATCCCTCCTCCGTTGGTGCCAATCCAGATGGTTCCATCCCGCGCTTCGAGAACATACCTAATGACATCACTTGTCAGGCCATCGTTTTCGTCAAAGACAGTCAGGCGACCATGTTCATAGCGCGCAAGTCCACCTCGCGTGCCAATCCAAACCCTGTCGTGACTATCGACGGCGAGAACCCGCACAAAAGTGTTCGGCAGCCCGTCTTGCTCCCTTAAGACCTGGATCTTTCCGTCTCTGATCAGATTGAGGCCGTCACGAGTTCCCACCCACAGCGTTCCATCTGAGGTTTCGCACAACGACAACACGGTGTCGTTTGACAGTCCATTGGCGGTCGAGTGGACCACACGGATTTCGTCGCCTCGCATCCGAAAAAGTCCACCTCCGGCCGACCCGATCCAAATGTCGTCGGCACTATCTTCTAAAACCGTCCAGACATGGTCGAAGGCAAGGCCCTCACGGGCAGCGAACGTCGTAACCGGGCTGTCCTTGAGGCGGCATAGCCCACCTCCACCCGTACCAACCCACAGACTCCCCTCTCTGTCCTCAACGACGCTTCGAACCACACTCGCACCGAGGTCTTGCAGAACCGCTAGTGTCGCGAACTCTCCAGCCGGTGACATTCGAGATAGTCCCTGCTGGGTTGCGAACCACAAGTTGCCGTCGCTATCGGAAACAATCTCGTTCACTGTGTTGTGTGCCAATCCATGATCGACACTACGAACGATAACCCCAGAGCCCGTCACCTGAGCCGCTCCTTCGGCATGAGTGCCGATCCAGAGGGCGCCATCCGGGTCGCGGCCGAGAGAGATCACAACATCCGTCGGAAGACCGTCTTGTAGAGTGAGGTTCCGCCGAATTCCATCTTCAGCGTCGAGGCGCCACACACCGGTTCCTTCCGCCGCTACCCAAACTTCGCTGGTGCCTTCGGCTTCGAAGTCTCTGACGCTTCCTCCCAGACCGGTTGGCGGAGAAACCAGCCGACACTCTCCACCGAAATATCGGTAGACATGACCCGCTTCTGTGCCGATCCACACTCCTCCCATGGAATCTTCGTGCAGAGCCATCACGGTCGACTCTGCCAGTTCCACCACTGCCAGCGGTTCAAACCGGCCACTGTTAAGCACCACAACACCAGCATCCTCAAGACCGATCCAAAGCTCGCCGGTGCTCAAACCAAGAAGTGACCACACGATACTGCTCGCTAAGGAAGGCGTATTTCGTCGGTTGAAGCTCCGACTCCCAATACCGTCGAAACGAACGAGACCCGACTGTGTCCCGAGCCAGAGGTATCCATCCGCCGTCTGAGCGACTGTCGTCACACTATTGACAGGCAGCCCCTGGCCATTCTTCCAGATGTCGATGGTGTACTGAGAGAGATTCTTCGCAGTGTCCAGCGCCAGAGCACCGCTGGTAATGGCAAGACACACCACCATCGCAGAGCCGATGGCGATAAGACGCCAAAGCACTTGACGTTTCGGCGGGTCACCAGACAGCAAAACCCGATCAGCAACACACGCCGAACGCCCCTGAGACACCAGGGGCATAATCCATCCCTCCCCATATTCGAGTGTACCAGCACGCTGAAGGCGAGCTTCGAGGACCTGTTGCAGTGCGATCTCAATCTCGCACCTGTACCCAGAGATGGACAGGGGCGTAAACAAGGCGCAAAATACCCTCGATGGCATATGAGTCGTTCCGCCGAATTCTGCACTGCGACATGGACTGTTTCTACGCGGCAGTTCACATGCGGGACGAACCCGCGCTGAAGGGCCAACCAGTCGTCGTCGGAGGAAGTCCTGAGGGCCGGGGCGTTGTCGCAGCCGCGAACTATGAAGCACGTCGATATGGAATTCACTCGGCGATGCCAGCTTCTCAGGCGAAGCGTCTGTGTCCCACCACCGTCTTCGTCCGTCCGGATTTCTCTCGGTACCGTACTGAATCAGAAGCCATCTTCTCGATCTATCGCAAATACACTCCACAGATACAGCCCCTCTCGTTAGACGAAGCTTTTCTAGATGTCACAGATCATCTCGGCGAATACGGTTCAGCGACCGCAGTTGCTCATGAAATTCGGCGTGTCGTTTCCGACGAACAAAGGCTCACCGTGAGCGTCGGAGTCGGGCCGAACAAGCTTGTTGCCAAGATTGCTTCCGACTTCGACAAGCCTGACGGTTTGACTGTCGTAAAACCGCAAGAAGTCGAAGCATTCCTCGCGCCATTGCCGATTCGCCGCCTGCCGGGCATTGGTCCAGCGAGCGAAAAGAGGCTCAACACTATGGACATTGAAACGGTCGCCGATCTGCGAGCTCTCAGCCTCGATCGCCTTCTCAACCGCTTTGGACACTGGGGTCGCTCACTGTGGGAGCGAGCGCGAGGTATCGACGAGCGTCCAGTTCGGGTGGACAGAGTACGTAAGAGTCTCTCGACCGAACGGACATTCGAAACGAACATTGAAGGCATCTTGAACATGGACGAGATTCTCGTCCGCATGGCTGGAGAAGTCGCCGAGAGCCTGAGGCGGCGTGAACTCGCAGGAAGGACCGTCACCGTAAAAGTCCGATTCAGCGATTTTTCGACGCCAACCCGGTCACAGACGCTCGATGTTCCGACAGCTTCAGCAGCAACAATCGCTGCGTGTGCACGGGAACTGCTTCGCCGTACTGACGCACAGACCCGAGCGGTTCGACTCCTCGGAGTAGGCCTCAGCGGCCTCGTACCGGCTGCGCTCGAACAACCGGACCTGTTCCCAGAAGACGGAGAAGAGAGAGATTAGAAGATGACGAAAGGGTAAGCATCCACGGTTCGCTCTTCTCACCTCTATCGACTATCTTCTTCCTTCCTATGCCGCCCTCGATCCAAGGGGACGCTTACCGATCGCCTGCACGAGAACGAATGGATCATCGGCCACAACACCATCGGGAGCCAATGTGAGTGTCGCCGCGATCGCTTCTTCATCCGGGGCATAGATCAAGACCCGCTGG
>JAAESQ010001650.1 GCA_024229275.1 bacterium | reverse complement strand
TTGAATCGGTCGCGCCCGAATCTTCCGTGCCCTTCGGCGAGATTGGCGGGAACTGAGCTGGCTGCTCGTATCAACTGGTCCGCCAAGGTCTTGAAGGGTGCCGGTACTCTTCGCACTAACGCCAGGGTTGAGGCCGCAGCTTCAAGTGCGACTGTGTAGGCTTCGAGTTGGTTGCTGGGTTGCGATACGTGCATGGTCACCTCCGGGTTGTTCATGACTCCCCCGCGTGCCGGTGAGGCTGACGGTGTCAAGGGTCGGAACGACCGGCGTCCTACGACGGCTTGCCCTTGACTCCGGCTGACTCAGCGGCTACTCAATCCAATCCATGAACAACCCGGAGCGACCATGCTTCGAAGCCAAAGCCATCCGATTGCTCAGAGCCGTACTTGCTGACCCGGTCGCCGTCGCGGCCCCGGCTCCGGCCCCGGCCCCGGACACGGACACGGACGCGGACCCGGACCCGGTCTCGGTCCCGGTCGCGGAATCAGTATCTACCTCTAGCTTTTGAACCTGTTATCGCTTCCGTAGCGCCATATTCGATGACGATGACGATGACGATGACGATGACGATGACGATGACGATGACGATGACGATGACGATGACGATGACGATGACGATGACGATGACGATGACGATGACGACTTGTCACGGCGTAGCATTCATGCGAAGCCGGATGACCCAGCAAAGCCTTGCACCCCGCTATCATGGTTGAGTCTTTGTCGTACAACTGAAACGACGCCTCGAGCAGGAGCGGACATGGAACACGATGATGATTGCAAACAAAAGCCAGAGAATCCACAGAGCATCACTGAAGCGCCGACTGAAGCGCCTGAGAAGTCTCTGTCCTACGACATTGGTGGTGATGCCGTCGAGGACGGAGATGCGGAGTTTCCGCTCAAGGTGATCTCGCGCTACGAACCTTCAGGCAAGCTAGGCGAAGGAGGAATGGCGATCGTGCATCAGGCGCGCGACAAGGAGCTCGATCGAGAAATTGCGATTAAGCTTCTGCGCCCCGAACTCACCGAAGTGAGCACGGCCCGCGGCCGATTTCTGGACGAAGCCAAGATCATGGCCAGCCTCGACCACCCCGGCGCGATTCCGATCTACGAAGTCGGTGCTCGGCCCGATGGGCAGTGTTTCTACGCAATGAAAAAGGTTCGAGGAGAGACACTCCGGGAGTTGCTGCGCTCCAGAAACGCTGCAGGAGTCGTAAGTCGTCACACGATGCTGCACTTCGTCGATCTCTACGAGAAGATCTGTCTGACCATGGCAGCAGCACATGAGGAAGCAATTATCCATCGCGATCTCAAGCCAGAGAATGTGATGGTGGACAAGCTGGGCAGCGTCTACGTCATGGATTGGGGTTTAGCCAAGCGTCTCCCTGAGGTTGGTTTCGGCAGTGACTCAGAGCGTACGCGACATGGTGCCGTCATGGGAAGCCCGGCATATATGTCACCGGAACAGGCGAGTGGGCAAGCAGCCGATAGCGATCGTCAGAGTGACGTATTTTCACTCGGCGTGATGCTGTACGAAATCCTCACTGGAGTGAATCCATTTGCCGCTCGTGACGGGCACGAATCGATGAAGGGCATCATGCATCATGAACCCGATCCGCCACACAAGCTCAACCCTCGAGCTGGGAGAGCCTTGAGCGCAGTGTGCATGAAGGCGCTCAACAAGGACCCGTTCAAGCGCTATGCGGATGCCGGCGAATTGGCGTCGGAGATTCGCCGCTTTCGGGAGTTTCGTCCCGTGGTAGCAAAGAAGACGTCGGTCTCTGAGAAGCTTGCCAATTGGGCGAGGCGAAGACCGACTCTGGCTGCAGTGTCAGCCACGTTGATCTTTGTTGCTACAGTCATCGGCCTTGCGGCGGCGTCCCAGGCTTCGGTCGAATCGCGTCTGGTCTCTGGGGCCTATGAGCGTATCGATCAGCGTGAGCAAG
>JAAESQ010001649.1 GCA_024229275.1 bacterium | reverse complement strand
CAGTTCTCACGGCCGCGAATGGTGTCGAGGGACTGAAACTGGCGATTGACCACAGCCCTGATGCCATCGTTCTCGACATCACGCTGCCCAAAATGGATGGATTGACCGTCTGCCGTGAGCTGCGCGAGCGCGGACTGAACTCGCCTGTGCTGTTTCTGACCGCGAAAGATCAGGAACTCGACAAACTGACTGGATTCGGCGTCGGCGGCGATGACTATCTCACCAAACCCGCCTCTCTCCTCGAACTCGAAGCTCGACTCCGCGTCGCCTTGCGGCGCAACACCGATGCAACGGGTTCTCCGCCTGATGATATATTCACACTCGGGACCGTCAAGATCGACTTGTCCAGTCACGAGATTCGTTCCGGCGATAATACGGCGCTTCTCAGTGCAAAGGAAGCGGCACTGCTGCGTTGTTTTCTTGAGCATCGCGGAAAGGTCCTTTCGCGCGAGTTCCTGCTCGAAAATGTCTGGGGCTATTCATCTGATGCGTCATCTCGCACAGTCGACACTCACGTCCTCAACTTGCGCCGCAAGCTTCGAGACGGGGACGATCCCTGCACCTGTATTCAGACAATCAGAGGCGTCGGCTACCGCTGGAACGAATAGCGATTTGAACTCTTTGGTTGTGCAATCCTCTCAGTAAGCATTGCGTTATCGCGCAAGATTCGCGAAACTACAGATGAGTTAGGCGTTGATGCGCCCGACTGCTCGGGGAGTTTCACAGTGAAGGTGAGCACACGCCAGACAATGATTCCAGGCATCCGCTTCGGCGCACCGGAGTACGGCTGATGGCCCTCGTAGGCCGCCTCGAAGACCTCGGTCTGGCCGAGTTGTTTCACCTCTTGTCTCTGTTCAAGAAGTCTGGCGAACTCACCCTGCGCAACGGCAGCCAATCTGGAACTTTCGTTTTCAACAAAGGAAAAATCGTTCACGCAGCTGACGCAACTCCTCGCGAGACTCTCGGAAGCATCCTGGTCAATCGCAATATGATCTCTGAATCCATGCTCCAAGCTGCTCTCGAGCTGCAACAGCATCAGAGCAGTTGGAAGCGTCTCGGCGCGATTCTGGTGGAGATGCAGGCGATCAGCATCGAAGTACTGGAACGGGTCATTCGTGAACAAATGCAGGAGATCACAGAAAAGTTCTTGCGCTGGCAGACCGGATTCTTCAGTTTCAAGCCGTCTCACACCGGTAACACGGAACCCGGCTCGCGAACCGCCGCTGACATGGAACTCTCGGGTGGACTCAACACCGATCAGTTCATTCTCGAGATTCTGACAAAGCTCGATGAAGTTTCCGTGATCGCAGGTAATACCGATGCACTGCTCAGCGAGAGCGAAGAAGCCGGCGGAGATCAAAGTGCAACCAGAGCAAGCGGTCCTCAACTCGACATTCAGAATATGGTTGACTATCTCCTTGACCCTACGACCTATCAGAAGGCTGGCGCCACCGGCGGCATGTCCAATGACGCAGCAAAAGAGATGGCTGATCTCCGTTCTCTGATGGTGGAGATTCAACTCCGCTCCACGTCGTTTACCGGAGAGATCACCCTCATGATCCTCAGGTATGCGACGCGTGTGGTACATCGGGGTGTGCTTTGCCACGTGTCGGACGAGGGTATTCGTGGTATTGGACAATTTGGCGTTGATGCCTCCCTGCCGAAAAAGGTCTCCGCCGATGACCGTGTTCGCAACATGCTGATTCCAGCGCACGAACCCTCAGTCTTCTTTGAGGTTCTGGAGAATATTCACACCTATCGAGGCGGCTTGAAACCCTGCAAGTGGAACACCTACCTCATTCGTCAACTGGGCGGCAGGGAGCCCCAGGAAATCATCGCCATTCCAATCATCGTCGACGGAATGATCATAGGAATTTTCTACGGAGACAATGTCCCGCATCACAATCCAGTGGGATCTATACATGGGCTTGAGTTGCTGATGATCGAAGCAGGCTTGGCGATCGAAAAGAAGCTGCTCCAGGTCAAGTTGAAACAGGTTGAGGAGCAGGTTCGAATACTGAGCCAAGGACTTCACGACAGCGGGACCTAGACATCTTTTCGTGGACAAAAGGCGGAAGATGCCCGATGCCAAAAACCAGAGATCTCAAAAAGAATGGCGGATCCCCTATCAACTGACGACCAGGACATGGCGCTAACTATTCAATATCCAATGTTCGTCTAACCACTTATCTCCTCAAAAGCTTCAGTCTTGACGGGCGATGTCGTATTATTGGGACAGGGCTGAACGACCACGGGGGCCGAATGACGGAATCGAGTCACAACAGCAGCAGCACAACTCCAGTCGCGAGCCGGCTTGCTTTCTCGCCGACCATCACTCCGACCGGCTACGACCTCGGAGGACAACGATGAAGAAATCCAGGGTCATGGCGGTCGATGACTCGGCCGCAATTCTCACGATCGTCGCCGCCTATTTAGAAGACTCCGAGTTTGAGGTCATCGCGTCCGAACGCGACGGTCGGCGGGCTGTTGAACGATTCAAGGAGATTAACCCAGACATCGTTCTATTGGACCTCATCATGCCAGGCCAGTCTGGAATGGAAACACTCTCACAAATACTTGCGATCGATCCCGATGCGATCGTCGTCATGATCAGCTCTCTAGGAACCGAAGATGCGGTCCATGAGTGTCTCAGCACCGGCGCAAGAAGCTTCCTTCAGAAGCCTTTTGCCCGAGACAGATTCCTCGATTTTCTACGCAGCATTGCACAACCGGCTTGAGGAGGAAGTATGGTATCGATGTTCTTCGGCCAGTACCTCCTCGAGAAGGGGATCGTCGACCGTGACGCGCTTTTGGACGCTCTCGAGAGACAACGCAGAACAAACCGATCGATCCTCGACCTTGCAGTCGATCGCAGCTGGCTCACCAGCGACCAGATTAATATCATCCTCCTGACCTTTCGTTCGTCAGACAGAACCCTTGAACAGATCTGTGTCGACGACGGTTATCTGACACCTGACCAACTTGAATCGCTCAAATGCATGCAACGTGAAGGTTGGATCCGTATCGGAGATGCATTGGTACGCGGTGGGCATCTGACGCGAGAAAAGGTCGAGGAAGAACTGGCGATCTTTGCCTCCGAAGTGGCGCGAGTGGAGGAACACCTGCAGCAAGAGTTGGAGGAGTTCGATGATACCCAGATCCTGAAGACATTCTTCAATCTCAGCGCGCATCACTTCGCGAGAATCACCGGTCGAACCGTCAAGTTAAGTTCTGTCGAGTCATCTGAAGCCACTCTCGCAGCTGGGTATCGCCGATTCGCGCAACGGTTCATGGGGACTCGAGCGATTACATTGGCCATCGACCTTCCTGAAACTCTGACTTCTACACTAGCCGGCGGGATGCTCGGCACTGAGGATGTCAGGGACATCGAAGCAGCCCACGACGCTGTCTGCGAGTTT
>JAAESQ010001648.1 GCA_024229275.1 bacterium | reverse complement strand
AGGCTAAGAAAGCTGCAGACCTGTTTGACCAAGTTCGAGCAATGACGTGGAGACTCATCCATCCGAAGGGGTGTTGAGCCAGCTGAGCTTTGCCAGAACCCACAGAGAGTGGGGAGTCCCCAATGACTCCGACTCTGAATCTGTGACTGATTCTGTCTCTGAGGACTGACACTGTCTCTGCCACTGTTTCATTATCCGGGACCGGGACCGGGACCGGGACAGGGGCGGGGGCAGGGTACGGGGCCGGGTCAGGGAGCCTTTCACCCCTTGAGCTGGATCAACCGCCAGGTTCTGGCGATTCGCCTCGCGAATCGATGCAGAGAAGACCCAGTAAACTCCTATGCAATCACTTCGGAGGCATGGCTTTGATGAGCAAATAGCTCGGTCGCTCGCCACTAGTAAGTGATTAGCGAGCTAGTAGCTGGGTTAAGCGGCCGCGATGTCGCGAGACGCAAATGCGATCAGGCAGCGCTCTCCTCATGTCTTAGGATCTTGGGGCTAGGTACCGTTGAAGATCGCCAAAATCGTCGGTCCTGGCACTCGGAAACTCCGGAGCAGTTTACAGAAGTTT
>JAAESQ010001647.1 GCA_024229275.1 bacterium | reverse complement strand
GCGATGCGCTGAGTGAGGCCGCTGTTGACATACGACTGATTGGTCTCTGTGACCGCGAGTGCGACCAGGTTTTCAATAGCTGCTGTGCCGCCCGCGGCTGCACGAGCTTCGGGGGAGTAGGGAACGAGAACCAGAATCTCCTGACATGTGTCAGGGGCTCTGGAGGGCTTGTATCTGCTTAGCGTGGCAGACTCCGGGCCGTGAACTCCGTGCATTTCGGGAGGAAATGCGGACTGGTCGATTTCAAGGATGGCGTGCACGCCGCCACCGATGCTACGAATCTCATAATGTCCTCCGGGCAGAGAAACGCTGCCGGCGAGCTGGCCACCGGTAACGACGAGGATCGCTGTACCGCGTGTGATGCCTTCGAGGCGGCCAACCCAGGCGAAGCTGCCAAGGTAGTTGGTTTCACTTCGCTCGAACAGTGCAGTGAAATTCGCATCGGTAAAGAGATCGAGGTGCACAGCCTCAGCCGGCGTCTGAATCGACCCGAGGAACTC
>JAAESQ010001646.1 GCA_024229275.1 bacterium | reverse complement strand
GTGCTTGATGCGGATGATCACATTGGAGTGGTCAAGGTCGCGTATGCAGACTGGAAGCGAAGCTTCGGCAACTGACTGGCTACTCGAGGGCATGGTCCGGGCAGTCTTGGGCAGCTGACTCGTCGAGGGCCTCCTGCCACACTGCCTTACATGTATCGGAATAAGGTGTGTGCTAACGCAAAGACCAAGACCGCCAGGACGGCCACTTCGATCGGATGTAGCTTCGTCAAGGGAGCCTCCTATTGCCTTCCAGCCGCCGGAGAAGAAAGAGCTACGTGGAGTAAGCCCGAAGGAACCGAGGATGTAATGAGCATCTAGCCGTTGCCTCGGTTGCCTTACTCTTCACTGTAGCCAGTTCGCCGGGCGACTACTGTGGTCCGTTTCTCGTTGTCTAAAGCACGGTCGTGACCAACGTCACACTGCCGTCAACGAGCCGTCTCGATGGGCAATCAACCAAGAACCTGCTCAGACAGGATGTCCCGGTGGTCCCCTATTCCGGGGGCAGGTCTGGATAGACCAAGTCCTCCTTAGCCCCCTAGACCGCCGTCGCCCCCTTCCCCAGGTTGCAGTCCTGGCAAGCTGTGCGTATTCCGAGCCAATCCGGCCACTGATTCCAAGGTAATCCGGCCACCTATTCCAAGCGATTCCGGCCACCCGCGAAGGTGGCCTGTGCGACACGGGATAACCCTGGTTACCCTGCGCCCTTTTTCAGACAAGGGAGGGGCGAGAGGATTTGATGTTAACGGCGGAGCAAAACTGCGCATAGTTGGTGAATAGTCGTGGCATAGAAGTCGGCGTGGGCTTGGGATGGGGTGGGCAGGGGATCTTCTCTGCGAGACATCACATAGGCAGACCGTCTGGAGTCGGGCTAGCTGACTGGCTAGCTATGGTTCTGTGGAGTCGATTTTCGAAGGCTGTTCCAGGAAGCGGTGATTCCTGGAACAGCATGGGCGGGTTGGGTGGTTAGAAGGGAGGGTTCTCGTCATCCCAAAGGTCATCGAAGAAGTCTTCTTGGGAAGCAGGAGAGGGGTCGCAATAGCGCCGGATCTGAGCGGCGTAGTGGTTTTCGAATTCGGTGGTGAGGGCGTGCAGAAAATCGAGGATCTGGTAGGCGGCCTCATCGGAGAGTTCTGGGGGGAACAGGACAGGGTCAGGTGGATGATTCATCGTAGTACTCCCATGAGTGAGCTGTGGTGAACGCTATTTGGGTTGGCGTGGTTTGCGGGGAGCACGTTGTTTCTTGCGCCGTTCAGCCCGCTCTCTGGCTTCTTTGAGACGATAGGATTCGCCCTCGAATTGCAGGATCTCGGCCTTGTGCACCAAGCGGTCGACGAGGGAGACGACACACGAGGCGTTGGGGAAGACCTCGGCCCATTCGGAGAACGGTTTGTTAGTGGTGACGAGGATGGATTTTTCCTCGTAGCGGCGGCTGACGATTTCGAACAGGAGATCGGCGTGGCGGTTGCTGTAGGAGAGATAGCCCAGCTCGTCGATGATCAATAATGTGGAGTGGGCGTAATATTTGAGGCGCCGTTGGAGGGCGTTGGCGCCGTCCTGGGCGGCGAGCTCATTGAGCATGTGCCCGGCGGTCGTGAAGAGCACAGTGTGGCCCTGGATGAGGGCCTGATGGGCGATGTTACGGGCGATGGTGGATTTGCCCACGCCGTTGGGGCCGACCAGGATGGCATTGGCGGGTTCGGCGAGGAAAGCCAGGCCCATCAGTTCCTGGACGGTCTCGCGGTCACATTGGGCGAGCCAGGTCCAGTCGAAGTCGGCCAGCGGCTTGAAGCGCCCAATGCGGGCGGCTTTAAGGCGCCGCTCGAGGCTACGGCGCTGGCGTTCGGTCTCCTCCCAGGTGAGCAGGGGCTCGACCCAGGCGTTATCGGTCCCCAACTCATCCCAGTGGGCGAGCAGCCCATAGAGCTTGAGGGCCTTGGCGCGTGCCATTAGCGTGTCATTCAC
>JAAESQ010001645.1 GCA_024229275.1 bacterium | reverse complement strand
TCAAATGGTCCGGATGAGCCGTAGAGAAGCGCAGTTCTGCCATTGCTGTCCTTGGCGCTCACCTCCGCATCTTCGTTTAGAAGGTATTCAGCAACCGCCGTATGGCCGTTGAAGGCAGCGAGCATCAGTGGAGTGCGCTTTTCGATGTCGGAGGTGTTTACTGAAACTCCTCCCGATACCAGCTGCTGAACCACATCGAGCTTGCCGAGGTAGGCGGCTTCCAGAAGCGTCTGCTCCGCAGTAGTAAGCGATGACTGACTCTGGGTTACAAGGGGGAGGGCGAGGCAACAGAAGGTCAATGTCAGTGTGATTCTGGTGTTCATGGGTTCACCTTATCGCAAGTCGAAATCGTGGGTGTGAAAACCTCAGAGCTAGCAAATGCCGCTTGCCGAACGCACCCCCCGCATTGCACCGCGAATCAACTAGCACCCCTTCGAGTTTGAACGCAGCACCCCAGATCTGTTGGGTGAGACCGAGTCGGAGATTGGAACCATCAGGAAACACTGACGTATGATGAATCGACTATACGAGCATTAAATAGAGACTCATGTTCGATCCTGCTGGGTCCCGTTTGAGTTTCATTGTCATCATTGTTGAAGGGAGCAGGACGTTGACACAGAGCGCGAATCGAATGAGCAAAGGGCTTCAGTGTGTCCTGGTTCTGCCTCTGGTCGTGGTGAGCGTCAGTGGTGGACCTTTCGCTCAAGCTCAAAACTGTGATGTGAATGTGGCTGAGTCCTGGAAGAACACGATCAATTTCCCGGATGATTCTTTTCGAGTCCAGGGGGATACTACGGCTAATCCGGACTGGATCAAATTCACAATATTGCTGTGCGATCCAACGACGGTCTACTTCCAAGACAGCAATCGCTATAGGTTCCACTACGGATTTGCGACAGACCATCTGGAACCGTTTTTGGGCATGACCCATGAGGAGTTCGACCAGGTCACTCTCTACGAAGCTGGGCAGTTGGCCGTCATTGGAGCGGTGCTCATGCCAGCCAGCGGAATCTGGCCGCCTCCTGCGCAGAATCCCGAATACGCCATCCAGATCGTCCGCCATGATCCCTACGACCCCCAGCAGGTGGTGGATCTGTTCAATACGGTCAAGGCTGCCATCCAAGCTGACGTTGGAGTGCAAGCCTTTTACTTCCCGACGTTTGAGCAAAGCGAGTCGGCAGAAGCCAATCGCGAGTTTCTGGACACACAGGGCGCGACTGTCAGTTCCGTTGCACGGTGGGCCGATGGCAATGCCTGTTACTCAGACGGCTGGGCTCTTGGCGAACTCAAGTACTTTCCAGGTAGTTTTATTGAGGACGCCTACCTCAATGGTGATCTGCTTCCCTCGGACATTCTCCTCACGGATAGCGTCCCTTCTGAGATCCCGTTCGTGGCAGGAATTCTGACTCTGAGCCCGGAAACGCCTAACTCCCACGTGGCGATCCTTGCAAATAGTTACGGGATACCATTCGTTCATCTGGCACTGGAAGAGGACTCACAACAGGCGTGGGACCTTGTTGGGAATCAGATAGTCCTGAGGGCATATGCAGATTGGGGCGGCTGCGATCTTCGCCTTATCGATGTCGAGGGTTTGCTCAGCACTACAACCATCGCTGAGATTCTGGCGTTGAAAGACCTTCCGCCACTGGACATTTCCTCGATGCAACCCTTTGGGGCATACAGCACGAACGTTGACGGTCTCGTGTTGTCCGACATCCAGTACTTCGGGGGGAAAGCCACGAATTTCGGCTTCCTGCGCCGAGTCATTCCGGACAAGTCGCCGGTTGCCGGAGCGTTTTCGTTCGACCTGTGGAACGCCTTTCTCGATCAGACATTGACCACCGGTGGATCGTTGCGCGATCACATCGACGGAGTGCTCTCAGGCTACACGTTTCCTCCGGCGAATATGGATCAGCTGGCGGACGACCTCGATGCGATCCGCGACATTTTCAAGGATGACGAAGAGACCAGCTTTTCTCAAGAGCTTCAAGACACGATCATCGCTACCTTGCAGGATCCACAATACGGCTTTGACCTCCAGTTGAAGGTTCGCTTCCGCAGCTCGACCAACGTCGAAGACAGTGCTCAATTCACAGGTGCGGGCCTCTACGACAGTAAGAGCGGCTGCCTCCCCGATGACCTTGACGATGATGACGTCGGCCCGAGTCTCTGTGACCCGAATAAATCCGACGAACGTGGGGTGTTCCGTGCCATACGGCGGGTCTTTGCCAGTTTCTATAACGACAACGCTTTCCTCGAGCGACTGCGCTGGGGCGTGGACGAGAGCGAGGTTGGGATGGCCGTTCTGTTTCACCACAATTTCCCGGATGAAATAGAGATGGCCAACGGTGTCGCAACCCTTGACCACACTTCCAGTTCGAGCCAGGTCTTCTTGGTGTCACAGCTCGGAGCTGTCTCAGTGACGAACCCGGAAGGGGGTGCGATTCCTGAAGAGATCGAAGTTAACAGCTACCAGTCCGGAACCTATGGGTATATCCACCGGTACTCAAGTCTGGTGCGACTAGGCGACACGATCATGACCTATGAGGACGACTATTTCGAACTGGCATGGTTGATGCGAGACGTCGCGGAAGACTACGCGAGGGTCACCGGCCGCACGGCCTTCCTGCTTGACTATGAATACAAGAAGATGGAGCCGGGCGGGGGTGCCATGCCTACTGGCGGAGTGGTGATCAAGCAGGTACGTGAGGTTCCCCGACCGGATACAACGCCGAGCATTACGCCCTTCATTGTCAACGAACCGGTGGAGTTCTGCACTTACCAGGGCGAGTACGGCGACGTCTTTGCCAACCATCGACTCAAATCGCGGTTGTCTTTGGCCACGAGAAGCTTCTGGATGACTCTGGACAGCCTTCAGGAGAGTTTCTTCACCGACGCGACACTCAACTACACCGACACATGCTGGACACGAAGCCATGAAGGCTTCCTACCTGAATTCCCAGAAGCATGGCACGCCTTCAATGAAGACGAAGCCGCTACGACCGACGGGTGGGCATTCGCCATCCTCAGCAACGTTCGCGAATACGCACTCAACACAGGGGACCTTCCTCTATTGGTTTCGGAGGCAGATAGCCCCATTTTGACGCTGGAAGACTTCGGCTGGTTAGACGTATCGGTCGACTATGAATCTGCCGTGCCCACCTGGGACTGGCCTAGTCCGACTACGACGACCTCCGAATCCGTTCGCCTGTTTCCCTGCCCAAAGGATGACCCTGACGACATCCTTCAAGAGCGCACCTTCACCAATGGACACGGTCTAGAAATCGAGACTTCATTCTACTGGCCACCCCCACCTGGGGCGTCTGCAGGGTACACAGCACCGTTGATCCGTTGGGTCGAGACGACCATCAAAGGTCTGACAAGCGAGGATATCGTGCTCCATGGATGGTATTCGCAGACCTACCGGCCGGCGCACCACAATTTCAACGAACACTTCATCTTCGAACCGCGGCTTGAGCCCGGAATCTCCCAGACCATACTCGATGAACTTACCGAGAAGGAAGTGCAGTTCATCCACCTACTCATCGGAGCTATGGATCCCATCATTGCGTTGTACAACGATGAAATATGCGATCAAGAGCTATGCGAAAGCAATGATGATTGTGGTTACCCTAGGTTCGGCCACTTTTGCCGGAGACAAGAGGGGGATTGCACCGGCTTCGGCACGTGTGAGGCGATACCCGATGGATGTTTCGCTTCTTGGGACCCTGTATGCGGTGGCTACACCTTTCCGGACAGCGACAAATGCTATGGCCACGTCGGACGGCGTCTCAAACGGCTACCTCGGTCAGTGCCGCTAACGCAGTGAGCTTGAATCCGTAGTCCTCAGTCTTCACGTCTCAATTCTCCCTCCCTGCTACCATGTTGCCCTTCCAGGCCCGGAGGGTGGGCTTGGCATTGGTCAAACAATCGAACGACAGGAGGTTTCTGGTGAAGCGTTTCACTCTACTGCTGCTGGCAGGTCTTTTGGTGTTCCCACAGGTCGGTATGGCGGCAAAGGACAAAGCCGAGGATGACAACGGCGAGAAATCGCTGCTGTCGAGCGGTACGTTTTCTGCGCTCAAACTGCGTGAGATAGGCCCGGCGGTGACGTCGGGACGTATCACGGATTTTGCAGTCAACCCGGACAACACGGCGGAATACTACGTCGCAGTCGCGTCGGGAGGCGTGTGGAAGACGGTCAACAACGGTACGACATTTGACCCCATCTTCGACGGTGAGGGTTCGTACTCCGTCGGTTGCGTGACCATTGATCCGAATAATCCGGCCACTGTCTGGGTCGGCTCCGGCGAAAATAACTCGCAACGCGCCGTCAGCTTCGGTGACGGTGTCTACAAGTCTATGGACGGCGGCGCGAGCTGGAAGAACACGGGTCTGAAAGACTCTGAGCACATAGGCAACATCGTCGTCGATCCGCGTGACTCAAACGTCGTCTACGTCGCAGCGCACGGTCCGCTGTGGAACGAGGGCGGACACCGTGGTCTCTTCAAGACCACCGACGGCGGCGAAAACTGGGAGTTGGCACTCGAAATCGACGAACACACCGGGGTCAACGAAGTCCATATGGATCCGCGCAATCCCGACGTTTTGATCGCCTCGTCGTACCAGCGGGCGCGCCGGGTGTGGACGTTAATCGACGGCGGCCCGGGCTCCGGCATTCACAAGTCGACCGACGCTGGAAAGACCTGGCGCAAGGTGACCAGCGGCCTGCCGACTGTCGACATGGGTCGTATTGGCCTGGCAATCTCGCCGGCGGACCCAGACGTGGTCTACGCGATCATCGAAGCGGCGCTTGGCAAGGGTGGGTTCTATCGCTCGACCAACAGTGGAGAGACCTGGAAGAGAATGTCGGATCATGTCGCCGGTTCTCCGCAGTACTACAACGAGATCGTTGCCGACCCGAAGAAGGTCGACCGCGTGTACTCGTTGGAGACCTGGATGCGAGTTACCGACGACGGCGGTAAGACCTTCAATATGATCGGCTCAAAGTACCGTCACGTGGACGACCATGCGATCTGGATTGACCCAAAGAACACCGATCACTTGATCGTCGGTTGCGACGGCGGCATCTATGAGAGCTGGGATCGCGCAGTGACCTATCAGTTCAAGGTCAATCTGCCGGTGACTCAGTTCTACAAGATCGCGGTCGACAACTCTGAACCGTTCTACTACATCTACGGTGGCACGCAGGACAACGCGACTCTGGGCGGCCCGACACGCACGACCAGCCCAATGGGCATCACCAATGAAGACTGGTTCGTCACCGTCTTTGGCGACGGCTTCCAAACCCGTGTTGATCCCGAGGATCCCAATATCGTCTACAGCGAGTGGCAGTACGGCGGCCTGGTTCGCCACGATCGTCGTTCGGGTGAGATCGTCGACATCAAGCCGCAAGAGCGACCCGGCGACGAACCCTATCGCTGGAACTGGGATGCACCACTGATCATCAGTCCACACTCGCACACGCGACTTTACTTCGCGGCCTCTCGCCTCTTCCGCTCTGACGATCGCGGTAACAGCTGGCAGGTGATCTCGGATGATCTGTCACGCAGCATCGATCGTAACGAACTCGAGATCATGGGCAAGGTGTGGAACGCAGACGCAGTCGCCAAGTCGGCCTCGACTTCGATGTTCGGCAACGCTGTGGCGTTGACTGAGTCACCCCTCGTTGAGGGCCTGCTCTACGTCGGTACGGATGACGGACTGATTCACGTCACAGAGGACAACGGAACGACCTGGCGCACCATCGAAGAGATCAAGGGCGTGCCGGAGATGACCTATGCCGCCAGACTCGAAGCCGACCTCCACGACGCCGACACGATCTATGCCGCTTTCTCAAATCACAAGAACGGCGACTTCAAGCCCTACGCCGTCAAAAGCACCGATCGCGGTCAAACATGGTCCTCGATTGCCGGCGACCTGCCCGAGCGTGGCATGGTCTGGGCTCTGGTACAGGATCACGTGAAACCGGAGTTGCTGTTTGCAGGAACCGAATTCGGAGTCTTCTTCACACTTGACGGTGGCGAGAAGTGGATTCAGCTCAAGAACGGCATCCCGACCATCGCAGTGCGCGATCTGGCGATCCAACAGCGAGAGAACGACCTTGCGGTCGGCACCTTTGGTCGCGGCTTCTTCATTCTCGACGACTACACGCCGCTGCGCCATGTCAGCGAAGACGTGCTCGAGCAAGCTGCGCTCGTCTTTCCAGTCAAGGACGCGCTGAGCTACATCGAGCACAGCCGTCTCGGCCTACCCCTCGACAAGGCATTCCAGGGCGACCACTTCTATTCGGCGCCGAATCCGCCCTTTGGAGCGGTTTTCACCTACTACCTGAAAGACAAACTGATGACGCGGAAGGAGCGTCGCCACAAAGCTGAGAAGGACGCAGCCAAGGCCGAAGAGACTGCGGCCTACCCTTCGACGGACGATCTGCGCGCGGAGGTTCTCGAGAGTGATCCCCAGATTCTGCTCACAGTTCGCGATGACAGCGGGGCGGTAGTCAAGAGGATCAAAGGTTCGCGCGACAAGGGCATGCATCGTGTGGCATGGGGCCTGCGCTACCCGACTTCGACACCGGTCGACCTGAAACCTGGCGAGCCTTCGATCTGGGGACCGCCCGATGTCGGCCCATTGGCGTTGCCTGGGACCTACACGATGACTCTGGCCCAAGAGGTCGATGGCGTCGTCACTGACCTGGTCGAGCCGGTGGCTTTCGAAGTTGTGCCTCTCAATCTCGCCACCTTCACAGCTGAGGACCGCGAAGCTGTGCTGGCGTTCCAACAGAAGGCAGCACGCCTACAACGTGCCGTGCACGGCACATTAAAGTCGGCCGGTGAAGCCGAGAGCCGAATCGCTCACCTCAAGAAGGCCGTACTCGAAACACCCGCGGTCGATACGGCAACTCTTGAGCGCGTTCAGGGGTTCCAGGCTGAGATCGACCGGATCCTTATCGCCCTGCGCGGTGATCGCTCGCTCGCCAGGCGCAACGAACCGACCCCGCCTTCGATATTGGGTCGTGTCGAGACCATCATTGGCGGTCAGTTCCACGTGACGTCAGCGCCGACGCAGACCAACATCGACGGCTACACCTACGCAGGCGAAGCATTCACAACCGAACTCGCCAACTTGAAGGCGTTGTTCGGCGATGTCGAAGCACTCGAAGCAGAACTCGAGCAGGCCGGAGCCCCGTGGACTCCGGGCCGACTGCCCGATTGGTCGATTGAGTAGACGTTCATTCACACTCGGAAGACATCGGGCGCCCTCCGGGGCGCCCTTCGTTTTCCTCGTGTAGTAAGTGAATAGTGAATAGGTAAAAGTGAAAAGTGATCTGACGGTGCACTTCAGCCAGCATGTTGCTGATTTGAAGACGGATCTTTCTTCTCTCGTTTATCCTCCTGCTTGCACCCACCTGGGTTCTACCCTTCGCCTTCCCGTCGGAGCCAAATACTCGACAGCGGGATAGCCGAGGGCGATGACCGCATACGTCCTCTCACCTTTTGGAATTCCGAGTGCCTCACCAATTGCAGCATCCCGTTTCATCGCCTCGACGACAAATCCGATGAGGCAGGTTCCTAGCCCCATGGCGTGTGCGGCAAGCAGGATATTCTGTGTCGCTAGCAGCGCATCTTCGGCAGGGCAGCTAGCGCCCGGCTTGCTGCCCACAAGGATGGCAGCAGGCGCCCCATGGAAGAGCCGGTCACGCCCCTCTTCCTCCCACTGACGCATGCCTTCCTTCACGGTTTCGTAGTACTCGCGGTAGTACCGGTCCAGTGCATCACCGGCAAAAAGGCGTGCGAACAGCCGATAGGCCCCGTTGCTCGCCTGCTGATTGAGGCGATCGTAGAAAGCTTTGACCTTCTCCGCGGCGACAACGACTGCTGCCCGATCAGGGAGTACGGTGAAAGTCCAGAGCTGACAATTGGTCCCTGAAGGTGCTGTCGTGCCGATGCGCACAAGATCGTTGAGCACTGCACGCGACACCTCCTCATCTCGATAGCAGCGACACGATCGTCGCGAACGCATCAACTGAACCAGTTGTCCGAGATCGAAATCACCGGGGTCCACGTAGACTTCAGTCGGTTCCCCATCAGCGAGCGTAAACTCAGCGCTGCTCACGCCATCGACCGTAACCGCGTCTGACGGGCATACCGCTACACAGTGGCCGCAATGCAGCGACTCATCACCGCTGACTACAGCTATCTCGTCCTCCATGGTCAGAGCATCGGTAGGGCACACTCGAACGCAGGCCTCGCATCCGATGCACAGTTCTGGATCGATTCGAGTGGTGATCGGTCGTCGCATAGTGGCTCCTTCGCGTACTAACTTGAGTCTACCTGCGCCCTCTCTCTATGCAGAATTCGGAGGGGCCTCTCCTGGAATGAAACCAGAGGGGGAAAGGTGGTCGAGTTGCATTTATGCCTTATTTATACTACTCTGAATATAGACATCCTCTTCGAAGAGAGGAGGACACACACAAGGGTCGGAGGCGAAGATGGACACTGCATACGAACTCACAGTTGATCACCATCAGAACGAACTCTCACGAGCGCCGACTGAGTGGCCGGGCGAGGCAAGAGATGCCTACCGCAAGTTGCTGGCAGAACTCAACGATTGGTCACGCCAGCAAGGTTGTTCGTCCTCTTCAAACCAATGGGTGGCAATGTGCGCTGTGCGCGAGGTGTGGGCGACACCGTACACGGTGCAATAGACAGAAACCGAATGCCAAACCACCAACGTCCGGTTGAGTCTTCTCAGTTTGTTCCTTCTCTACGGCGCCCAACTCGCGCAACCGTTGACAGTGCCAGTGACCGTCACGGAGGAATCCTTATACGCGTCTCCTGCAGATACGCACGTTAGGCTTCCGCTCACTGTGGCAAACGATTCAAAGATAGTGGACGAGAATTCTCTGATCAATGTCTCGATACCGATGTCTGCCACGTTTCCAGAGACGGATAGCTGAGAATCTGTTCCAATCAGATTGGATGCAGAAACCCCTGGCGGAGCCGAAGGCTGGTGAACATTCAACAAGGTAGCGATCGCCTTTGATCTCATTTTGAACGGTCCGATCAGAGTACCTCCAGACATCCAGATTGTTCCAGAATTTGAAGCACTAAGTGCTGCTGAAAAGAAATCCCCATTGGGATTCGTGATTGGAACGAGCGAAATGTCTGTTTCAAAGAGGAGCACAGATCCAAAATCTGTAGCGACACCTCGCGTGTTTCCAGAGATCACACTAGGGACATCCGGAGGAGCTGTCGACGCCGGGTCAATTCGATAAGGACGAACATGGGCATTTGCTCCTTCGCCCACAGATAGTCCGTACGTTTCATTGTCCAACATAGCGCAACCGAAACATCTCAGACGTGTGGTCCTCTGGACCCTGATGCCGAGCTCGTTGTTGCTGAAAGTACAGCGCTCAGCGAGCACGTTCGTATGTATTGAAAAATGAGCCCCGTGGCCGTAGTTGTTGTCAACCAGGCAATCGTAGATTTCCAATTCGAAAGCTCCCCATGAGCCAAGCCCAATATGCGGTCCGAGTCTATTTCCCGCAGGATCCCAACCTGGAGCGCCACTTACAGAGATTGCCTCCAGTTTGACGTCTCTTGCGTGCCAGATGCTGAGAACAGCCATTGGTGAGGGATCCGCATTGACTCCATGAATTCCATCCAGAGTTGGATCACCTGAGGTTCCGCGTATGGTTACGTTGTCCCGTTCAATCTTGACGTTCTCGTAACAGATACCCGTGACTTCAATGACCAAGGTGCGGGCGAACCAACCTCGGCGAAGAGCACGGTTGATGCTCTGCTTAGGATTGCTGCAGTCCACAGCAATAGTTCGGGCCTCGGCCACCACCGCCAAGGTCATGAGGAACAGTACACACACAACAACACTGGATTTCCTGCTCACGAAGATCCTCCTTCATCAAGTGAACGACTCTCTCGTCGTTCTGTCGATTTCGCCTACAGTTGATGATGGGTCCTGGCGGTTCAATATCAAGCCTAATTACTGCTCTGGACTGAGGAGACGTGAGATAGATCACGAAACACAATCTCTGCACTTGTAAGAAACAAGGGGCGCCCCGTGGGGCACCCCTCATTGTTTTCCTATTGACTACCCTGCACTACCTGACCTCGAACTCCGGCGGTTCGGGGTACTGCGGCGGGTTGAGTTCGAGCAGCCGCAGCACCTCCGCAATCGCAGCTTCGAGCTGTGGATCACCACCTTTGGCCATTGCGCTGGGGTGATCGACGACAGGGATGTCGGGATCTACGCCGTGGCCCTCGGCAAACCACACGCCGTCCGGTCCATAGAGACGTCCGGGGGGCGCTGTGTATCGACCACCGTCGATCAGGCGGTGGCCAACCGCCGGTCCGATCAGGCCTCCCCAGGTGCGCTCGCCGATCAGTGGTCCAACGTTCATCTCTTTGAAGAAGAACGGAAAAGCGTCTCCGCCTGAGCCTGCCCAGCCGTTGATGAGCATCGCCTTGGGGCCGTAGTGCGTAACTTGTGGATGCGTCGCCGTGGCACCGTTACGGAATGCAATCCGGGTGACCATCTGCCGATTGATTTTCTCAATGAAGCGATCAGGAAGCTGGCCACCGGCGTTAAAGCGCTCGTCGATTATCAAGCCCGGCAGTCGAATCTGGCTGTTGAGCTGACGCACGAGTTCGGTCTGTCCAGGCACAGCGGTGTTGGGTACGAAGATGTATCCGATGCGGCCGTCGGAAGCCTCCAGAACACGCTGCCGATTGGCCTCAATCCACTCGCGATGTCGGAGCTGAGCTTCGGAGCGTAGTGTTTCAACGAGAACTTCACGTGCGCCTTCAGTTGACGGCGTGTCGTTGACGGTCAAAGAAACTGTCGCTTCGGCAAGGCCCTCAAAGGGAGCGAAGGGATCACTGCCCGGATCGAGCGGAATCCCGTTGACGGCCAACACGAAGTCGCCCTCGTTGACCTTGACACCCGGTTCGGTGAGGGGCGATCGAACCTCAGCATCCCACGGCGCGCCGCGAACGATTCTGGCGATGCGGTATGCGCCGTCAACAAGTTCCCAGTCAACACCGAGAAGACCGACCGCCTTGCGTGCAGCATTTTCGGTGTCTCCGCCGCCGACATAGGTGTGCGACGCGTTAACCTCGCCGATCAATTCGCCGATAACGAAGTTGACATCCCACCTGGTGACGGCATCGTCCAGCAGCGAACCATAGTGAGTCCGGAGAGAGTCCCAGTCCAGACCATGTAGGTTGGGATCGTAGAAGTAGTCGCGGTAGGTTCGCCACACCTCGGTGAACAGTTGCTTCCACTCAGACCTGGGGTCCACAACCATTTCGAGACGGTCTGTCGCTAGCTTGGGACTCCCTTTCGGTCCACCGAGTGTTACGCCGGGTTTGAGGTCGACGATGGCCCACGAGTCCTGCACCTCAACAAGCATCTTCTTGCCTTTGGCCGCGATTTCGAAGCCGGAGGCGTTGTCCAGAATCGTCTTCTCTTCGCGCTCTTCGAGATCGAAGAACACGACCGGGCTGGCCTCGTCGTTCGAGCCGCTGCGGGGGAATCGCTGGTAGACAACCTTGCCGGAAACGGCGCGCAGGCCGGTGTAATTACCGGCCTCAGGCGGTAGTACAACCGCTCGGTCTTCGAAGCCGTTGAAGACGATCTCTACCGGTGCGGACTCGTCCTCGTCCTTCTCAGCGTCCTCATCTTTGCCACCTTCATCCTCACTCTCCGACTCCTCTACTTCACCGTCTTCCTTTTCTTCTGGCTCTTCCGCGTCGTTCCTCGGTGCGAGTGGCGACGAAGTCTCTAGAGTCAAAGGGGAGGCGACGATTTTTGTTGTATTGGGATAAACCCATGTGGCGTCAATGTCCGAGTAGATCGGCTCCAGCGTTCGATTTGAAAAGTAGTAGAGGTACTTTCCATCGGGATCGAAAGTCGGCTCGAAGTCACTGTAGTAACCCGACGTCAACTGCGTGCTCTCACCGCTCAAGGTGTCGAAAACGAAAACGGCGTTGTTTCCCGTTTCAAGGCCCCGCGAATATGCCAGCCAGCGGCTGTCCGACGACCAACTCACAGAGAAGCCCTCCAGGCCTCCATGCAACATCCATAGCCCGCGGTCTACCTCTCTTAGGACTCCGGTCTCTATCTCATACACCTGGATCGCCTGCGCGTTGTCAATGAACGCGATCTTCTCACTATCGGGTGACCACCAAGGCCGATATCGAAATCCGGGCCCAAGAGTTGTGAGCGTCTCTTCCTCTCCGCTACCGTCGGCTGAGCGAACTGTCAGCTCGTACTCGCCGCTCGCGTCACTGAAGTATGCGATCTGTTCACCGTCGGGCGACCACACCGGAAAGCGCTCGGCCACACCTGAGGTGCGCGTCAGGTTGTGAATGACTCCGTGTTCGGCAGGAACACTGAAGATCTCTCCTCGGGCCTGAAAGACGGCTCGCTTCCCAGTTGGCGAGATCTGCGCTGCCTGGATTAGGTCGCTGACGTTGACTCGGCGCTGACGAACAGTGGAGAGGTCTGTCACAAGATTGATCGCCACTTCCCGGTGGCGCTCGCTTGCGAGGTCAAGCAGATAGAGTCGCCCACCTGCTTGGAAAACGATGTTTGATGGCCCGATCGCAGGAAACGAGACGTCGAAGTCGGTAAAGTACGTGATTTGACGCATGGCGCCTGACGTGACGTCGACCGCCCAGATGTTGGCTCGCTTGGCTTTGCCGCGGTCGGAAAGAAAGTACATTGTGTCGCCGGACCACATCGGATGCGAGTCATTGGCATCAGATGAGGACAGGTTTCGCGCATCCAAAGACGCCAGATCAAACAGCCAGATATCAGGCGCGATGCCGCCACGATAACGCTTCCAGGTCCTGAAGCTGCGATCCTTCGGAGTGTAGGCCAGCTGTTCGCCGTTCGGCGACAGAGCGCCGAATTCACCGTATGCCACCGGCAGCCTCACGGGTAAACCGCCACGATCCGAAACGAGATATAGCTGGTTGAATCGTGGCACGCCGCTGGCTCGCCGCGAGGCGAACAGCAACCGGTCTCCGCCTGGACTCCAATCGACCAGCCGGTCGTTGCCCGGATGATGGGTCACGCGATGTGGTTCTCCACCCGTGGTTGGGATCACATATACGTCGGTATTGCCGTCATAGTTGGCACTGAAAGCAATCTGATTGCCGTCGGGTGAGAAACGGGGCAATAACTCCTCACCTGGCGGCGAGCTTAGACGTGATGCTGTCCCACCGTCCTTCTCGACCACCCAAATGTCGCCTGCGTAGACGAAAGCAATTTGGGTCTCCGAAACGTCAGGATACCGAAGCATTCTGGCATCGACCTGTGCTTGAGCTGTGGTGACCACAGAGCTTATCAATATGAATAGGATGACAATCTGAGTTGCTCTGTAGAGCGTGCTCATGTTCCAACCCCCAATTGTGAGTGCATTCACGGTCTGTACTGTAACAGTACGCCGCTAAAGGTGGTGCACAGGCACTGGATTGAGCGATACTGGAAAGAGAAGGGTGTGCGATTGGAGGGGGAGTGAGCCAAGAACTTCGATTCAACCATGTCGGTCCGCAGTTCAAAGTGAAGGATGTCGCGGACGCCGTGGCGTTCTACTCGACAGCGCTGGGTTTCGAGGTCGACTACTTCAGTGGCGATCCGCCGAGCTATGCAGTCGTGTTTCGGGATGAGGTATACGTGCACCTATGTTCAGGTGACGACTGGGCCAAAGGGCTCGGGCCGAGCGCGGCATTCATCGCGGTAAAGGGCATCGCCGAACTCTGGGAGCACGTCGAGGAGTTCGCCGACATTGAGATGATCTATCCTCTCGACGATCGCGACTACGGCGATGAGGTGCGATTCAGCGACTTCGCCATCGCCGACCTGGATGGCAACATCTTACGAATCGGTGAACCGATCAAAGGCGAGAGAAGGACCATCAAGAGCAAGAAGTGACGCGTCCATCCAGTGCGGCGTCGAAGCCCTATAATCCAACGCGATATTTGAAACACGAAGGCCGCGAAGCCCACGAAGAGAGCGCAAAGAAGGAGCGATTCTTCAAATCGCTGAGGGTGTTTGCCCTTGGAAGACCTCCTTCCTACGGTCGATCGGTAGGAAAGGTCAAAACTTGAACTGAGCAAGAAGTTTCAGGTTTGAGCATACATGCGCGGTTCGAAGAGCCGCCCTTATCTCCTTCATAGCGATCTTCGTGTTCTTTGTGGTTCAAAAAGTGATAGACACTACCCACGTAAACAACCCGAACCACGGCTCTTCCTTAGTCGAGGCGTTTCCTGAAGCGCAGCATCGCAGCAACGAGGGTTACGACGAAGAATGCTACGAGGGGCCAGATCTCGTGGCCGATCTCGGGCAGGGTTGCACCCCGCAGCACTATAGCTCGGACCAAACGTACGAAATGGGTCAGGGGTAACAACTCCGCGAGCCACTGGGCGGGCTTTGGCATCCCCTCGAAAGGGAACATGAAGCCGGACAGCAGAATCGACGGCAGGAAGAAGAACATGATCATCTGGAACGACTGGAACTGACTGGTGGCGATGGTAGAAACCAGCAAACCCAGAGTCAGAGTCGAAGCGATGAAGATTACTGAAGCGAGGTAGAGATCGATGATCGAACCACGCACCGGAACGTGAAAGAGAAAGAAGCCCAAGGTCAGAATCAAGCTCACCTGGATAAGACCGATGATGACGTAGGGAAGGATCTTTCCGATCATCAACTCGTTGCGCCGCACTGGCGTTGTGATCAACAGCTCCAATGTGCCGCGTTCGCGCTCACGAACGATCGCCACCGCTGTGAAGAGCGACATGGTCAGAGTCAATATGACGCCGATAAGTGCAGGAACGATCTGAACTTCGGAACGGCGCTCCGGATTGTAGAAGGCTCGCAGCTCGAATGTCGGAGGTGGACGAGTCACCGGCGCCGACCGAAGTTCATCCGTGATCGGTAGTGACAGCAAGCCCTTGGCAGCCGCCAGCAGTGTGGGATCGCTGGCATCGACGAGCAGGTGAGCCGTCGGTCGATCGGCCGAAGTTAGTCGTCGCTCGAAATCCGGAGGGATGTGAATACCGACTGAGATCCGCCCGGCTCGCAGCAGCGCTTCGAGTTCCTCCGGAGTCGCTACCTCCGCTACAACCTCGACGACCTGCGAAGCTACTGTTGCCGCGACAAGGTCCCGCGATCGGCGGGTTTGCGCCTGGTCGGCCACTGCCGCCGAAAGATCTCTGATATCGGTGTTGATCGCGTAGCCGAAGAGCAGAAGCTGCAGGGTTGGGATACCGATGATCATGCCGATCGTCAGGCGATCACGGCGCAATTGAATGATCTCCTTTGAGGCGATCGCCAGCATGCGGTCAAAGAAACGTCTCAACGGGTCGCCGCCACGAACACGTCTTCAAGACTCGCCATGACCTGGCGAACATCTCCAGGAACGCTGGCCTCTGAGAATCTTCGCTGCACAACAACCTCTGGATCGACGAGATCGGGGTCGACGAGCGTCCGGAGTCGGGTGCCGAGCTGGGCCACGCTGTGCAAGTGGTCCATCCCTTCCAGCAGAGCCCGCGCACGGATGGGGTCATCGGAGGTGATCTCGAGTACCGTCAAACCAATCTCCCGCATCAAGCGCTCGGGCTCGCCATCCGCGACGACGCGTCCTTCGTCGAGGATCGCGAGACGATGGCAACGCTCGGCCTCGTCCATGAAATGCGTTGAGACGAGAATCGTGGTCCCCTCGGCGGTCAGCTCGTACAGCGAATCCCAAAAGTTGCGTCTCGTCTCGGGATCGACAGCGCTGGTCGGTTCATCGAGTAGTAGAAGTTCGGGCTCGTGCAACGT
>JAAESQ010001644.1 GCA_024229275.1 bacterium | reverse complement strand
ATTCAGCCGATGACTCTGCGCGCCAACCAGGGCGATTGTCTCCGCGTTCATTTCACCAACAGCGTTGAAGATGAAGATGCTGGGTTCCAGGTGAATGGTTCGGCTATGATCATCAGTTCTTCCGGGCTTCCGGCTTCGGCTGCATCGCCTGGTGGCATTGTTAAATCCGGTGAGTCACAGGATTTCGAGTGGCACATCCCGGTTGACGAGCAGGAAGGAACTCACCTGATTCAGAGCAATGCGGGTCGTGATCCGCAGTCTCTCGGCCTGATCGGTGCTTTCATCGTTGAGCCGATGGGCTCCACGTACCTGAGCCCGTTCGATGGTAAGCCGACGAAGAATGGTTGGGAAGTCATGATTGCCAACGATAACGCTAGGGACTTCCGCGAGTTCGTTCTGTTCTACCACGAAGTGGGTGACGAATCTTTCCGTCCGCTCAACCGGCACGGTGAGATGATTCCCCAGCGCGACCCGCTGACGGATGCCTATCGTCCTTCTGCCCGCGCAATGAACTACCGCTCCGAGCCGTTCGGGATCAACAACCTGGCGGTACAGGACAAAATGTTCCATTACGAAGATGAATCACTGTCTTACAGCTCTTACACCTTTGCCGACGTCCCTACGACCATTCCGCGTTCGTACCTGGCCGATCCGGCGAAGTTCCGTCTGGTTCACGGCGGTGGCGAAGTGTTCCATTCGCATCATCCGCATGGTGGATCGATCCGTTGGACACGGTCCCCACAGCGTGAGCCGCAGCAGGAAAACCTGACCTACGCTGCATGGGATGGTCCGGTCAAGTACCCGGTTGTTCGTACCACTACCGACCGGGTAGACGTTGAAGTTTTTGGTCCGGCTGAGGTGCTAGACCTGGAAACCGAGTGTGGTTCCGGTCTGTGTCAGCGTCTTGCGGGTGACTTCCTGTTTCACTGCCACGTGGCGCATCACTACGTCGCCGGCATGTGGGGCTACTGGCGGGTGTACAACACCCTGCAGAATGGAAACTAT
>JAAESQ010001643.1 GCA_024229275.1 bacterium | reverse complement strand
GCAAATGTAACTCGTGGCCGAGGAACTCGGAGGAGGAGTCAGCGGATGTGACGGGAGAATCCGTCGAAATAGACGTGGTGAGCGCGCAACTCTAGCACGCCGAAGGCAGAGTAGCCGCTACGCAGAAAGGATAAGACTGGGCTAAGACGATTCGTCCGGCGAAGTAAACAAGTCGCGGCAACGCCTCATGCCATGGTACCAATGACGTCCTGCGTTCTTGGCGTGCTGGAGCACTCGCTCGGCGCTGCCGGCGATCGAGCCGAACCAACTCGTGAAACTCTTCATTGCTTCCACCCACATCGTGGGTTCGATGTCGAGGCGAGTGATGATCTTCTCAAGTTTCGCCGGAATCGCACGCGACTTGTCCTTGCGAAGCTGACGTCCGGTCCAATCAAGCAGTTCGAGATATTGGTCCAATGACATCGGAAGTCCGGTATCGTCCGAGATGCGCATTGGTGCCACTGGCTTGCCAGTGCCCTTTTTGCTTCACCTTGTGGGTAGTAGCTGGT
>JAAESQ010001642.1 GCA_024229275.1 bacterium | reverse complement strand
GGTGAGCGCTGGATGCCGTTTCTGCGAGCACGTTAGGACCACGGTCGGCGGTCCCTGCTGGAGGAAAACATATCTCTCGGACTCGGCAAGCTCTTCAGAGACGCCCACCCGCCCAGCATGGCCATCACAAACGGACACACGCCTGGGAACCGTTCACGGGACCAGTACACGACCGAGTTCTACTATCGCATTCAAGTCCTGCCCAGCCTGGTCGTCACACCCGACATTCAACTCATCATCGACCCGTCGTCGAACCCGGACGAATCCGTGATCGCAGTTTTCGGGCTTCGGGCGAGACTGGCGTTCTGAGGGAGAGGTCCAGAAGGGAACACTCTACGCCGTGCCCTCCCCTGGATTGCGTGTCGAGGGCACGGAGTCGTCGTCGAATCAGAAGCTGGTGCTCAGCAATCGGATGGCCCTGATTTCACTGGGTTTCCCACGGAATTGGTTCGGAATGGTTCGGTGCTGCGATGCGCAACTCTCGCTGGTGCGAGCCAGCTAACCCCGCGAAATCAAATGGTGACCCGGGTGCGATTCGAACGCACGACCCCCAGCTTCGGAGGCTGTTCGGGGAATCGCGTAACTGGCTGATATTGTGGCGCTATTCGGAAAACTTGGTTCGGTCGCGTAGTGCCATGAGGTGCCAGGAAGTGCCATAGGGTGACACCTCGAACCAGACCCCGTGGAAGCAGCGATGCAGCATGCGCCAAGACTTCGATACGCACACTTCCGTGGGCAATCCCGAGCTGGTCGCGGCCTGTCCCGTATTCCGACACTTGGCCGAGCCCTCGGTGCCGGAAGAACAGTGACTTGGGCCTCCGATGGGGCTGTTGTGCGAGAGGGGTTTGTGGGACAGCCGCGAGCTTTGGTCCATCTGCACTCGCAACTACCGAGCGGCTACTCGGGCTGCGCTTCTCTCACGGGAAACAGTTTGCCCTCGAAAACGGTTGCGTGGACATCAATGTCCCTCAGCTGGTCCGGCTCGACCTCATAGGGATTCTCGTCGAGAATCGTGAAGTTCGCGATCTTCCCAGCCTTGATGCTACCCAGCTCGTCTTCCATGCCCCACGAGTAGGCGGCGTCAATCGTGATGGCGCGCATCGCGCCGTCGACGGACATGCCAAGATCGGGGCGCAACGATGCACCGGACTCGGTCTTTCGCGTTACGGCGCTCCATGCGAGATAGAGCGGATCTGAGGGCGCGATCGGCATGTCCGAGTGAAATGAGACTGAGATACCCGCTTTTTCGGCCGGCCCGAGTCGCGCCATCGCATGTGCGCGTTCAGGGCCCAGCCCAACCTGGGCGAATCGTTCGCCGAACCCGGTGACGTAGTAGGGATTCGCCGAGATGAGTACGCCTAGTTCGGCAAGTTCGGCGATCTGATCTTCACGCGAGTTCGCGAAGTGGACGATCGTTGTCCTGTGACCCTGCCGAGGAAACTCCGCCTGCCGACGCTTGAGCATCGCAATCACGGTGTCGAGACCGAGGTCACCATTGACGTGGATGTGCAGCTGATAGCCCGCTTCCCAGAAGATTTTGGAGATCGCCTCGATTTCCTCAGGGTCCTGGATCCACTCGCCATGATGCCCGTCCAGGTAGCCGTCGCGCATCATCATCAGCTGCGAAACGATCGCGCCGTCGACGAGCATTTTGATCTGTCCCTCGAAGAAGCGAACCTTGGTGTTGTCTCCGAACGTGTCAGTCATCTTCTCGACGGCGGCAAGTACGCCCTCAGGTCCGGCCGAGAAGTATGGAGTTTTGCTCTCGGCGATGAAAAAGGAATACATTGGAGTGCTGTCTGCACTCAGAACCTTCGCATACAAGGGGACCATTGGTTTCGGAATGTAGGCCCCCGGTTCGTTGTAGGCCGTCACCCCTTTGCTGTGCAGCATCTCGACCATCTGCTCGAGGCCGGCCTGGAATCGGTCGGCATTCCCTAATTCGGGAAAGATGATCGGAAGCAGGTAGAGAAGCGCTCCCGCTTCGACAAAATGTCCTTTCTCGACATCGGATTGCTCGATGACTTCCGCGCCGAGTGCATCTATGTCGACCTGATTGATGCCAAACTTCGCGATAGCGGGCGTATTCAAGAAAAACTCATGGACCGAGCGATGCCAGACGACGATCGGCCTGGTTGTCGAAATGTCGTCGAGCATCTGGCGGTTCAGTTTGCCGTGGAAGTAGCTGTTGTAGCCCCATGACCAGAAGGTCTCATCGGGGTCTTCCATCTCCGCTTCAATCGCAGCCAATGCAGCGAAATAGCTTTCAGCGTCAGGAGCGGCAGGCCAGGTCTTGCCAGGAATCTTCCAGGCCTCGGGCGCGACAACGGGTATCGACAAGCTGAGGGCGGCGAGGAACGGGTGCAGATGCTGCTCGATGAATCCGGCCATCAGCGTGCGGCCTTCGAGGTCATGTGCAATGGCATCGGGATATCGCCCTCGCGCAGCCTCGTTTGAGCCGACGAAGAGAATCGCGCCGGTGCCGTCTGAAACGACTGCTTCCACCAACCGCGACTCGTCGTCCATCGTTACGATCGTACCGCCGTGCCAAAGCGTTTGCGGGATAGCGTCTGCGCCAGCAATGGTTGGACTCGGGTCGCTCTGCGAACACGCGGCGAGTATTGCCGTGCATATCACGACAGCGAGCGAGCGAAGGAAGGCACTTTCGAACGACATGGCGCACCCCCCAACAAGATAGGAAGTCGACAGCGTAGGGGGCCGACCACCGAATGCCACGTTAGAGCTGAAGAACGATCCCGCATGTGACCCAGATAGCCGGTCGGTTCACGTCAGTGCGCTCTTGCTTCTGGAGCTTCTCTGCGGGCTGGCGGGCATCTAGAGGGAGGCAGCTCGGGGTTCTAGAGTCCATCCACCGGGCGCGACACTATGCGATGATTCCCGGCCCCAACTCTCGGCGAGAGGTCACGATGAGTAGCGATCAATTTTCGGGCTGGGCCCTGCGAATTCTCTGCGTGGGAATGAGCTGCAACGGGATATCTGGTCCAGATCGAAAGTGGTAAAAGGCCGCCGAGGAGATCTGAACCATGCCGAAGAAACGGTAGAGGGAAGCGGTTCGGTCTGGTTCGGTGATTTGATGCGCAGCGCTCGCATGCGCAAGTCCGCTAAGTGCGCGAATTCAAATGGTGACCCGGGTGCGATTCGCGGCCGACGCAGTCGCAAGCGCATGGCGAGCTTCGCTCGCCCGCGATCGCACGACCCCCAGCTTCGGAGGCTGTTCTGAAAATCGCGCAACATTCTGATATTGCGTAGCTATTCGCGAAACTTGGCTCGGTCTGGCGATGCCATGAAGTGACAGGAGATGCCATGAGGTGACAGCGCCAAGTCCCGTCCAGGGGAGAGAGCTAGATTGCACACAACCTCCAAGGAGGCCGAACGAAAGAGTCCATCCGCTGGCCCTCTTTCGAGAAAGCTCAATCGCGAGAAGGCGGATCAGGAGAACGATCATGCTTCACCGGATAGTGCTCATCCCCGCCATTCTGTGTTTTGCCTGCTTGGTCATCGCACCCGCAGTCGACGCTCAGGATCGTCCTCGGTACTCCCACACCGGCTCAGCGCTCGTTTCCGACATTCGTGTCGTCGACGGATTGGGAAACGAGCCCGTCGAGCATCAAGACATCGTAATCAGCGACGGCAAGATCGGGGCGATCGGGCCCACCGGCACCCTGGACGTGCCCAGTGATGCGTTGACGATCGCTGGGCAGGGGTTGACCGCCATGCCCGGGCTGATCGACATGCACATTCATCTGCAGGGAAGCTGGGCGCACGGCAACCTCGAAGGCGAGCAGTACGCCATCCGCTACGACGATGAAGCCATTCAGCAACGTTTGAACGGTTACCTGTACGCCGGAGTGACCACTCTTCAGGAAATGGGAAACGACTACGATTTCGCGTTGAAGAACCGGAATCGCATCAATAACGGCGAAATGCTGGGGCCTCGGTTCTTCACGACGGCCCTGCCCTGGAGCCAGCTGCCCACAGGGTGGGAGTCGCTCGATACAGGTGGCGGCGCGGCATTCAACATCAGCAACAAGGTAGATGACCTGACCACCATCGGTGCGCGGCTTGACCGTTACAAGGCCGACAAGATCGAGATGATCAAGCTGTATACGGGCATCTCGCACCACGCCGCCCGGTTCCTCATCAAGGAGGCCCACGCGCGGGGCATCAAGACCGTTGCCGACCTCTGGGACCTGAATCTCGACAAAGTGTTCATGATGGCGACCGGTCTGGATGGCTGGGCCCACAGCGCCGGTTTCGAAATCGCCACCCGGGACGACCAGGAATGGATGGCTGCGCATGACCGCTTCGTCGTCGTGACGGCCAATGTCGGCGAGAAGCTGTCTGGTTTGCGGGTGGCCGATGAACAGGGACAGCGCCTGCAGCTCCAAGAGCCCCTCATCGTCGACATCTGGGGAAGAGAGGTGGTCGAGGACTTCTACAACAAGTACCCGCAGCTCCGTGAGAATCTCTGGGAAGGGCCGCACTCCTTCTACCAGCAAATGGGATTCGGGAAGATGACACGCTTTCGCGCCAACTTCCTGACCAATATCAAGGGCTCCCATGACGCCGGCGTGCTGATCGCCGGCGGCAGCGACGATTCGTTCCCCAGCCTATGGCCGGGCGAGTCCATGCATCGGGAGCTGGAGCTGCTGGTCATGGCGGGCATTTCCCCCATAGACGCCATCAAGATCTGCACCCACAACGGTTCCAGAATCCTGGGGCGAGAAGACAAGTTCGGCTCGCTGCAGGCGGGCCTGTCTGCCGACATCCTCATCGTCAAGGGGAATCCAGCAGAGAATATTTCGGACACGCGCAACGTCCGGGAGGTATTCCTGCGAGGCAAGAGGATCGACCGCGACTCCCTCAAGCTCACGCCGTGACGGGAAAGCCGCCCCGCCGATCCGCGACTTCGATAGGCACTCAGTCAGCGTTGGTTCGGTCTGGTTCGGTGATTCGATGCGCAACGCTCGCTGGGGCGAGTCGCGTAAGTGCGCGAAGTCAGATGGTGACCCGGGCGCGATTCGAACGCGCGACCCCCAGCTTCGGAGGCTGTTCGCGAAACCTCGTAAGCGACTGATATTAGATGTCTATTCGGAAACCTTGGTTCGGTCCCGTAGTGCCATGAGGTGCCAGGAAGTGCCATAGGGTGACACGTCGGCCCGAACCCGGGAAAGCAGCGGTGCAGCACCAGCCAGAAGCAGAGCGGCACCAGCAATGTGCCCCCCAGAACATCGAGCAGGCAGCGGTTGGCCTAGTTGTAGAGGCCCTGGATCGGTAGCGAGGATGCGTCGAGAATCCGCTCGCACGCGACCGAGCGATCCTTCGAGTCCAGGCCGGGCTCCCTCGGAGCCCGGCCCCCTGTCGCTCGTCCCTTTGGCGGCCTCCTTGCCGAGACGCTGCTGCGTGTCACACAATGCCGGCTACATCGGCGGAGCTTCATGTAGCACCTCGACCGCGCGTGAGTGCTGCCATCGAGTTCGGTGCCGGTACACGATAAAGAGGAGGGGCCAGACTATGAGGGACGCAACGAGATCGACACTCTTCGCGATTGCAGCGGTTCTGATCGTGGGGGGCGTGCCCGCGAGTGCCTCGGCAGCGGACAAGCCCAACATCATTCTGCTGGTCTCCGACGACACCGGCTGGGGCGATTTCGGCGCATACGGGGGTGGCGAGGGGCGTGGCATGACTACCCCCAGCCTCGACAAGATGGCCACAGACGGCATGCAGTTCTGGTCTTTCTATGGCCAGCCAAGTTGCACACCCGGCCGGGCGGCCATGCAGACCGGTCGTTTTCCAAACCGCAGTGGGATGACCACGGTGGCGTTCCAGGGCCAGGGTGGTGGTCTGCCAGCGGCGGAGTGGACACTGGCTTCAGTCCTGAAGAAGGCGGGCTACACCACCTTCTTTGCCGGAAAATGGCACCTTGGCGAGGCGGACTACGCCCTGCCAACTGCTCATGGCTACGATGTAATGAGAAACGCCTTTCTCTACCACCTCAATGCCTACACCTATGCCATGGACGGCTGGCACAAGACAATGAGTCCCGAACTGCGGGCCTTCTTCAAGAAGGTGACCAGCGGCGTTCTCGAAGGCGAGTCGGGAGGAAAGGTCCGCGAGGTCTCCAAGGTCACCAACGAGAACATCGCCGAGTTGGATGTCGAGATGACCAAGACCACTCTGGAGTATCTGGAGAAGTATGCAAAGGAAGACGAACCATTCTTCATGAGCATCAACTTTGCCAAGAACCACCAGCCCAATCTCCCTGCCAAAGCATTCAAGGGCAAGTCTCCAGGCAAGTGGAACTATGCAGACGCGGTGATGGAACTCGATCACCACGTCGGCCAGATCATGGCCAAGATCACAGAACTCGGCATCGAGAAGAATACTCTCGTGATCTACACGGTAGACAACGGATCTTGGCAGGATGTGCTTCCGGACGCGGGCTATACGCCCTTTCGGGGTACCAAGGGCACAGACCGTGAGGCAGGCAGTCGTGTCCCGGCATTCGCCGTGTGGCCGGGGAAGATCAAGGGCGGTTCGGACTCTCATGACATCGTCGGCGGGCTCGATCTCATGGCGACCTTCGCCAGTCTCGCGGGCGTCAAGCTCCCGACCAAGGACCGGGATGGCAAGCCCATGACGTTCGATAGCTACGACATGTCTCCGATCCTATTCGGCACAGGGGAGCCTGAGCGCGACAGCTGGTACTACTTCACCGAGAGAGAGCTTGCGCCTGGCGCGATCCGCGTCGGCCGACTGAAGTTCGTCTTCAACATGCGTGGTGATAACGGCGCGATTCCCGGAGCCCCCCATTCGGCAGCACAACTGGGATGGGTAGGGGCCGAGAAGTATGTCGCCGCCGTTCCTCAGATCTATGACCTGATGATGGACCCGCAGGAAAGAGTAGACATCTTCATGAACAGTCAGACGGAGACGACGTGGGCAGCCCCGATCATGACGCAGCAGATGCAGAAGATCATGGCGAGCTTCGTGAAGTACCCGCCGCGCCCCGTGCAGAGTGAGACCTACTCGGGGCCGATGTCGATCACACGGTTCCGCACCATCGAGCAGGCAAAGGAGTTGATGAAGCAGAAGCACATTGAGCTGCCGGACCTGAACTGATTCGCTGCACACGCTCCGACCTGTGGGGCATACCGGCCTGCTCGCCTGCGAAGCGGGATGCTTGGAGAACAACGGTGTTGAGAACGATCTCGATGGGAATGACGACGGTCTTCTTCTTGACCGCCGCACTGCCTCAATTGGCGCGAGCAGGCGACCCGCTGCCAAGCTGGAATGAAGTTGCCAGCAAGAAGGCCATCGTCGCTTTCGTCAGCGGCGTGACGAAGGAGGGCAGCTCGACCTATGTAGCGCCCGAGGATCGCATCGCGACCTTCGACAACGATGGCACGCTATGGGTTGAGAAGCCCCTGTACACGCACCTACTAGGGGTGTTCCAGCGAATGAAGGCGCAGATGGCGGCCGACCCCTCGCTCAAGGATCGAGAGCCCTACCGAGCGGTCGCTGCCAACGACATGAGCTATTTCATGAACCTGTACGAAGACGCGGCGTTCGCGACGATCGTGAGTCAGCTCATGGGCGTGCCCTTCGGCGGCATGACCAGCGAACAGTACGATGCGTGGGGCCGAGAATTCCTCTCCGAGTTCAAGCATCCCAAGCTCAAGGTCGGCGTCGAGGGGCTCATCTACAAGCCCATGATCGAGCTGATCCGTTATCTGGAGCAGAACGACTTCACCGTCTACATCTTCACCGCCGACGAGGGTGCGTTCCTCCGCCTTGCGGCGACGAATCTCTATGGCTTGCCCCCATCCCAGGTATTGGGCACATCCATACGCAGCGAGTGGGTCGTAGAGAACGAGAAGCCACTGCTCGTTCGCACCTATCGGATGCAGCACCTCAACAACTGGGATGGGAAGCCCAGGCTGATCCAGCAGGTCATTGGCAAGCGTCCAATCTTCGCCGCTGGGAATTCAAACGGGGATCAGCACATGTTGCAGTACGCCGCTCTGTCCGGCGGGATGTCGGTGCTCGTCCACCACACAGATGATAAGCGCGAGTTCGCCTACACCAGCCATACCGACAAGGTGATGCCACTAGCGCAGAAGGAGGGCTGGACGGTGATCGACATGAAGCGGGACTGGAAGGCCATCTTCCCTGGCCGGTGAGAGGTCCCATACCGCCCGGAACGGCCCCACCACTCTGCTGACTGTGACCTCTTCAGCATGGCCAGG
>JAAESQ010001641.1 GCA_024229275.1 bacterium | reverse complement strand
GGAAATCCTCTTTGCCTTCAATGATCAGGTCACTCAACTTCCCCGCCGAGATCTTGAATCCCAATTCTTTGAGTTGCTCCAAAAGCAGCGGCTGGGTGACATGTTGATGGTGATACTGGTGGAGAACATAAGTGACCAACGTCGCTCTATAATGCCCGCCCGCCGGCGCCCTTGCGATGACATAGGTACCGTCCGGCTTCTCCCACTGTTCGAGTAGATAACAGGTGTTCTCCGGCTCGATGCGCAAATCCTGTACGACATATTTGTCATAGCCTTTGAAGGTCCAATCCTCTTGAACACCTTCGACTTCTACCACTTCCCTATGATGAATCTCAAGATCTTCCGTCCTCTTACTCCTCGTCTTAGCCGGTCGGGATGTCCGTGACCCCGTGTTGCCGGCACCGCCCCCTCCCGTGTTGTCATCCATCTTGCTGGGCTTGATCTTCGGTCGCTTCTTCTGTCTCTTCAGCACCGCGATCTCGTCTTTCAGGCGCCCTATCTCTTCCTCCTGTCGCTGAACCCTCTCGGCCAACTCCTGGACCATCTCCAACAGTTTCACAACCGCCGGCGTCAACTCCTCTTTCGAGAGTTCCGGTAACTCGATACCCTTTGCCATGCCCGTAG
>JAAESQ010001640.1 GCA_024229275.1 bacterium | reverse complement strand
TTCTGGAAAGGCTAACGCCAGTATTACAATGACAATCACTCAACCTTGAAGCCGACATCGACCGTTGCCTGCCATTCAGCAACCTTTCCGTCGTTAACGGCCCCTCGAAGCTCGACCAATTCGAACCACGATGTTCCGCGAACACTCTCATCGCTCTTCGCGACAGCGAGGTTGATAGCGCTTTCGATACTCTCACTGGAGCAACCTGTGAGTCTGATTTTCTTGTAGACCTTATCTGCCATGATTTCTACCTCCTATGCACACTGTGTGTCAGAGAACGCTTGAGGCCTCTTCTATCTTCCGGATGTCGAAAACCCAACTCCGAACTCCAGATCTACGACATGCTCTGAATCGTCCTCGAATCGACGTTAGTAACAACCATCCGGTTTCCTGCTCTAGGGCACGAGCACCGTTGATCCCGTCGTTTCTCTCGCTTCCAGCGCACGGTGCGCCTCTGCTGCATCCTTCAGCGCCCAGCGTTGCCGGACGTCGACTTTTACGGCACCAGACTCAACAACGTCGAATAGCGCTTTCGCAGAACCGACGAGCTCTTCACGGGTCTCGGTATAAGACATCAATGTAGGTCGGGTCAGAAACAGCGAGCCTTTGGCGGAAAGCTCCACAGGTTGAAAAGGTTCGACAGCGCCGGAAGCGTTGCCAAATGACACCATCATGCCGCGAGATTGTAGACAGTCCAGCGAACCTGCCCAAGTCTCCTTGCCAACAGAGTCGTAGACTACCGGCACTCCCTTACCTTGAGTGAGGTCTCGCACACGTTCGACAAAGTTCTCTCTGGTGTAGATGATTGGATGGTGACACCCATGGGCTGTAGCAAGCTCTGCTTTCTCGTCGCTGCCTACGGTCCCGATTACAGTTGCGCCAAGTGCCTTGGCCCACTGACACAGGATCAATCCGACCCCGCCCGCCGCCGCATGAACCAGAATCGTTTCACCTGTCTGAACTGGGTAAGTTCGCAGCAAAAGATACTCAGCGGTCATCCCCTTGAGCATCATTGCAGCCGCCTGCTCATCCGAAATGCCATCCGACAGCTTCAGCAATTTCGAGGCGGGCATGACTCTCATCTCGGCATAGGCGCCGGGCGGCGCTGCTCCATAGGCAACGCGATCACCCACCTCAAACTCGACAACAGCGTTGCCGATAGCATCGACCACGCCTGCGGCCTCCATACCCAATCCTGACGGCAGGGCCGCCACTGGGTAGAGGCCAGTCCGGTGGTAGGTGTCGATGAAGTTCAGCCCTACAGCGGTGTGCCGGATGCGGACCTCATCAGGATCAGGCTCGCCTACATCAATAGCTTCCCACTGCAAGACTTCTGGTCCACCAAGTCGATGAATTCGAATCGCGTTGACCACGAATACCTCCCCACTCGCTCTAACAGTTCGAGGATCGCATTCGAAATTAACATGGAAAGATCGACTCGTGACGATGTATCATCGAAAAGGTTTCGACCGCGCTGCACTACGTTTTGGGGGCGTCCATGGCGATCGTGGCAGACATCGAAGATCTTGCGGCTGCCGAGTTCCTGCTCATGCTGTCGGCCAATCAGAAGTCAGGCAAACTTACCGGCATCAGCAACGACGACAAACTCATGGTGGCCTTCCGTCAGGGTTCGATCGTCTACGCTGGCTCGACGGCAGTGCGCGAGCGAGTCGGTAGCATCCTCGTCGGCCGCGGGTTGATCACCGAGGAGCAACTGCAGGAGGCGATCGTCCGCCAAAGAAACGTCTCCGGCGTCAATCACCTCGGCAACATTCTCGTCGAAATGGGCGTTATTACACAGGCTGCTTTGGCGGAGGTCGTGAGGAGTCAGTTCCAGAAGGTGATCATCGAGCTGCTGTCGTGGAAGGATGGCATCCTGACCTTCAACAGCATGGCCATACCCGACCTGGGCGCGGTTCATGTGGATCCTCGCGAGATCCTCGTCGATGTCGGGTTCGAAACCGAGATGCTCGTACTGGGTTCGATGTCGACACTCGAGGACGACAAGCTGTCCAGCGTTGTAACGGCTGGTGCATCAGCCATCTTCGGCGGCCCGACTGTCGAGCCTCAACAGCCCGACCGCCCCGCCGAAGAGACCAGCGATGCCCAAACCATGATGAAGTCCATGATGCAGGAGATGCAGAACCTGTCGTCGGTTTCGATCAATGCCGAGGCCAGTCTTGAGGTTCTCACCACCGCACTTCTCGTGGTCCGCCGCGCCATGTTGCTGATTGTCTATCCAAGTCACCTCGGTGGCGTCGGTGGCTTCGGCTTCCAACAGGGCTCTCTTTCCTCGGAAGAAGTCGTGCGTAACTTCATCATCCTTCGCAAGCACGAATCGATCTTCTCGCGAGTCGTCGAAAGTAAGACAAGCTATCAGGGCCCCGCAGGGGAGACAGCCTACGACCTGCACATCATGCAGCAGATGGGCGGCGAGTGTCCGCCGGAAGTGATTGTGCTGCCGTTGGTGGTGCACGACAGCGTCGTCGCTGTGCTGTACGGCGACAACACGCCGGAAGGACGCGGCATCGACGACGCGCTACAACTCGAGGCAATGATGGCCAAGGTCAGCGCCGATATCGAACGAGAGATTAAAGCGAACTAGCCACATCTTGCGCTAGACACGATTTCACGCTACGATTCGCCTCCCTAATGGGGCCGTAGCTCAGTTGGGAGAGCGCAGCGTTCGCAATGCTGAGGTCGTGGGTTCGATCCCCATCGGCTCCACCAGGCTTCGTTCTCAGCCGTTAGGCGAGAACGAAGGCTGTCACGGCGTAGCCAAAGGCGAAGCCGGACCACTATCCCAAAGACTTCCCTATCTGAGAACTACGCCCTGGCAAGCCATTTACCGAGCAGCGATACCATCACTGCAAAGACATCAGCCGTAGCCTTCACTCTGCGAGCTGTTCTCGTCCTGTCCTGCCGATGGCCCGTAGTCCCGTCCTGCCTTCTAGCCTTCGACAAGCTGATGCTGCACCAACCTCCGGTAGAGCCCATCCTGAGCCATCAGCTCATTGTGACGGCCACTCTCCACAACTCCTCCACCGTCCATGACCAACACTCGATCGGCGTTGCGAACAGTGGAGAGACGATGGGCGATTACCAGGCTGGCTCGATTCTGCATCAGACGCTCGAGCGCTTCCCGTACCAACGACTCACTCTCTGCATCGAGCGATGAGGTGGCTTCGTCGAGGATGAGAACCGGTGGATCCTTGAGCAGCGCTCGAGCGATGGCGACGCGCTGTTTCTGCCCTCCGGATAGCTGAATCCCTCGCTCGCCAACTTCTGTCTGATAGCCCTCGGGCAGTTTCATGACGAAATCGTGGGCGTTGGCAGCCCGCGCTGCGGCTTCGACCGCCTCAAATTCGACTCCGTCCCGCCCGTACCGGATGTTGGCTTCGATCGAGGTTGAAAACAGGAGGGGTTCCTGTGCGACGACTCCGACCTGAGTGCGCAACCACACAGCGTCAAGCTCCCGCACATCCTGCCCATCGAGGGTCACTGTCCCCAATTGAGGGTCATACAGCCGGAGCATTAGTGATGCAACGGTCGATTTTCCGGCTCCTGACGGCCCGACGAGGGCAACAATTTCTTTGGGTTCCAGGTCAAGTGCAAGGTCGTCAAGCACGACTACGTCAGGTCGCGAGGGATAGGCGAAACGAATGCCCTGAAGCGCGATCTCACCCCTAACTTCGTCGAGTTGCTTTCCGCCTGTCGCCGGTATTTCAGGTTCACGATCGAGCAACTCGAAGATTCGCTCCGAAGCTCCTCGTGCGCGCAGAAAATCGGACAGCAGTCCGCCAAGGGCGGAGATCGACATCGCCACAATCAGGGTATAGAGCATGAACGAAGTCAGCCCACCGACGGTCATCGCACCAGTCACAACTTGGCGACCGCCGAACCACAACACAGCTGCCACTGAGCCGAAACCTGCCAGGGTCATGGCGCCAACGAATATGGAGATGACGACGACTCGGTGACGCGCGATGCGAAATGACTCCCAAACGGCCGAAGAGTAGCGTTCGGTTTCCCTTTCCTCGCGTGCAAAACTTCGCACAGTGCGGATTCCGGAAAACGTCTCCTCAGCCACCTCGTTCGAAGCGGCCAGAGCATCCTGGGCCTTCTTCGAAAGCCTCGAAATGCGACGTCCGACGAGGGTTGCGATCAACGCCACTGGTGGAACGAGGACAAGCATCACGACCGTCAACCGAGGCGAGTTGTATGCGAGCAAAGCAATCCCGCCAATAGCCATGACGATGTGGCGAAGAGCCATGGACAGATTCACCGAGACCGTGTTCTGGAGAACCGTAGCGTCTGACGCGAGTCGGCTGGTCAACTCGCCAGTCCGTCGCCGGTCGAAGAATGCGATCTCCTGCGTAATCACGCTCGAGTAAACCGCGTCGCGCAACCGAGTCACGATGCGTTCACCAGCGGTCGTGAAGAGGTAATAACGCGCAGCAACGGCGATGGCCTGTATCGAAAAAATCAGTAGTAGCCAAAGCGCCGCCCGGTCAATCGTTTCCCGACCTTCAGTCAACGTCGCATCGATGAGAACCCTGACTACCTGTGGGTAGGCCAGGCCCATCCCTCCACCGATCAGGAGAAAGAGGGTCGCGGGAATAAGAAGTCGCCATTCGGGAAGCGCCAGCTGCGATAGCCGGCGAAGATCAAGCCGAGAGCTTGTCTTTCGATTGTCGCGATCTTGCGGATCCAGATTGTCCATCGACAGGGCTCAGTGATTGGATGAGAAAAGGGACACGTCGGCCGCAATCTCGACCGCGATATCCACTGCGCACTCTGCCAGAGCTTCAACCACGATCTCTGGATCGGCTTTAGTCAGGGGTTTCTGAACTGAGTAGGTTTTATCGAGCAAAGGCGCCTCAAAGCGTTTCTTCTCAGCGTCACGGATTGCTACACGCAGCATCAAACGAGCTGAGTTTGTTCCCGCCCGATCAACCTGCTCGCATGCCAACACAGTCCCTGAAACGACCAGATTCCTTCGATCCTCGACCACAGGGCCAAACTCCGCCGCAAGTTTCTGCTGTACTAGCTCGCCGAGGCCTCCAGCCCAATGCTCACGGGCATAAAACTCGACCCGAGTTGCTGCTGAGGAAATGACTATCTCACTGCGGTCAAGGGCATCCGAAACGCGCAGTCGCTCAACCGTGAGGTTGGCAGACGTATCCACCTTGCCTGAAGACTCCATTCCGAGTGTGAAGTAGTTGATCTTTGGCGCCGAGGCACAGCCACAAGCCACTGCAAGCAAAAGGATTGAGAATATTCTCGACTTCATCGCCCCTCCCCGCTTGTGCGACCCTGTGGTTGCTTGCTACGAATCAATGCGGACGGTTGTTCTGACAGAACCCGCGAGAGCTCTTTGAGGTTCCGAGTAGATACCTGCAGATTGAGGAGGATCTCTTCAATAGCCGGCCGGCGGGCATCAACCAGGTCGTTGCTGTTGGCACTCACTTCTTCGAGGTGAGTGATCGTTCTTTGCAGCGACGACGCTAGCTCATCAACATTTACTCGAGTCTCGACCGTAAAGTCACGAATATTCGCGAAGCTCTCGCGCAGAGGCTCTCGATTCTCTGCGACGACCTCGTTAAGCTGTCCGATCAGCTCGGTCGTGGATTTCTCAAGGACAACAAGACGATTGAGCACATCCTGGAATCCTCCCCGGCTCTCTACGAGGATCGACCGCACCTCTTGCATGGTGTCGCCACTCTCATCTGCCGTGGCTTGCAGCGATGCAAGAAGGTCAGCTACATTTGCGACCTCGAACTCGCCCTCCCCAGCTTCGACTCTCTTCTGATCGACTCCAAGGAGCACGTTGACGCCATCTAACAGTGTCTCTAGTTTCGTCAAAACGCCGCTCATGTCGGGCAGGTCGATGAATCCACCACCAGATCCCGCTGGGATCGTGTCGCCACTCTCACAGAGGGGTTGACCAGGGTTTCCTGTGGAGATCTCAAGGTGCTTCTCAGCAGTAAGAGTGATCTGCCCGATCGACGCCAAACTTCCTTTGTTGACAGGGACATCCCCACGCACCTCTGCGGCGGCCCTAATCTTTGACCGATCGTCGGGATCAGACTCGATGCTGGTCACACGCCCAGCCTCTACTCCGCCAAATCGAACCTGTGCTCCAGCATTCAGGCCACCAATATCGGTGAAGGTCGCATAGAAGATCTTCGCTGTTTCGTCGCGCGGCCGGCAACCCCGAATGGCAGCCACAAAGCCCACCAAGATTAAGAGGCTGACCAGGACGAGTACCCCCGCCTTGATCTCAGTTGCTGTGAATTCACTCTGTTTTGCTGCCATTGTCCTTCCGAATTTAAACCCGCGCAGAATCGTTCATTTGAGTCCTGTCAGGTTTCGAGCATACTCCGAATCATCGCCTTCCTCATCGTTTGGCTGTCGTGCAAAGAACTGTTTTATGTAGGGATGTTCCGATTCCTGGAGTTCATCCCAGCTCCCCATGCCGACGACACTACCCTTGTGCAGAACGCAGACCGTGTCTGCGATCAGCTTCACACTCTCCATTTCGTGCGTCACAACAACGCTCGACAAGTTGAATGTTTGCTGCATTTTCCGAATGAGATTATCGAGACCTGCAGCAACAATCGGATCCAACCCGGCAGAAGGCTCATCGTAGAAAATGACCTCAGGATCCATGGCCATCGCGCGAGCGATCCCTGCACGCTTCCTCATGCCTCCACTCAGCTCCGCCGGCATATAGTCGCCGAAGCCACCCAATCCGACCAACTCAAGCTTGATCTGAGTCATGATCTCGATGGTCGGCTCCTCAAGGTCAGTGTGTTCCCGCAATGGCAATGCTACGTTGTCACCCACTGTCATCGAATTCAGGAGAGCTGACCCCTGAAAACACATGCCAATCTTCTTGCGCAGCTCGATCCGCTCGTCTTCTGTCATCGCTGTGAAGTCCTCGCCTCGCATGCGAATCTGACCGGAAGCGGGTCGCAGAAGGCCGACGAGACTGCGCAGCAGGGTCGTTTTCCCCGAGCCGCTTCCTCCGAGAATGACGAAGACCTCGCCATGGCGAACATCAAAGCTCACACCATTCAGTACTGTCCGCTCGCCGTACTTCACGACGAGGTCCCTCACTTCGATGATTGGTCTTTGGATTTCTGTCATGATCACATGAAGTAGAACAGAATCGTAAAAACAAGGTCAATGAGGATGATTATGAATATCGATGTCACAACCGACGAGGTGGTTTGTCGACCCACACCCTCAGCACCGCCTTCGACCTGAAACCCGCGATAGACTCCTACCCAACATATGGCTATACCGAAAAACACACTCTTCACCATCCCGGTGAACAGGTCCTTCTGAGATAACGCATCGACGGTCTGAGTAACGTAGACACCTGAAGGAACATCGACAACCACGACGGACGCAAGCCAGCCGCCGAAAACCATGATGAACATCGCTACCAGGGTTACACACGGTACGGCCACAAGCATGCCAAGAAACTTGGGTGCCACGAGGTACTTGATCGGGTTGAGTCCCATAACCTCAAGGGCGTCGATCTCCTCACCCACCTTCATCGTGCCGATCTCCGCTGTAATTGCAGAACCACTGCGCCCCGTCATCAAGATGGCAGTCATCAGCGGCGCCAGCTCCCGCAGCGCTACGATAGCCACAAGATCCGCGATAAAGCGATTCGCACCCCACCGGCTCAATGTGTACGACGCCTGAAGAGCGATGATCACACCAATCAAGAAACAGATCATGCCTACGATCGGAAGTGAACGAACTCCGAACTCGACGAAGTTCTCTATCGAGCTACGCCAACGCAGTCCTTTTCCTCGTATTGGAGCGACGATGATCCACGCCAAGGTGTCGACCACCAGGACCGAAACCCTCATAGCGGCAGCCAGCTGACCAAGCGCCCAGCGACCAATCCGCCCAACAATAACGATCATGACGTTGGACTCACCTCAAAAACTTGATCGAGCTTGGCGAGCCTGAGCACCTTGACCACCGCAGGCGATGGCGCGATCAGCGAAAAGCTCTTTTCATTCTTGCGTGCGCTTCTCAGTCCCTCTACCAGGGTGGCCACTCCTGAAGAGTCCATATAAGCCACACCACTGAGATCGACAGCAACCTGTTCCGAGGCTGCAGGCATGGCTTCAAGAATCGCAGTTCGAAGCTCGGGCGAGGAGTAAAGATCGACCTCGCCAACCACGGTGATGACGGCCTCGCTGGTGGATTCGGTTCTTTCAATCTTCAGCGCCATTCTGCCTTCCTCACCTTGAACGTTTCAGTCGCAACACGACTCTGTTTCCCTGTTCAACTCCAGGACTGAAGTCTACCTCGTCAAACACCTCGAACATAAGAGGTACGCCCAAACCACCGGGAGACAACTCATCAACACTTGAAGGCCGTACCGAGCGTTTCTCTAAACACTCCTTGGGGCACGGCACACCTCGGTCAAAGAGAACAAATTCCAGCACGTCCGGTGTGGCGTGTAACGTGAGTTCAATCACTTCGTCGCAACGACCCTCGTAGGCGTGGCGCATAGCATTCGAGCAGGCCTCGTCAATCGCAAGCACGACTCCATCCGCTGTCTCTTCGTCGAGTTCGTATGCCACGAGCCACGTTCTAATAACGCTTCGTACTGACCCCAATAATCGTGGATCCGATCGAATCTCGAGATGCATGTCTTTATCGGTCATTTCCCCAGTCCTCAAGGGTTCGCCCTAGGTATCCTCATTTCTTACAACATTTCCCGTCCCATCCCACTTCCCCCGTCCCATAACCTGTTGACCTCGCGAGATAGAAAGGGGGAAAGGGAAAGTTTGACCATGATTCATGACCCAAGGTAACGCAATGCAATCATGGTGCAATCGTCGTGTGGTGCAAGGGGAGCGCAATACTGCAGCACGTCCTCGAGAATCGCGCCAATGAGACCTGCCGGGGTGCTTCTGGAGTGTTCAGCCACAAGGTTCTCCAGGTTGTCCATGTCGTACTCAACGATTCGTGAATGGGACGACACCTGAGTTGTCGCTGCTCGCGCTTCCACAATGCCATCGGTGTAGAGCAGCAACGAATCCCCTGATTCCGCGAAAGCCTTCGCGTCTTCCCATAGCTCACCCTGCACGACACCGACCGGCGGACCCGAGGCATCAAACATGGTCGAGACCTCATCTCCAGAAGCTAATAGAAGTGGGTGATGGCCTGCGTTTGCAGCGACCATTTCGCCAGTGACGAGGTTGATGGTGACGTAACAGATCGTACAGAAAGTCCCCCGACGACTGCGGTCCACGAATCCTTGATTGAGCTGCGCCAGCAGTTGGGCCGGTGACGAAGCTCGCACCGCGTTGGCTCGAAACTCGGCCAGCAGCAACGCCATGGTCAACGCCGCTGGCACTCCCTTGCCACTGACATCACCGATGAAAATCCCAACCCTGTCAGGATCGAGCCTCACGAAGTCGTAGAAATCCCCTCCAACGATACGCGCCGGCCGAGTCTCGCCGTAGACTTCGAAGCGTGGATCGTCCTCAGGCCAGTCCTTAATCAGAAATCCTTCCTGGATCGTCCCAGCCGCAGCAATCTCCTGATCAGTGCGCTGTTTGTCCATCAGGTCGCGGTGATTCCGGGCATTCTCAAGAGCCAATCCAGCACTGTTGCCGGCTGCAGCGGCAAGCAGCATGTCATCCTGCGTATAGCTATGATCCGCCATATCGGTATCGACATAGAGGATCCCAAGGATCGCGTTCTGAGTGCGAATTGGAACACATAGAATCGAAGACAACTTCAGGGCCTGAATACTTTTGCTGGTGTCCCACGGCGTGTCGGTCATTCCACCCTGGTACAGAACGTTCTCACCATCTTTTAGAACACGCTGGGCAACAGTCTCACTGATCTGAATGTCCTCGACATCTGCCGGCTGCGGTTTCCCCTCTCGAATGGTGTGCACTCGGCCGCACACATCACATGGTCTAAGCTTCCCGTTTTCACCGGCGAATACCACAGCCCCGCGCTGCGCATTGATGGCCTCTGTGGTGGTCTGCAGAACCCGATCCACCAGATCGCAAGCATTGAAGTTCGCCGCGAGTGCATTCAT
>JAAESQ010001639.1 GCA_024229275.1 bacterium | reverse complement strand
GCGTCGCGCCAGAGATCCATCTCACCAAGAATCAACGGGCGACCCTTCAGCGATGGTCCAGAGGGCACAAGGTCGCAGTGCGGCAGGCGCAGCGCGCCAAGATGATTCTGCGGGCCGCCGAGGGAAAGTCGAACCAAGAGATCGCCGCCCTGCTGGGCGTGAAGGTCCACACCGTGGGGCGTTGGCGCAAGCGGTTCGCCGAACTGGGCATCGCGGGCATCGAGAAGGATCTTCCGCGCGGGGGTCGTCCGCGACAACAGCGAGAGAGAATCGAGAGCGCGATCATTGGCAAGACGACACAGGAGACGCCCAAGGACGCCACCCACTGGAGTACACGCTCGCTTGCCAAGGAGTTGGGCGTCAGTCAATCGATGGTTCATCGCATCTGGAAGGCCAATGGCCTCAAGCCCCATCGAGTTCGCACCTTCAAGCTGAGCCGCGATCCGAACTTCGAGGCCAAGCTACTCGATGTCGTGGGCCTCTACCTCAACCCTCCAGAGAGGGCGCTGGTCCTCAGTGCAGACGAGAAGAGTCAGATCCAGGCGCTCGATCGGACACAACCCAGTCTGCCGATGATTCCCGGGCGCTGCGGGACGATGACCCATGACTACAAGCGCAACGGCACGACGACGCTGTTTGCTGCGATCGACATGGCCCAAGGCAAGGTCATCGCATCGTGCATGCCCCGCCACAGGCACCAGGAGTGGATCAAGTTCCTAAACCAGATCGACCGGGAGACTCCGGGAAATCTGGACATCCACTTGATTGTCGACAACTACGCCACGCACAAACATCCGAAGGTGAGGGCCTGGCTAAAACGACACCGGCGCTTTCATGTCCATTTCATCCCAACCAGCAGCTCTTGGCTCAACGTCATCGAGCGCTTCTTTCGCGATCTGGACGCGAAGCGGCTGCGTCGCGGTGTGTTTCAGAGCGTTCCCGAACTCATTGACGCCGTCATGAGCTACATCGAGGGCCACAACGACGACCCGAGTCCCTTCGTCTGGTCCAAGACCGCCGAGGTGTTCACGATGGTCCGAAACGGGCAAATAGTCGATCTGCCGAAGACAGCGACCGTGCAGATCGCGCTCCCACTCCTGGAAGCTTTTGCGAACATCGAGAACTCGTTCTTCGAGCTCTGCAT
>JAAESQ010001638.1 GCA_024229275.1 bacterium | reverse complement strand
GTGCTCTGCGGAACGTTGATGAGCAGGTGTTGGGCGAAGAAGCTACGTTGTTCCCGGTCAAGGACCCGCTGATGTACATCCAGTCTCGACCTCTGGGGTGGGGCGAGAAGGGGACACTTGGGCATGGACTCTATACAGCGCTGAATCCGCCGTTCGGGGCCGTCTTCACTTACTATCTTCGGGATTCACTGAAGAGCAAGAAAGAGACGCGCCGAGGGGCCGAGCACAAGGCGGCTGCTGACGGTGAGTCTGTGTCCATTCCGGGCTGGGATGAGCTCCGAGAGGAAGACACAGAAGAAGCGCCGTCGGTACAACTGGTTGTGGAGGATAGTTCCGGAACCGTGGTTCGTCGGCTCGATGCCGATGTTGCGGCTGGATTCCATCGAGTGGCCTGGGACCTGCGCTGGCCGACCCTGGGGCCGGTAGCCTCGACAGATGAGGACGATAGCGGTCCGATGGTCGCGCCGGGAACTTTCACGGTGCGGCTTGTGCGAAGGGTGGGCGGAGTTGCGCAACCATTGAGTGAGCCGCAGGCCTTCGAGGCGGTGCCACTGGGTATTGCTTCACTGCCGGCCGAGGATCGGCAGGATCTGGTGAACTTCCATCTAGTGTCGGCAGATTTGCAGCGTGCGGTGCTGGGCACCGCCGCGGCAACGCGTGATGCTGGCGAGAGAATAGCCACTCTGAAACGTACGATCCAGATATCGCCAGGAAGTGACGAAGAAATGGCTGCGCAGATACGGGAGATAGAGGCTCGATTGAATAATCTGCGAACCACGCTATTCGGTGACCAGACGGTCGCACGACGTCAGCATCCAACGATGCCGTCAATTGTCGATCGCGTCGAGCGCGTGATGGAGGCTCATTGGAGTTCAACATCGGCTGCGACTAAAACCCATCTCCGCAACTATAAGATTGCGGCGACTGCTTTCGAGAGCTTGCTCGCGGAACTTCGCCAGCTTCTTGAAGTCGACCTGACCAATCTCGAGGGCCGACTTGAAAAAGCGGGTGTGAACTGGACGCCCGGACGTCGGCTGCCGATCTGGGAGCCAATGCCATTCGCCATGAAAGGTGGACGATGATAGCCCGGGACATGGGTTCATACTGAGGTGAGGTCGTCTATGAAGTTACGTGTTCTGTCCTCAAGTGATCTTCGCCAGGCATTGCCGATGAAGGACACGATCGAGGCAATGAAGGGCGCGTTCGAAGCATTTTCCTCAGGCCGTGCAACCGTGCCGCAGCGCATGTCGATCCCTGTGCCGCCGGACGACTCAGTCATGCTCGTGAAACCGGCTTCGATTCCTGGTGAGGGTCTCGGGGCGAAGCTTGTGTCTGTCTTTCCCCCCAACGCCAAAGTCGGGCGTCAGGTCGTGTCAGGAATCGTGGTTCTGCTCGATCCTTCGACCGGAGAGCCTATTGCGCTGTGCGATGGCACGTTTCTCACCGCGTGGCGAACCGGCGCAGCAACCGGCGCAGCAACTGATCTGTTGGCTCGCGAAGACTCGAAGGTGGGTGCGATGATCGGCTGCGGAGAGCAAGGACGGACGCAGGTGATCGCCATAGACACGGTTCGTGATTTGGACATCATCCGCCTCTATGACCTCGACCCTGAGGCAATAGATGCTTTTGTGCGAGAGATTCAGCCTGAGGTTCAGGCACGCTTGGAGCCTGCCCTGTCCCCTCAAGAGGCGGTCACCGACGCGGATATCGTTTGTGTTGCGACCACCTCTAAGAGGCCTGTTCTGGATGGTGACTGGGTTGGCTCTGGTACTCACATCAACGGTGTCGGCAGCTTCACACCTGAGATGAAAGAGGTAGATGGAAACACAATCAGTCGCGCAGTGGTCGTGGTCGATTCACGTGAGGCGGCGTTGGCAGAGGCCGGCGAACTCATTGACGCAGTTGCAGAGGATCTGTCGAGGTCACAGGACTGGATTGAGCTTGGTGAGATTGTCGCCGGCAAAGTAGGTGGTCGGAAAGATGATGAACAGATTACGTTCTTCAAGTCAGTCGGGTTGGCGGTCCAGGATATAGCTGCAGGGGCACTCGCTATGCAACGTGCAACAGAGCTGGGGATCGGAGTCGAGTTGGATTGGTAGGTTCGACTCGGCAGTTACAATCGAAGGAGGAGGAAGGTTTTGTCGGAGGGAAACGGTCGGCCCAAGCGGGCTGGAGTTTGGGAGAATCTGGGGACCTCGGTCGTAGATCTGCAGGGATCCCACAGTGCGCGCTCCGGTGGCCGATGGGCCTTTTTCAAAGCGAGCTTCGGCTCGGCGGGATTGCGGCGCCGTCAGACCAAAATCCTGCGAGCAGTTTCCTCAGCGCTTGCCTTTCTCGTAGCGCTGCTCGCGATTCTGGCCGTGAGAGCCTTTTCCGTGCTCGAACTTCCGTCCTGGTTGGTCTCATACCGGTTCATCACGTTGCTTGGCGCTCTTGCACTGCTTTTCGTGGTTCAGACCTATGTTCGAGCTGTTCAGCTCGTGAGTTTCTACCGTCGATTCGTCCATCCGGGTCTTCGCAGCCTCCTCGAAGAGAAAGGGGATGAACTTCATCGCGGTGAGAAGCTCTTTCGTGGACGCAAGACTGTAATTATGAAGATCGATATTGCCGGATTCACGGCTGCGACCTTCGATATGCCATACGGTATGAGACGACTCTTTCTCGATCTGTGGTTCACGCTGATAGATCAAGTTGTTGCCCATCAAGTCTTCATGGCAAAAAGCGTAGGGGATGGCTCGTTCTACTGCTTTGAAGATCAGCTTCCTGGAGGAAGTTGCAGGGCGGCCCTTGAAGCTGCCATTTCCATTCGGCTGGAGAAGGTCCACCAGTTCGACACAATGTTCCACGCGCTATTGAGTGAGAAGATCGAATCTTCAAAAGAGTTTCGGAGCCATGCGGAGGCGTACCTAGCGCGATTTGAACAGCGCACGGGCCAGAGCTTCTGGGATCGGCAGACGGTGGTAAGAATCGCTCTAGTGACGGGCTATGTTGATGAGGGGCTCTGGGGCCTGAGTGGACAGAGCCATTACGACATCCAGGGAAGCCTGCCGATACTCGCGACCAGACTCGAGGAGACGGCGAACAACGGCGAGATCGTGTTCGATCGAGATTTTCTTGATGAGCTGGCGGCACAGGCGCCAGACATCGTCAATCATATGGTGGTCGAGCCACGCACGGTTTCGCTCAAGGGAATCGGGATGAGGGACGTTGTCGTCTTGCCGGACGATAGTCACTTCAACGTCTCGGGTTGAATCTATCGCATGTCATCGAGCGCTCTTGAGTTGAATCGCACGAGAGAAATATGAACCGCAAAGAACGCGAAGAAGGGAGTCCGCTCAAGGAGTGGCTGCAGTGACCGCGCTTGTCGGTGAAAGCTGCACAGATATCACCGTTGAACAACTGACATCGAAAGGAGTGTGCACTGCTACAGCACTCTGAGTGATACTTCTTCGCGGTTCAGACCTCACGCGCCTTTCGACTTGGAGTTCTTCCATCGAAGGTGACGCGGCCGGGTGGCACGCTACACTGTGTGTGGCCCATGGATACCTTTGATCGTAACTGGCGTGAACTGCAGCTGGAGACCTTGGTCGACCTGTCGCTCACAATTGGTGGCGTTCTCTCTGAAGAGGAGCTTGTCGACGAACTCCTTCAGCGCGCAGTTGGGACCCTGGACGCTCGAGTTGGATGTGTTGCGACCACCTACCCGGGTGGCCACGAATCGGTGACTCGCTCCATCGGCATGACCGAATCCTTGGATCGGGTGAGGACTTTGGTTGGTGAGGAGGCCCTTGAGACGCTGGTCGATGGCCAGGTTGCGCGCACCGTCAGGCCGGATGGGGAGCCTCCCTATGAGTTGGTGGCGGTGCCACTGGTTTCTCAGCAACAGAACCTCGGAATGGCGGTGCTTGGCGACAAAGAGACACGTGCGGGCAGAATTCCGTTTTCCGAAGGCGACGGCCGACTCTTGCTGTC
>JAAESQ010001637.1 GCA_024229275.1 bacterium | reverse complement strand
GGGCTACGGGAAGCCATCGCCGCCACGACCTCTGGTGCGCAAACAGGTCTAACAGCGGAGACCGACTAGGTGGAGACCAATTCATAAACCAGGCGCAAGGTCGTACCTGGAAAAACCGTCTCGGTCTGGTTGAGCTCGTTACAAAGGTGACCGATCACCTCATCAGCACAACGCTTGGCCTGGTGATGCACTCGCACCGTCAAGGTCCCGGCGTTTTCGTCGGGCAGCAGGTCGGCCTCCGTGCTGTAGAGTGATCTAAGTAAACTTCGTGCATCGTCCTCTCGACGCATCTTTTCCCGAGCCATCTGCACCATCGCGGTTTCGGCGCGGTAGGCCACCATCTTGATGGTATCGATCAGGTGCTTGCTTTGGGTGCTCAGTTGCTTGAAGCGTTCCTCTTCGGGCAGCTCGGCGATGGTGATGTGGTGTTCGACCGCTTTGCGCTGGCTCTTGAGTTCATCGAGCTCTTTCGTCAACTCCTCGATCCGCTCCCGGAGTTCGGCTTTTTTCTGTTCGAACGCCGCCACTTTTTTCGCTTCGATCTCGCCTGTGAGACCCATCGCCGAGAAGGCGGCCAGCTTTCGAGTGAGATGACCTCGGAGGCTTCGTACCTGTCCATCGAGCCGGCGGTATTCGGGG
>JAAESQ010001636.1 GCA_024229275.1 bacterium | reverse complement strand
CGCCGCCGTTGCAATGTATCTCTACCAGCTTGATGAAGGCTCACAGCCGTCCTTCACTGCAGTAGGGGCTGCCTACACGGATTCCGACAGCTACGGGTGGGGAATCGCTCAAGTCGCGCATTTCAAAGATGACGCGTGGAGACTCAAAGCCGCATACGCATCCTTCAACCTCAGCCTCGAGTATTTCGGAACAGGCAACATCCTCGGCGACAGGGGTCTCTCGATCCCGTACACGCAAGACGGATGGTTCGCCGGCGCAGAGGGCCTGAGAAGAATCAAAGGTCACTGGTACGGCGGTCTTCACTATTGGTATGCAAGTCTCACCACCTCATTTAGACTCTCTCCGCAAGGACTCGTAGCGCCGCCCAGATTTGCAGTTGACAGCAGTGTTGCCGGACTCGGATTCCTCGTCGAATACGACAGCCGCGACAACAGGTTCAACCCCCACAAGGGGCAATTGCTGGACGGATCGTGGAGTATCTCGAACGAGGCTCTTGGCAGCGATTTCGGCTTCGAGGCCACTCACGTCGACTACAACGTCTACCACGAGCTTCGACCCGCATCCGTCATCGCGGCACGCGGCACTCTCTGCATGACGCCAGGTGATGCTCCGTTCTACGCCCTGTGTAAGCTCGGTCAGGGCGGAGACCTGCGCGGCTACATCGCCGGCCGTTACAGGGACGAGACTATGGTTACACTACAAGCCGAGTACCGTTGGAATTTCTACAAGAAACTTGGATTGGTGGCTTTTGCAGGAATAGGCCAGGTTGGCGAGTCCCTCAGCGACTACAACACAAGCAACATCCTGCCGAGCGCCGGACTCGGGCTGCGCTTCAAGCTGTCCAAGACGACGGGACTCAACCTGAGCATCGACTACGCAGTCGGGGACGACTCGGATGCGTGGTACTTCTATGTCGGGGAATCCTTCTGAGTTTTTCTGCAACGCATTCGCAGCGGAGACTCAGAAAAAGACACCAAATCTCAATACCTGTCACCCTGAGCGAAGCAAAGCGGAGTCGAAGG
>JAAESQ010001635.1 GCA_024229275.1 bacterium | reverse complement strand
TCGCGTGGATCAGCCGTGTGGCGTTGGTCCGGATTCTGGTGCTCAGACAGCAGCTTGGCGTGTACAAGCGGAAAACGAAGAAACCAAGCCTGAGAAACCGTGACCGGTTGTTCTGGTGGTTGGTCTCGAAGCTCTGGCGAGACTGGGCGTCCGAGCTGGACCTCGTGAGACCCGAGACGGTCATCCGCTGGAGGAAGAGAAAGTTTCGGGAGTTCTGGCGGAGCAAATCCCTGGGCAGGACCGGCAGGCCGGCCATTCCGAGAAAGCACATCGAGTTCATCCGGAGGATATCCTCCGATCATCCCGAATACGGCGAGGATCGTATCGCCTTGGAGCTGGAGGTGAAGTTCGGCATCCGCCATGCTTCTTCAACCGTCCGGAAATATATGGTCAAAAGGCGCCCGCCCAGTGATTCCCAAACGTGGAGAAGCTTCCTGAAGAACCAGGGCAAGGCCATGTGGACTTGTGACTTCTTCGTGCAACACACGGTTGGTTTTCGCGTTCTCTACGTGTTTATCATTATGGAGCTCTCGAGTCGAAAGCTCATGCACTTCAACGTGACCGAGCACCCAACGCTCGAGTGGACGAAACAACAGGTCAGAAATGCTTGTTTCGAAGAACAGCCCAAGTTTCTGCTCCACGACAACGACGGGAAGCTCGGACAACTCGGTCGCCCGGAGGTAGTAGAAAGAGAAGGGAAGAGGAAATCGTGTCGGTCCTCCTTCGATGTGTGGCTGTGGCAGGTGATGG
>JAAESQ010001634.1 GCA_024229275.1 bacterium | reverse complement strand
TCAGAATGAGGAATTCCAGTCCATTCACTTTGCGGCATACGGCAAAGATGTCGTCTACGGTCTGGCACGGAAGTTCGCAGCTGCCGCCTCAACCGGCTGGTTATTGATCACCGCCGGCGACGGATCGTTCGCACTGGTGTCTGCGGAAGCGTCAGAAAACCTCGGCGCTTTCGGCCAGGAACTGGCGAAAATCCTCGACGGCCGAGGAGGAGGACGCGGTCAGATATATCAGGGGAAAGCGAATGCGGCGGGGCGATACCAACAAGCCGAAAAGCGGCTGCGTGGAATGATGATGGGCGAATCTCAACAGAACTAATTCCAGTGTCTATCTCAACCATTGGTGACACATTTTTTGGACGGCGCTGGGGGCGCAGGTTGAAACCTGCGCCTACACTTATGACAACTACTTTGCGCGGAAATCCAAAATGTAGGCGTAGACTTCAGTCTGCGCCCCCAAGCAGCTCATTCCAGAGGAGATCCTCCGGCTTGGTGTCCACCAATGTTCTAGGGCCGGCTTCTCCAAAAATCGGCGTTCCCAAATAGGGATACTCCCACCAGTTCCTTGCCAGACCGCCACGCACGGGGTTCATGAGTACGTACTCCAACGTTTGGAGAAGTCCCTCGTTACGTCGCACGATATGGTCGTGGTATCCACGCTGCCATCCTTCGACTGCGGCATCGACTAGGCGTATCCTTCGAGATACTCGGCCTTTCAATTGCTTCACGATCTCCGAGAGTTGAGTTCCTCCGGTCGCTACAAGAAGATGCAGGTGATCCGGCATCACGCAGTATCCAAACACGTCAACGGGCCCTTGGTGCAGATTCCCAATCTCTTCGCAGACGATTGGCGCGAGGTCAGGATGTTCCATCCAGCGAGAACGATTCGATGTGCATGCGGTCACCAGCACCACAGCAGGATTTCCATCGAACACTTCCTTCGCCAAGTGGTGTTTTCGGTTCCGCATAGACTCATGATGTCCTTATTCAAAACGTGACCTAGGTTTGGGCGATTCTTGCGAAAACGAGTTGGGAAACACGTTGTGATGGGTCGCTGGGGGCGCAGGCTGAAGCCTACGCCTACATCAGAACATCCGAACCTGTCCTGCCGTTCGTCCCGTTGTCCCGTAGAGCCGTCTGCCCGTTCTGCCTCCTCAATATCCTGCCGCATTGCCGTCTTTCCGAGACTCGGTTGCTCCGGCGTAGACGCCGGTTTTGGTGTTCAGGTGAATTGCCTGGTAGCCGCCGTAGAGTCCGCCGGTGCTCTCGGACAGAATGTGTCCGCGACGCAACAACTCGTGCCGGATGTCGACAGGGATTCCGCTTTCGAGATGCACGATTCCGCCGTCGGGATAGACCTTGCCTGTGGGTTCGGTCATGCCGCTGTGGTGCATTCGGGCCGCGTCGCCGGCTTCCTGCAGGTTCATGCCGAAGTCGACGATGTTGAGCACGATCTGCACGTGCCCCTGCGGTTGCATGTCACCGCCCATGACTCCAAAGGCCATGGTCGGGGTATCAGCATCGCCAAAGAATGCTGGAATGATGGTGTGGAACGGGCGTTTCTTGGGCTCCAGGGCGTTAAGGTGATCAGGATCGAGGCTGAACAGGCTGCCGCGGTTTTGGATGCCGAAGCCGAGCTCGGGCACGACATAGCCGGAACCAAAGCCGGTGTAGTTGGACTGAATGAGCGACACCATCATGCCGTTCTTGTCAGCAGCGACCAGGAAAGTAGTGTCGCCGTGGCGCAGGTTCGGGTTGCCGGGCTCCAGGCGACGGGCAGCTTTGTTCATATCGATGAGTTTGGCTCGTTCTTTCGCATAGCCCTTGTCGAGCAGACCCTCAATCGGAAGCTTCGCAAAGTCCATGTCAGCGTAAAACTTGGCCCGATCCTCGTAGGCGAGCTTCTTGGCTTCAATCAGAAGGTGCCAGAAGTCGACGCTGTCGCGGCCCATCGCCGCGATGTCATAACCCTCGAGAATATTGAGCATCTGCAACGCCGCCAGGCCTTGACCGTTGGGCGGTAGCTCCCACACCGTGCGCCCACGATAGGTGGTCGAGATCGGCTCGACCCAGTCGGCACGATGTTCGGCAAAGTCTTCGAGGCTAAAAAAGCCACCGTGCTTTTCGGAGAACGCGACGATCGCCTCGGCGATCGGCCCTTTGTAGTAGGCGTCGTAACCGCCCTCGGCGAGCATCTTGAGGGACTCGGCCAGGGCTGGGTTTTTGAAGACCTCACCAGCTGCGGGAGTCTTGCCATCAGGCATGAACACCTCAGCAAAGCCAGGCTTGTCCCCGAAGCGAGAGACGGAACGCGCCCACGAACCCGCAATAACCTGCGGTACGGGGGTGCCATTGGTGGCCGCATCGATAGTCGGTTGCAGCAATCGATTCATCGGCAACTCGCCAAACTTCTCATGCAGGGCGAACCAGCCGCTGGCGCAGCCGGGAATGCTCCAAGCGTACGGGCTGTAACGCGGGATGAGACCGCCATCTGTTGCCGGTACCTTGTCGATGGTCAGGGCTGCGGGGGATCTACCCGACGCATTGAGACCGTGAAGTTCTCCTTCACCCGAGGGATCCCAGACGAGGGCGAAGAGGTCGCCACCCAGGCCACATGACACAGGTTCCATGAAACCCAGGGCCGCGTTCATGGCAATTGCTGCATCGACCGCACTACCACCATCTTTGAGAACGGCTAGACCGATTTGCACCGCCATGGGGTGCGCCGCTGCCACCATCCCGTTCTCGCCATAGACGACAGAGCGCGAAGCAAAGCTGCCACCCTCTGGCCGATCATAGGCTCCTACTGTGACAGCAGTGCAACACAACGCAATAATCATGAGTCGATGCATGGCCCCTCCCCTTCTCTCTCCGAGCGATCCTACGGGCTCTTGGCGCTTGGCTCAAGTCTGGACTCAGCTATCATCCGGTAGTGTCCAAGCTCTCTACCGCAAACAGCGGTTCGGAGCAGCGACCAGAATGAATCCAGGGAGAATGCACATGAGGCCTAGATACAACGCGCTCTTCATCACCCTTCTCATAGGTGGCATCCTGACATTGAATCCCGGCTGGGCAAGATCGCAGGGGCAGGCCGGTTCGAAGCTCCCGACAGCCGCGAATTTCGCACGGCTCGCGCTGGACTGCGTGCACCATGAGTACCCAAACAAAATATCTCACGTCATGGCTTCAGATGAAGACGTCGCCCCTCCACGGGAGTTGACACCGGCTTTCTACGGCTGCTTCGACTGGCATTCATCGGTTCATGGGCACTGGCTGCTCGCCCGATTGGCACGCCTCAATCCTGAAGCTTCGTTCGCCGCCGAGGCGCGCGCAGCTCTCGCGCAATCTCTGACCTCTGAGAACATCACTGCTGAGGTCGCCTATGTGACCGGTGAGGGACGAGCGTCTTTCGAACGTCCCTACGGCCTCGCGTGGCTACTGCAGCTCGCCGCAGAGCTACGACAGTGGGACAATCCCGAAGCCCAAGCATGGTCCGCAAACCTTGTCCCGCTTGAGGACGCTGCCGAGAATATGCTGTCTACTTGGCTGCCCAAACTGAGCTATCCAATTCGAACTGGGGAGCACAGCCAAACCGCATTTGCATTCGGACTGATCCTGGATTGGTCCCGGGTCACCGGCAATCTCAAGTTTGAGATGTTACTCGTCGAGAGGACCCGCACTCTCTATCTAGCCGATCGCGGATGTCCGATGGGATACGAACCATCGGGGCAGGACTTTGTGTCTCCATGCCTTGCCGAAGCGGACCTGGTGCGTCGAATCCTGAAGCCAGAGGAATTTGCTGAATGGCTCAGCGCATTCCTGCCGGGAATTCCTTCTGATGGAAGCACCGACTGGCTGTCGATCGGCGTCGTCACCGACCGAACCGACGGCAAGCTCGCCCACCTTGACGGGCTCAACCTCAGTCGCGCTTGGATGCTTGACGGCATCGTCAGTGGGCTTCCTGCAACCGATTCCCGTCAGCCGGCGCTGAGGGGCGCGGCCGCAGCACACGCTGATTCAGGTCTCGCTTCAGTAACCGGTGAGCACTATGAAGGTGGGCATTGGCTTGGGACGTTTGCCACGTATTTAACGACGCGACGAGGCCTGAGGCCTTAGCCGGCACCGTCTCACCAATTCCTGATCGGTGAGAAGTGCTGGTTATGAGCCTCTAGCAAAAGGCTGCTATTGAGATAGGCGGGTTAGCGCCTCCACTGGGCTCACCCGAGCTGCACGGCTGGCCGGCCATAGAGTCGCTGCGAGAGCGACGATTGCGAGGGCAATCGAGGCCGAGCCATAGGCCACGAGATCGAACGCATCGACTCCGTAGAGTACCTTGCTCATGCCCATGGCCAGCAAGGCACCACCAACAAGGCCGACACCAAGTCCGATCACCGTCACCGTTGAGGCACGTCGGACGACCAACCTGAGAACGTCCGCTGCCTGGGCGCCAAGCGCCATGCGAATGCCGAACTCACGCGTGCGCTGGTTAACCGAGTAAGCGATCACGCCGTACAAGCCCACCGAGGCGAGGAGCAGTGCGAGCACTGCGAATGCGCTAACGACTCCGGCTGCCATGCGCGCGGGGAGTAGTGCGAGGCCAAGGGCCGAGTGCATGGTCTCAAGATCCGAGACTGGAAGGGTCTCGTCGAGCTGACGAACTTCGTTGCGCAGCGCAGCAAAGCGTTGGGCTGGATTGCCCTCGGTCCTGATGTGGATCACTGAGGTCCCGCGATAGAATTGCTCAAAGCTGTAGTACATATACGGTTTGGGGTCCTCACCGATAGAGAAGTACTTTCCGGTCGGCACCATCCCGACTACCTCATGATCGTCGCCGCGCGTTCGCACGTGTTTGCCGATGGGGTCTTCACCCGGCCAGAAACGATCGACGAAGGCCTGGTTCACGATGAGGACAGAGGTTGACTCAGAGTCATCCATCTCGGTGAAGGATCGTCCACGGAGGATGGGAATACCCATGGCTTCGAAGTAGGTGTGATCGACGACGTTGTAGTCGATGCTCGGGTTATCTTTGCCGTCCGGGACCTCGAATCCGTCTGGTACGGCGCCGTTTTGCTGCGAGGTCAGATGCATCGGAATGACCTCGGCAAAACCCATTGCCTGGACGTCCGGCCAGCTTTCGACACGCTCTCTGATGGCTCGACGAAACTCTTTCGCTTTAGCTTCATCATAGCCTTGGAGACCAAGATCAAGGACGCCGACGATCTGGTTGTCAGGATCGAATCCGACATCCAGCTTGCGGGCGTTGTCAAGCCCGCGCATCGCCAGCCCTGCCCCCACCAGCAGCATCAAGGACAACGCCAGCTGACCAATGACCAGTACCTGTCGGACTCTCGATATTCGGGTACCTGTCGACGAGGCTCCCTCCCGCAGGACCTCACTGAAATCCAGCCGTGCAGCAGAAAACGCCGGTGCCAAACCGAAAAGAACGCCAGTAACGAGCGCCGCCACGAATGTGAACCCTAGCACTCGCAAATTGAGGGCCAGATCGAGTTCGAACGGAAAGTCACCGGGTGGAGAGAAGCTGCCGACGAGGCGAACCAGCACCAACGCTAGCGCAAGTCCAAACAATCCGGCGATGAGCGCCAAAACCAGGCTTTCCGCAAAGAGCTGCCGGATGAGCCGGCCACGACCCACACCGAGTGCAAGACGAACGCTGATTTCCTTTTCTCGGGCAGCGAACCGTGAAAGCAATAAGCCGGCGATGTTGGCACAGGCCAGCACGAGGATGAATCCTACAACGACAAAAACAAGAGCCATGAAACCGGTGAACCCACCCCGAACCATGGGGTGCAGGCTCGATTCTGCGTCAGCGAAGAGTTCGATCGTCTTACCCTCGTTGCTGTCAGGGAACTCCTCCGTAAGGCCTGCCATGACAGCGTTCGATGCGGCCAGCGCCTGCTCCGGCGTGACGCCGGGTTTCAGACGACCGATGACCGGGCTGATCCAGTGACTCCCACGCATGTTCAACAGGTCGTTGCCGGGCAACAGCTCCCGCTGCATCATCATCGGCACCCAGAGCGCGGTGGCTATGCCGCTGTTACTACCGAGGTATCCCTCCTCAGTCACTCCGATGACGGTAAAGGTTCGGCCGTTAAGCGCGATCTCGCTACCCACGATGTCCGACGCACCGGCAAACCGGCTCTGCCAGAGTCCGTAGCTCAACACAGTCACAGGATGCGTTCCCGGAGTGCTGTCTTCCTCGGCCGAAAATCCCCGACCAAGGCTGAGATTGACTCCCAGTAAGGAGAAGTAGTTCCCCGAAACGATCGAGCCCCAGACCCTCTCGTTGTTCTCGCCGGTGCTCAGGTGAAAGGGCCGCAATGCTTCTGCCACAAGGCCCTCATAGACATCGTTTCGTTCTGCAAGGTCAACAAAATCTGGATACGAGAACGATGCATGCTCGAGGCCGCTGGACCAATTGATGAACAGGCGGACAATTCGATTCGGTTCAGTGAAGCTACTGGAACGAAAGAGCAACGCATCGGCGATGCTGAAGGTCGCCGTGTTGGCTCCGATGCCAAGCGCGATGCAGACCACAGCAGCGGTCGTGAACCCGGGATTTGACCGCAGCTTTCGCAAGGCATACTTAACATCCATGAGCAAGTCGTGCATCATTTCCCCCTCAATCAACTACGTCGTCTAACGCGCTGAATCACTTTTGGTTCTCACCGTATCTCTACTAACCCCGTGCGCAGACGCCCTATTCGCCACCATCTCGAAGACGTTTGAGCATCTCCTTCGCTCCGGTGTGCTCAGGGTTCAGCTCGAGAGACTTCTCATAGCTCTTGATGGCATCGGCATCATGGCCCAGCTTCATGTGCGCCTCGCCGAGGCTGTCCCACGTGTTGAACGCCTCTGGAAACAGCCGGGTGTTGAGTTCGAAGACCTTGAGAGCTCCATCGTTGTTCTCGGCACGGCTCAAGCTGTAGCCGACCATGTTGACGACATCTTCGACGCGTGCTGGATCGCTCTGCTCAGAAAGAGCCACAAGTGCCTTTTGCGCTTTCTTTTCGCGCCCTCCGAGCAGGTCGACGACGGATCGGACGACTTGTACGACCTCGCCTGATTCACTTTCAACGAGGGACAGGAAAGACTCGGCCTTCTTGCGGTCTCCACCTGCAGCGGCCGCAACCGCGGCTTGCGCAATGGTGTTGGTGTCCGCGAATCCGGCAAATGCACCATCTTCATCACGAACTGGTATGTAGTGTTCGAGGCTGTCTTCTTCCACGAAGCTTCCGTCCACCTGTAGGAACTCCTTGAAGGTGCCACTGACTTCTGAGAACGCGACGACCGTGCCGTCGCTGACGCTGGTCTTCACAGTTGTCATCTGCGGAAGACCGAGGGGTGTCGGTGGATAGGGCCACTCACCGGCGAACTCCGCCAATTGCGAATCGAGAACAGGCTGCAAGCGCGCATCGGGTGCAAGAACCCTCAGCGGCTGCAGTTTGGCGTCAGCCTGAGGATCACCCACACGCGCTTCAAGCACAGCCTCGATCAGGTCGAGGAGCTGTGGCATCGGGGTGCGCTGTCCTTCGTAAGTGTTTGCACGATTGACGATCACTAGGTCAATGTCAGGAAGAACTGCAATCATCTGATTGCCAACACCAAGTGCCGCAGCCATACCGTATTGCTTGAAACGCGGTTCGCGAAAGACCCACCACAGCAAACCGTAGCCGGCCTCGTCATCGTCGATGGAGTACATCGCCATACTGCGCTGAACCCAATCGCGAGAGAGGACTCGGTCCTCGCTCCACATCCCGTTGCGAGCAAACACGATTCCGAAGCGTGCTGCATCGCGGGCAGAAAGGCGGAACGGATAGGCGGGATGAATCGACTTGTCTCGCTCGTAGTGGTAGTAGCCG